>JASFBA010000087.1:0-4414 GCA_036172265.1 Chloroflexia bacterium
GGACACTTTGAAGCCGGCGGTAGTGCCTTTCTGCGGGGGGCTTCGGGGGGTATGCCATACCCCCCGACGGGGGTGCAGGGGGCAGAGCCCCCGACAAAGGGGCCGGCCGGCGCTTCGGGACACGCCTTGGGCCGAGCGGCCCGGCCCGCCGGCCGGAAGCCCTCACCCCCTGTCCCCCTCTCCCGAGAAAAGGGAGTGGGGAGGGGAAAAGTTCAGCCCAGGACGGCGGCGACAAAGTCGTGCGCCGGGGCACGGAAGTATCCCCAATCGCGCCAGGGCAGGGGTAAGCGGCGGAGGTGCGCCGCCACGCGGTACAGGCCTTTTGGCTTCACCCAGCGATAGCCGCCGATGCGCTCGCCCGTGTCCCGTGGGGCCGGCCGGCCTCCTTCGGTGCGAAAGAGGAAGAGGACAGAGGCAAACGATACCTCCCCGGCCTCGCTTCGTAGGGTGTAGGTCAGCACCCCCAGGAGGCGCTCCGGACGGGCGGATAGCCCGGTCTCCTCCTCCACTTCCCGACAGGCGGCTTCCTCCGGGCTTTCCCCGATCCGGATTCCCCCGCTGGGCAGTCGCCAGGTGTGCGGCGGATAGAACGGCTTGGTGTGAAGGAGAAGGCGGCCATCCGGCCGGCGGAGAGCCAGTACCACCTCCCCGTTGCATTTGGAGGCCTTTTCCACCATGGCGCGATAAAAATCCGCCCCCGAACGGATTTCCTGATGCCTTATGGGAAAATTTTTACCCTCTAATTCCGGCCAGGGGAAGGAAAGGTATTCCATTTCTGGCCTCCTGGGCCGGCTACAGGCCGGTGGGAAGATCGAGGAAGACGGCAGGAAGGCCGAAGCGCTCGGTCAAGTGCCGGCCCAGGGCCCGGAGGCCGAGCGTCTCGGTGGCATAGTGGCCGGCGTAGAGGACGTGGAGGCCCCGCTCCTCGGCCTCGTGGTAGAAGGTGTGGCTGCGTTCTCCGGTGAGGAAGAGGTCCAGCCCCGCCTCGGCGGCCTGGCGGATGAGTTCCGCGCCGCCCCCGGAGACGATGCCCACCCGCCGGACCAGGGGCGGGCCGTAGGCCTGAAGCGTCACCAGGCTACCCAGGCGCTCCTGGAGCCTTCGGGCCAGTTCCGGGGCCGGGAGCGGTTCGGCCGGATGCGCCTCCAGCCCGATGGATACGCCGTGGTACGTCCCAAAGGGACCGGCCACCTCCAGTTCCAGGAGACGGGCCAGGCCGACGTTGTTCCCTACCTCCGGGTGAGCATCCAGAGGCAGGTGAGCGGCATAGAGCGAGACTCCGCCCTCCAGGAGGGTGCGGACACGTCGGAGGAGAACCCCCGTGAGGGGATGGTAGGATTGCCAGAAAAGGCCGTGGTGGACGATGAGCAGGTCGGCTCCCACCTCGACGGCTTTCTGGAAGGCGGCAAGACATGCATCCACCGCCAGCGCCACCTGCCGAACCTCCGGCCGGCCCTCTACCTGCAGCCCGTTGCGCGAATCGTCGGCGATTTCCCGTATCTTCAGGTACTCGTCCAGGTAACGCGCCAGTTCATCGCGTTCCATGTCGCCTCCTCATGATGGCCTTCGACCCGGCAAAAGCCTCGCCCTCCCATCCCCCTGTCCCTCCCTCTCCGCCCTCCGCACTCCGTTCTCCGCTCTCATCCTACCACTGCCCCCTCCTCCCGTCAAGCACCCGTTCCGTCGTTGACACCCGCCTTTCCCCTGTGCTATGATAAAGGCACAGAAATTCGGCCGGCCGATGGGAACGAAAGGAGGGCCGATGCCGGGAGAAATCGCAGACCGGGCAAGCCGCTTCCTCATGCGCCGCCTGGCCCTGGCCCATCTTCGTCAGGAAGGCGAAACCGCGCTGCAGGCCGGCCGGAGGCTGCAGGCCCAGGCCTACCTCCAGCAGGCCCTGGCCCTGGACGACCAGGATGCCGACCTGTGGGCCCTCCTGGGGGCAACTTTTGCGGAGCCGGAGGCCCGAATCGCCTGTGCCCGACAGGCCCTGGCTCTGGACTCGAAAAACGCTTGGGCCAAGGTCCTGCTAACGGGGGAGAACATTCCCCTTTTGCCGGTTCGCCTTCCCGGCAAGTCTGCTCGACCAGGCCGGGCGGTCGGCCTCCTTTTTCCTCGACCAGCCTTCAGAGCCCATACCCCTGGACGTATCCTGGGGGCCTTGCTCCTCCTGGTGGTGTTTGTCCTGAACCTGCTCCTGGGAAGGATTTTCGCCTGGCGGTACGAGGAGGCTTTCTTCCCCGGTGTGCGCCTGGCCGGATTGGACCTGGGCGGCCTTTCCTACGACCAGGCCCGCCATCTCCTGGAACAAAGTCTATCCCCCTCCTTGGACCGGCTCCTCCTTTTGGAGGCCGGGACCGAGAGGTGGACGATGACGGCAGAGGAAGCGGGCCTGCGCTACCGAGTGGACGAGGCCTTGGAGGAGGCCTGGGCATTGGGCCGGAGCGGCTCGGCCCTTTCGCGCTGGTGGGAGCAACTGCGCCTTGCTTTTTTGGGGCAGGATGTACCCCTTCTGGCCGCCCTGGAGGATGAGGTGCTGGCCGGGGTGCTGAAGCGCCTGGCCGGCCCTCTGGAGCGGCCGGCTGGCCCGCCGAAACTGGCCTGGAACGAGGGGCGATGGGAGGTCCTTCCCGGACGGGACGGCCGGCACCTGGACCGGCCGGAGGCCGAGGCCCGGCTGCGGGCGGCCCTCTCTCTCCTGGCCGAGGGCCGGGGGCCGGCGAGGGAGTCCCCCTGGGTCATCGCCCTGCCGGTCGTGACCGAGACGATGGCCCTGACCGGGGCCGAGGTTGAGCGCCTGGTGGAGGAAGCGGGGCGGGCCGGCCGGCCGATCACCCTGCGCTGCGGCGAGCACGTCTGGCAGGCCGAGACCGCCGAGATCGCTTCCTGGCTGCAGATCCGGCGCACCTCCCCTCCTGCTATCCAGGTGGAGCGGAAGGCACTTCAGGCCTACTTGAAGGCGCTGGCCCCCCAACTGGAGCGGCCGGCCGTGCCTCCCCACTTGGAAGTGCGGGACGGGCGGCCCGTCGCCTTCCGACCCGGGCAGGACGGCCTGGCCTTGGACCTGAACCGGGCTCCGGAGGAACTCGCCGTAACCCTGGAACGCCGTCTGCGGGGGGAGGACGTCGAAACGGTCGAACTGAGCACCGTTGTCCTCTCGGCTGGAAACGACCGAGTCCTGGCCGAACTGGGGGTGAGGGAACTCGTGGGGGAAGGCACCTCCACCTTCGCCGGCTCCTCTCCAGAGCGGGCCAGAAACATTTACATCGGCGGCCAGGAATTGCACGGCCGGCTGATCGCCCCTGGTGAGGTCTTTTCCCTGAACGAGGCCCTCTATCCCATCACCTGGGAAAAGGGCTACCGCTACGCCCCGGTTATCTCCGGCGGTTACCTGGTGATGGGGCTGGGAGGCGGCCTTTGCCAGGTAGCCACCACCCTCTACCGGGCCGTCCTCTACAGCGGTCTGGAGATCATCGAACGTCACCCTCACCTGTGGCGGGTGGAGTATTATGAGCAGGATGCCCCGGCGGGCTTTGACGCCACCATTTTCCAAGGCGGCCCCGACCTCCGCTTCCGCAACAATACCGGCCATTACCTCCTGCTCCAGGTGGAGACCGACCTGGAGCAAGCCCGCCAGACGATCCGCTTCTACGGCACCTCGCCGGGCTGGACGGTCACCATCGATCAGTACGAACTCAGCAACAGGGGAACCACTGTCTCCTACCGGCGAACGGTGAGCCGGGATGGGGTGGTCCTGCTTCAGGAGACGATCTATAGTTTTTATCGGTGACCGCCTTGAGGAAGACGAACCTCTCGAAAGGCCGAGGGAAGGGACGACCGCAAGGTATCTGTTTCAATTTTAGAACCCATCCGAAAACTCTTGTGGGAGGTGTTTGCGGGTGGGAAGGCACTGCCTTCGCCCACCCATCGGGGGTTTTCGGATAGGCTCTTAGTAGGTCGGAGAAAACATGGGGGTCGGAGCAGGCAGGAATTGGGCTAATTTTCGCCTCCACAGGGCACGGATAGGGCGGCTTGACCTACTAACCTGAAACAGGCGCTATATATGCCGTGATTGTCCGGTAAACGGTGGGAAGTAACCGCCGATTGAAATCGTCCCTGAGGGGCCTTCGGCCGGGCGGCCGTCTACGTGGCCGCAGTCCGCGGAATCGGGTATCATCCTCTGGGGCCACCTGAGTTGGCCGGAGAGGAAAAGCCATGCGCTTGCGCGTACAGATTCCGCGGGTCGAACCGACGCAGTACCAGGCCTGGCCGGAGCGTTGTCCGTCTGTGGGAACACGACCTTCCATAGTCATGGTTTCGTGGACAAACCGATCCGCGATACCCGCTTTGAGCAGGTGCGGTCCCACCGCATCCAGTGCACAGCGTGTGGGCACACGCGGCGGGTGTATCCTGA
>JASFBA010000088.1:0-11606 GCA_036172265.1 Chloroflexia bacterium
TGACGGCAAAGTCCGCCGACGGTATGATCAGCCTCAGACACCCTATCAGCGGGTCCTGGCTTCTCCGGAAGTCGAGGCGAACGTCAAAGAGGGGCTGACCCGCCTCTATCGGTCGCTCAACCCGGTGGCACTGTGTAAACAAATTTCGGCTCTTCAAGAAGCGTTGTGGGCTCATGCTACGGTAAGGTAATTACGTGAGGCAACGATTCCATTTCGGTAAGGTATTTAGATGAAACAAAACGAGGGCCTCATCCCGACAAATTTGGGACACACCTGATGTCCGCTTATAACCAGCCGTAGGTCAGATTGCCGATCCGATACCGAATTATGAGCGGACGTCAGTTTCTCGACCCCGGAAGCCGGCCACCTCTCTCGGCTTTTCGAACGGGCTAAATCTCCAGATAGTCGCGCAGTTTCTTGCTCCGGGTGGGGTGGCGCAGTTTGCGCAGCGCCTTGACCTCGATTTGGCGGACGCGTTCCCGGGTGACACCAAAGGCTTCGCCGACCTCTTCCAGAGTGCGGATGCGGCCATCGGTCAGGCCAAAGCGCATCGAAAGTACCTCCCGTTCCCGTTCGTTCAAGGAATCGAGGACCTGACGCAATTGCTCCCGAAGCAGCCGGCGTGAAGCCTCGTCATCCGGCTCGCGCACCTTCTGATCCTCGATAAAGTCTCCCAGGTGGCTTTCTTCCTCTTGCCCTACCGGCGTCTCCAGGGAGACCGGCTCCATCGCCGTTTTAAGGATGGCTATGACCTTATCCAGCGGCAGGTTGACCTCGTCGGCCAGTTCCTGCGGAGTGGGGTCGCGCCCCAGGGCCTGCTGGAGGCGGCGGGAAGTACGGGTCAGGCGGTTGATGAGTTCGACCATGTGCACCGGGATGCGGATCGCGCGGCCCTGGTCGGCCAGGGAACGGGTGATAGCCTGTCGAATCCACCAGGTGGCGTAAGTGCTGAACTTGTAGCCTTTGGCATAGTCGAACTTTTCCACTGCCCGCAGGAGGCCCATATTGCCTTCCTGGACGAGGTCTAGGAGCGACATGCCTCGGCCGATATACCGCTTGGCCACGCTGACGACCAATCGCAGGTTGGCTTCGATCAGGCGCCGGCGTGCCTCTTCTCCCCGGCTGACCAGCGCCTCCAGTTCCTCCCGGCTCAGGACGCGGCCGGGGCTGAGCGCCTGCATGCTGCGCTGTCCGTGCAGGACCAAAGCCTCACGGCTTCGGTGTTCCTCCGGCGACATCCGCTTCTCCGGAGGAAGAAGGTCATCGGCCCGTAGCGCCTCCAGGGCCTCCAGTCCCAAAAGGGCTTCGCCGGCCAGCGTCGCCTCGGAAATGTGTCGGGCCAGCCGGAGTTCTTCTTCAGGGGAAAGGAGCGGCACCCGGCCGATTTCCTGAAGGTAAAGGCGCACCGGGTCGTCCACACCTACCCCTTCCGCCTCGGGCCTCCGCCGGACGGCTGCTGTCTCGGCACTCGGATGGGGCGCGGCCGGAGCCTCGTCCAACACCTCCACGCCGAATTCGAACAGTTCGGCGTAGATTTCATCCAACTGACCGAGTTCGTTCTCCGGCCGGGGCAGGGCCTGGAGGATTTCCTCGGTGGTCACATAGCCCCGTTCCTTGCCCAGTTCGATCAGCCGGCGCACTTCGGGGCGGGGCGCCCAGGAAGGAGCATCGTTCTCCTCCCGCTCGATTTCGGCCAACTCCTCCGGACTAGGCTCGCGTTCGGCATCCTGACCCGGGATCTGGGTTCTCATCGCGATTCCCCCCGTGCCCTGCCTGTGGCAGGGCCCCCCTCGTCGCTCAAATACCGTCGGGCGTCCGGGAAAATCCGGCGCGGCGGCGGCATGGCAATTTCCCACCGGTGCTGACTTAGAATAGAAAGTTGCCGGAAGACCTCCTGGGCCAGTTCCTGATTTCCCTCCTCCTGAGCCTGGGCCAACACTTCGGTATACTCCCGGCGTTGACGTTCGTTGGCCAGGGCCTTGAGCCGCTGCAGGCAGTCCTGGAAGGCGCGTCGGGCGGTATCCTCATCCAGAGGCAGGGGCGGGGAAGCACCCTGGCCCTGAAAACGGGCCAGCAGGTCTTCCAGATAACGGCGCAATTCGGATTCGAGATCGGAGGGGCCGGCCGGGAGCATCCCCAGGAGCACACGGTGTTCCTCCTGGCTCAAAAGGGAATCTATACCGGCCGGCAGCGCCTCCCAGAGCGCCGGGAAGCGGTAGAGCAGGGCCAGGAAGTAGCCCTCGACCACTTCCTCCCGGCGCATCCCGGGTAGGAGGGGAAAGGCCTCCACGTCCTCTTCCGGCCCTGCCGGTCGGGCGGGGGTTGTCCTCGCCCTTGCGCGCCGCAGTTCGGCGGAGACGGCTCGCTCGTCCACCTCCAGGAGGTGGGCCAGGCGCTGGATGTAGTGGGCCTGCTCCACCGGGTCGTGGAGTTCGGCCAGGAAGGGAAGGGCCTGTTGCACGGCCTCGCGTTTGCCTCGGGCCGTCTCCAGATCGGCCTCCTGGGCGATCTGCTCCAGCACAAAGTCGATCACCGGGAGCGCCTGCTCCAGGCATCGCTCCCACTCGGCCCGGTTGGCCAGAATAACCTCGTCGGGGTCTCGGCCGGCCGGCAGGACTACGATGCGTACTTCGCCGTCCAGTTCCCGCTCGAAACGCACCAACCCCTGCGCCGTTGGCACCGGCACCAGGCGTTCATCCATAGCCTCGCGGATGACCTCCAGGTCGCGCCGGGCAGAAAGCCGCCCGGCCGCGTCGGCATCCAGAGCCAGGTAGAGCCGCCGGGTCATCCGCTTGAGCAGGCGCACCTGAGCGACGGTAAGGGAAGTGCCCATCGGGGCGACGACGTTTTTGTAGCCCTCCTGGTGGGCCATCAGAACGTCAAAGTACCCTTCCACCAGGACGGCCCGCCCCTCGTGACGGATGGCGGAGGCCGCCTGGTCCAGGCCGTAGAGAAGGGACCCTTTGTCGAAGATGGGGGTTTGCGGCGAGTTCAGGTACTTGGGCTGCTGGGTTTCGTCCAGGGCCCGCCCACCGAAGCCGACGGTGTTCCCCTGGAGGTCCCGGATCGGGAAGATAAGGCGGTGGCGGAAGCGGTCGTAGGAACCTGCGCCCCCCTCCCGTTCGACCACCAGGCCGGCCATGCGGAGTTCGGTCTCGCCATAGCCGCGTTCGCGCAGATGGGAGAAGAGGGCCTCCCAGCGGTCGGGGGCATAACCCAGCCCAAAGGTCCGCACCGTCTCCGCCCGAACGCCTCGCTGCTCCAGGTAGGCGCGGACCGTCGCTCCGGCAGGGCTCTGAAGTTGCTCCTGGAAGAATCGGGCCGCCTCGCGGTGGATTTCCAGGAGACGCCGGCGCGTCCGGTCGGCTTCCTGTTCCTGAGGGGTAGGTGGACGGAGCATCACCCCGGCCCGCCGGGCCAGGAGTTGCAACGCTTCGGGAAATTCCAGGCGCTCCAGTTGCATGACGAAGGTGAAGACATCCCCGCCGGCCCCGCAGCCGAAGCAGTGGTAGTGCTGAGATTCGGGAAAGACGAAAAAGGAAGGGGTGCGTTCCTGGTGAAAGGGGCAGAGGCCCTTGTAGGAGCGCCCGGCCTTTTTCAGGGGCACGCGCTCCCCGATCACCTCGACGATGTCCAGTCGAGATTTGACTTCCTCGATGGCGCTCATCCGGTCCTTCCGGGGCGAAGCCGCCGGCCGGCGGCCTCGTCCACCTCGATCCAGCGCAGCACTTCACGGATCCGGCGGCGGAGGGAGGGATCGGCATCCTCCAGGGCGGCCTCCAGGTCGGGTATATCTTCCGCCGTAGCCAGTCCGACCAAGGCATCGGCAGCGACCCGACGCACCTGGAGGTCCTCCGCCTTCAGGGCTTCCAGGAGGGCCGGCCGGCCTTCCGGATCCCCGATTTCCCCCAGGGCGCGGGCCGCTTCCCGTTGCTCTGCCGGGTTTCCCCGGCGCAGGAGGGCGCACAGGCCGGCTGTGTCCCGGTCCGCCCGCAGCCGTTCGACCTGGGGGATACCCCGGCCGTGAAAACCCAGCCCTACGGCCAACGCCAGCCCGCCGACGGCCTGCACGCCGGCCGCAGTGTAGAAATAGTCCCACGTGGGAAGGAAGGTGCGGATGCGGGCAGCGGCAAAGGCCGAGAGAAAGTAGAGGGCAAAGCAGGTCGCGGCGGCGGTCGGGGGGCGGGCCCGGCTTCCGGAAAGGATCCAGCCTATGAAACCGCCAAGCGGAATCACCACCGTGCTCAGCACGGCCGGCCGATAGTCCCCCGGGGCCGCCTGGGGGGCCCACAGGAAAAGGTCCAGGAGAGCTGCCCCTAGGCCTCCCAGCAAGCCGATCAGCACCTTCAGAAAGACGCTGGCCTCGAACCTGAGCCTCTGCCTCATTGAACGCCTCACCCCGGGATCCCGTTCAGAACGCCCGATTCCCGTCTGTATTTTAAAGCAAAGGGGGGCAAGATGTCAAATCGGCTGACTAGAGTGTGTCCCAAATTCGTCGAGATGAGTAAAAAGGTAGGGCGACCCGGCGGGCGCCCTTAGACTGCTTGCACTCCCTGGTGGATCGTGGTAAAATATGAACTATAACGCAGTTTGCCTTAGGATAGCCTGGAGGTGCTCCATGTCCAGAAAAGTTCTCCTCTTGATCCTTGGTGCTTCCTTCCTGGGACTCGCGGTGATCGGCATTTCCCTGGGGTTGATCCTCACCCGTCCTTCGGGAACAGAGGTCTCTTCCTTATCTCCCTACATCCCTTCCGAGGTGCCGATGGGCCTTTTCATTCGCCTTCCTCTGGGAGAAGAGGCCAAGGCCTGGTCGCCGCTTTCCGACGTCCTGTCCGAGATCCCCGGCTTCCAGATGGGGATAGCCATGCTCTGGGACATGCCCCTTTTTCCGGGAACAGACATCAGCCTGAAACGGGACGTCGAGCCGTGGCTGGGAAGTTCCCTGGCCGTCGGTTTCACCCAGGTGCCGGTCGGAATGTACGGCGGTATAGAGCCTCCTTCCTTTCTCCTCGCGGCTGAGGTGCGGGATGTGCGGGCGTTCCACGCCTTCCTGGACCGTCTGCGCTCGGAAAAGGCCCGAATACCCCTGCAGGAAAGCACTTACGGCCGGCATACCCTCTTCGTCCTTTCCCAACAAGATGTCTGCTTCGCCCTCCGCGACGAACGCGTCCTCCTGCTCTCCAACGACCTGGACACACTGAAAGGGGCCCTGGAGCGAGAGGAGAAGGATTCCCTGGCCAGCAACGTCGGTTACCGGACCCTTCTCGGACGCCTTCCCCCAGACGGGGTGTTTCAGGGGTATGTCTCCTCAGAATATCTAGGCACGCTCCAACGCCAGGCGGCGACCGTCCCCGGCGGTATGATCCCAACCACCGGCGTACAGGCAATTGCCTTCACCTTGCGGGTCGAGCCCGAAGGCCTCCGGGCAGAATTTGCCGCCTTGATCGATCGTGAGGCACTGGCCAAAGAGGGTATAGAGGATTTGTACCGGGCCGGTGGGTCTCCCAACCCGGAGCGGGCGCTTTCCTTTCTGCCTAAAGAAAGCCTTTTCGCCTATTCTGCCCGAGTCCCCGGTCTGGATACTTCTTGGGAAGAAATCTTGTCCATCCTTCGCCAGACCGATCGCTCCGCCTATATGGAATTGCAGCGCGCTCTGGAAGAGTTGAGCGGAAAGGGCCTGGACGTGGAAAAAGACCTCCTTCCCTGGCTGGGCGGAGAAGTCGGCCTTTACATCTCGCTGGATCAGGAAGAGGGGATACCTCTGGGGCCAGACGCCCCCTTTATGCGCATGCGCCTTGGGTTGGTCATCGGGGTCAGCGATCTGGAGAAGGCCCGGGAGGGCATGCAGAAACTGGAGATCCTGCTCGGCCGGGAGGCCGGTTTTTCCTTTTCCGACCGGGAGATCTCTGGCCTGACCTTTCGCATCTCCCCTGTTCCGGAGGAAACCGACCTGACCTTGGGGTACGCCCTAGCGGACAATTTCCTGCTCCTCGTCCTCGACGAGGCCTCCCTCCGGTCGCTGGCCCAGGCCCGGACGAACCCCGGGGAACGTCTATCCGCCTCTGAGGAATTTCAGGCCGTCCTGCGTTTCCTGCCGGGGTCGCGCACCTCTCTCCTTTTCATAAACCTGGAGGACCTTTGGAAAGCCCTGGCCTCCATCTTGCCGGTCGAAGCACGCCCAAGCGCCGAAACGTGGCTTTCCATTGCCGAACATTTCCGGGGACTGGGCATTGCCTCCGCCGCCGGCTGGCCTGAGGATGAGGTCGCTACCGCAACCCTGTTTCTGCACATCGTCCGCTAAATAAGGGTTTCGCCGACCTCATCAACAACTTCCAGCCTTCCTATATCCTGCCCGAATCGTCGCCAACCCGATAGGCAGGGTACTTTCCCCTTCGAGCGCCTCTGCCGACATCAATCCCCTGGAGTGCCCATCCCCTGCCCGGCAACCGGGGCGAGGGGCAGAAAATACTTCCAAAAACTTGCCACTTTTTGTTATATACTTGACAAAATTCGGAAGTTGTGGTATAATAAAAGATAGGAGGTGTGCGATGTATGCCATTGGTGGAAACTGCCCGATCTGTGGTGAACGGATGTACCTGGAGCGGCTGCGCTGCCCGCAGTGTGGAACGGTGTTGGAAGGCGCCTTTTCCCTGAGCCCCCTCTTCCGCCTAAGCGCCGACCAGATTCACTTTGTGGAACTCCTGGTCAAGCATCGGGGCAACATCCAGCGGGTGGGCGAGGAACTGGGCCTCTCTTACCGCACTGCCCGCAGCCGCATGGAGGAGATTGCCGGTGCGCTGGGCTACGAACTCCCGCCCGAGGAGGCCCGGATGCGCCCCGGCCCCGAGCGCCGCCGGGAAATCCTGGAAGCCCTCCAGTCCGGCCGGCTGACCTCCGCCCAGGCTATCCGCCTGTTGCGCGGCGAGGAAATCCCTGGAGGTGCAGGATGAGCGAGGAGCGGATGCAGATCCTGCGGATGCTGGAGGCCGGCCAGATCAAGGCCCGAGAGGCCGCCGAACTCCTGGCCGCTCTGGAAAAGCCCAAGCCTGGACCGGAACCTTCCACCCGCGGACGCTGGCTGCGCGTGCGGGTCACCGACCTCAAAAGCGGCAAGCCCAAGGTCAGCGTCAACGTTCCCCTGGGACTGATGGAGATCGCCCTGCGGATGGGCGCACGCTTCGTCCCCAAGGACATCTCCCTGAGCCCCCAGGAAATCATGGAATTGATCCGCAGCGGCCATGCCGGGAAGATCGTGGATATCGAGGACGAAGAGGACGGCGAGCGGGTCGAAGTTTATGTGGAATAAGCGGTCCACCGAAACCCGCCGTCGTAAAAGGAGGAAAAGATGTTTACCCGCCAGATTGAATTGGCCGAAGGCCTCTCGGTCGAGATCGAAGGTGAGGGGGACTTGCACATCCAGGGCACCGAGGAACGTCTCCTGCGCCTGGAGACGGAACGGGAGGAGGATGTCGAGGTCCACCAGGAGGCCGGCCGGGTGCACCTGTACCTGCACGACGACGCCGACCTCCTTCTTTGGCAGGAGGCCCCGCTTATCCTCCACCACTTGCAAGGGGACGTCCGCGGGCGCGGCCTGAAAGCCCCTCTGGAGGTGGATAACGTCGAGGGCGACCTGAGCCTCTCCGGTGTGGGAGAGGTGCGCCTGGGCCTGGTCGAAGAAGGGGATGTCTCCATCCACCAGGCCGGTAATGTCCACGGCCGAGGTGTGCTGAGCGGCGATTTCAACCTGCGTCGCATAGGAGCCGTGGAACTAATCGAGGTCGAAGGAGACGTCGCACTCCACGATGCCGCCTCCCTTTCCCTGGAGCGTGCCGGCGACGACCTCTCCGCCAGCGAGGTGGCCGGCGACGTCCGGTTGAAGGAGGTCGAAGGCGATGTCATCCTGCGGGATATCGGTGGGGCGGTGGAAATCGGCCGAGCCGAAGGCGACCTGATCGTCCGCAACGTCCAGGGCGACCTGCTTGTAGGCCGGGTGGACGGCGACATCGTCCTGGACACGCCCCTGCGGGAAGGTTGCACCTACCGCCTGGTGAGTCGGGGCGACATCGTCGTACGCTGCCCCGAAGGGACGGCGGCCCGTTTCCTCGTCCAGGCCTCTTCCTGGGTTGTCCCACCCTCCGAGGTGTACCGCGTAGAGCGTCAGGAAGGAGGACGGGTGGCCGTACAACTGGGGCAGGGGGGACCGGACGTGTACCTTTCGGCGGACGGCGAGGTGGTGCTGGGGCCGGCCGGCGATTGGGAACGTTCAGTGCACGACTTTAGCCGGCGCATGGAAGAGTGGGGACGACGCTTCGGCCGGCAGATGGAGGAATGGGGCGAGGAACTGCGGGAGCGGCTGCAGCGGGCCGACTGGGAACGCCTCGGCCGGGAAATCGAGGAGGCCACCGCCCGCGTCGCCCGGTTGGTGGAAACGCGACTTCAGGAACTCAACCTGGACGAACTGGGCCGGCGAGCCGAGGAAGCCACTGCCCAGGCCGAAGAAAGGGTACGTCAGGTGGATTGGGAACGCATCGCCCAGAAGATCGAACAGGCCACCCGCCAGGGCATGGAGCGCGTCCAGGCCGGCCTGCAGCGCCTTCAGGAACGCCTCCGCCGCCGGGCCGAGGCCGCAACTCCCCCACCGCCACCACCTCCTCCCCCTCCGCCGCCTCCGGCGAAGGAGGCCGCCCCGGCTCCGCTGGACGAGGAGCGCATGGCCGTGCTACGCCTGGTAGAAGAGGGCCGGCTGACGGCGGATGAGGCAGCAGCCCTCCTGGACGCCCTGGAGTAGGGGCGCAACGAGTTGCGCCTTGGAGGAAAGGCCGCATGCCGCATCCAACAGGAGCGTAACGCGTTGCGCTCCCAGGGATGTTGCCTCGTTCGGGCAGGAGAAACCCGTGGAGATTGTCGCGGCCGCCCCGAGCCGGCCGTCGCTGGAAGCAGTGCTGGAAGATTATCGCCGGCGCTATGGCCTGGCCAGGGATGTGGTGCTGAACCTCCTGGTGGAGGCGCTGGCGACCCGTCGGGCGCAGGCGTTGGTCGCACTGGAGGCGGGCCGGCCGGTAGGCGCCGTTGTCTTCAGCCAAAGGGGAGGTGAGGGCCGTATCCACCTTCTGCACGCTCCGGCCCCGGCCGTCCGGGACGCCCTGCTGGGACGGGCCGAGGAGGAAATGGCCGGCTCGGCCCGTTTCTCGGCCACATTCCCCTTCCTGGTCGGCGAGAGCCTGACGGAGACCTTCTTCCGGCGCGGCTACCGAAGCATCGGTCGGGGGCGTATGGTCCTGTCGCTGGAAACGCCCCCGCCGGAGGCGGCCGTTCCGGCGGGCTATCGCCTGTTGCCCTGGCAGGATGACTACTTTTCGGATGCCGCGGCCCTGATGCAGGAGGTTCACGCCAACCCCGAGGACCTCGCTCTCTTCCCGGACTTGGCCACTGCAGCCGGAGCCAGACGCCTCCTCCGGCGTTGCCTGTGGGGAGGGTTCGGCCCCTTCGACCCGTCCCTTGCCTTTATGGCGCTGGCGGAAATGGGAGACAGCCCGGACCGCCCTCTGCTGGCCGGACTTTGCCTGGCCGTCTGGCATCCCGGCTATTCCGGCCAGGGCTTTATCCTCGACCTGGGGGTGTCCGCCGCCCACCGCCGGAAGGGGCTGGGCCGGGCCCTGGTCCTGAGTGCGGCGCGGGCCTTTGCCCGGGCCGGTGCCACGGCCCTGGGCCTGGCCGTCAACCTTTCCAACCGGCCGGCCCTTTCCCTCTACGGGAGCCTTGGCTTCCGCCTCGAAGAGCGTTTTGTCGTCTTCCAACGGCCGGCCTGAGTTTTCCCCTGCCCCCATTCCCCGGATTTGCGGATTTGACGACCGTGTAGTACAATAGGCACGGTCATTGAGGATCCCCTGGACAGGATGTAGAAGCAGAAGCGATGCGCTTTGCGGTCATCTCGGATATCCATGCAAATCTGGCCGCCTTAGAGGCGGTTCTGGAGGACATCGGGGACGGCGTGGACCGCATCTGGTGTCTGGGCGATGTCGTCGGTTACGGCCCAGACCCCAACGAGTGTGTGGAGCGCGTCCGCCGAGAGGATATGGTCTGTGTGGCCGGGAATCATGACTGGGCCTGTCTGGGGAAGGTAGACCTTCTGGAATTCAATCCCGATGCCCGCCGGGCCTGTCGCTGGACGATGGAACAACTGACCCCGGAAAACCGGGACTTCTTAGACCACCTGCCTGTCTCCCTGGTCATTGGAGACTTTACCCTGGTGCACGGTAGCCCACGGGAGCCGATCTGGGAATACATCACCCAGCCCGAAGCCGCCCAGGACAACTTCGGTTTCTTCGATTCTTCGGTCTGTCTGGTAGGACATACCCACGTGCCCCTGGCCTTTTACCTTCCCCCCTGGGATATGGCGGCCTGCGAGCGCCGCTGGTTGGGTGGGCTGGAGCGGCTGGAACTGAAGGGAGGGCGCTGGATCCTCAACCCCGGAGGACTCGGCCAGCCCCGCGACGGCGACCCCTCCGCCCCCTATTTCATCCTCGACACCGAGGTGATGACGCTGGAGATCCGCCGAGTGTCCTACCCAGTGGAGGTCACCCAGCGGCGCATGGAAGAGGCCGGCCTGCCGGGCAACCTCATCCTGCGCCTGGCCTTTGGGTGGTGATCCCAATCGTTGCTCCTGGAACGTTGATCGTTCTGGCCTTAGTCCTCACTATTACCCAATCCGGCGGGCTGGCCGCTCGGCGGAGGCCGTCCCGCCGGATCCCCCCTGGGGGGATAGGCCGGCCTCGCTTTCGGCCGGCGGGCCGGGCCGCTCGGCCCAAGGCGTGTCCCGAAACGCCGGCCGGCCCCTACTCGCCCCCTGCACCCCCGTCGGGGGGCATGGCATACCCCCCGAAGCCCCCCGCAGAAAGGCGCTACCGCCGGCGCCAAAGTGTCCCTGTGCCCCGGCCGAACCCGGTGGGCACCCGTCCTCATCCCCGTTCCTGAGCAGGCGAGGCCTCGGCCAGGCTGTTCGGCGGAGGCCGTCCCGCCAAATCCCCCCTGGGGGGATAGGCCGGCCTCGCTTTCGGCCGGCGGGCCGGGCCGCTCGGCCCAAGGCGTGTCCCGAAGCGCCGGCCGGCCCGTTTGTCGGGGGCTCTGCCCCCTGCACCCCCGTCGGGGGGCATGGCATGCCCCCCGAACCCCCCGCAGAAAGGCGCTACCGCCGGCGTCAAAGTGTCCCCGTGGCCCGGCCGAACCCGGTGGGCATCCGTCCTCATCTCCGCCCCTGAGCGGGCGAGGCGCCGGCCGGGCCGAGGGTTCCCCCGGGGGGTGAGGGCTTCGGCCGGCGGGGCGGGCCGCTCGGCGGAGGCTGCCCCCTCGAGTCCCCTCCCCCCGTGTGGGGGAGGGCCAGGGTGGGGGTTTCCCCGCTTGCGGGGAGGGCCAGGGTGAGGTCGGATAGGCCGGCCTCGCTTTCGGCCGGCGGGCCGGGCCGCTCGGCCCAAGGCGTGTCCCGAAGCGCCGGCCGGCCCCTTTGTGGGGGGGGGGGGGGGGGGGGGGGGGGGGGGGGGGGGGGGGGGGGGGGGGGGGGGGGGGGGGGGGGGGGGGGGGGGGGGGGGGGGGGGGGGGGGGGGGGGGGG
>JASFBA010000089.1:0-3788 GCA_036172265.1 Chloroflexia bacterium
TGTTTACACAGTGCCACCGGGTTGAGCGACCGATAGAGGCGGGTCAGCCCCTCTTTGACGTTCGCCTCGACTTCCGGAGAAGCCAGGACCCGCTGATAGGGTGTCTGAGGCTGATCATACCGTCGGCGGACTTTGCCGTCAACTACTTCCTTCTCCTGCAGACGGACCACCGGCCGGAAGAAATTGACCCAAAGACGCAAGGCAAGATAAAGTTCCTGAAGGCAGACCAAAGCCTCTGGGGTATCATAGCGACCATACCCGACATACTGTCGGACAACAGTCCAGTTCCTTTGCTCGATGTATGCCTGGTCATTCTTGCGATAGGGACGAGAACGGGTAAACTCGATCTTCCGCCGCTGGCAGTAACGGAACAAGGAGGGGTGTAGCGCCGCTACACCCCTACTGAAGGCCAGGTCATTGTCGGAGTCGATCCCCTGCAACTCGAAGGGAAGCCGCTTTCCTATCGCTTCCAGGGCGGCCAAGGTGGAACGTTCCCCCCGGTTCGGAAGTACGCCCAACTCGGTCCATCCGGTGGCAAAATCTACCCCATTGATCGTCCAGAAGAATTCTCCGTCCGACCAGCCCCCGCTGTGAGCCACCAGGTCAAGTTCTATCCAGCCCGGAGAAGTTGGCCGGGGCTCTCTCCAGGTCCGTACCGGAATGCGGGCTTGCAGCCGGGAGCCAGGCTTCGTCGGAACCCGCCTGGGACGAGACCTTTCCTGGCGACGGATGGGGGACAGCCGGCGTTCGATGGTGGAAGGGCTCATTGGCAGCAAGAGGTGCTGCTGTTCTGAGGTCGTAACGATCTCCTGATGGGCTTGCAGGGTGTCCAGGAAGGTGGGCAGAAAGGAGTGCAAATAGCGGGAGGAAGGCCACCCCAGCACTTCGGCACAGCGGGCCAGGATGGTGTCCAGCGAAGCCGGGTAGAGCCGTTTCCGGCGACGTTGACGAGAACGAGGGGAGAGGCCATGGCGCAAGAGATGGATGGCGTATTTGCGGTGATAGCCGGTGGCGGCGATGAAGCCGTTCAGGATAGCCGTCTTCTCCTTTTTCGAGGCTTGGAGGTAGCGAGGGCGGACTCGATCCAGGAGCTCTTGTAACGTATTTCTGCTCATTTCATTACCTCCGAACGACTCATTTTGGGTAAGATCTTTCGTGAGGCAATGATACATCATTCGGTAAGATTTTTCATGAGGCAAAACGCCCTATTGACATTCTCCTCAAATCTGGTATAATAATAGTAATCTCTTTTGACGACAACATCGAGTATCCCGGCCTACGTCAACCATCCCGGTGCGAATGATGTTGACGCCTTCGCTGATAAGCCCTAAAGAAAGGAGGTGGTCATCATACCCTTCAGGTCCGCCGGCCCCCGCCGGACGGCCCGTCGTTTGGGCTGTCCATGGTTCTGTGGAGGACTAGTTCCTTCTCACAAGGAGGAAGAGCATGAACTGGCGAAAAGTCGTCTCCTTTCTGGGGACCCTTCTCCTGCTCCTGGCCCTCCTCCCCCTGGGCATAGCCATTGCTAGGCCGCAGGAGAACACCGGGAAGATCGAGCAGGATCTTCTCGACCGCTTTACCGCAGAGGGCACGGCCGACTTTGTCGTCGTCTTTGCCGAACAGGCCGACCTTTCCCCGGCTTACCAGATGAGTTGGCAGGAGCGCGGCTGGTTCGTCTATAACACCCTTTCGGAAACGGCCCGGCGCTCCCAGGAACGGGCCAAGGCCTACCTGGACGGCCGCGGCCTGCGCTACCGGACCTTTATCGCCGGCAACGAACTCTACGTCTGGGCCGGCGACCTCCAAACGGCCAGCGACCTGGCTTCCCTCCCCGAAGTGGCCTGGATCTATGCCCCCCGTACCTACTACGTTGACCCCATCGTGCCCTCTGAGCCAAACACTTCCCCTCAGGCCCTCGACTGGGGCATCGTAGACACCAGGGCCAACGACTTCTGGACCTATTTCGGTGTCCAGGGCCAGGGCATCGTCGTTTCCAACATCGATACCGGCGTGCAGTGGAACCACCCCGCCCTGGACCAGGCCTACCGCTGCCCCGCCAATCCCACCGACTCTCGCTGCTGGTACGACCCCTCCAACATCTGCGGGGGCACGGTCTGCGATAACGTGGGCCACGGCACGCACGTAATGGGCACGATGGTGGGCGACGACGACCCCAGCCTCCCCTACCAGGTGGGCATGGCCCCTGACGCCCAGTTCATTATGTGCAAAGGCTGCGAGAGCAGCTCCTGCTCCACCGCCGCCTTGAACGCCTGCGCCGACTGGATTCTGGCCCCCGGTGGGGACCCAAACAACCGCCCGCACGTCGTCAACAACTCCTGGGGTGGCAGCGTTGGGACCTGTAACACCTGGTATCTGGCCAAGGTGCAGGCCTGGCGGGCGGCCGGAATCTTCCCCGCCTTCTCCGCCGGCAACTCCGGTTCCGCTTGCAGCACGCTGGGCGTGCCGGGCGTCTACCAGGAGTCGTTCGCTTCGGCGGCGCACGACTCCACCCGCACCATCGCCTCCTTCTCCAGCCGCGGGCCGGCCCCCAATACTGCTCCCTGCCATCCCTACATCCCCTACACCAAGCCGAACATCTCCGCCCCCGGGGTGAACATCTGCTCCTCGGTGCCCACCAACTCCTGGAACTGCGGCTATTCCGGCACCTCGATGTCCTCCCCGCACTCGGCCGGGGCGGTGGCCCTCCTCTGGTCGTGCAACCCGGGCCTCCTCGGGCAGATCGACCAGACCTTTGAAATCCTCCAGGACAACGCCGACACCCCGCCGGGTGGGAACTGCGGAGCGCCGCCTGCACCCTATAGAGGCAACTACACCTACGGCTACGGCTACCTGAACGTCTACAACGCCGGCCTCCTCTGGTGCGGTTTGACCGGCTACCTGGACGGCTACGTCCGCGATGCCTTCACCAACGACCCCATCGCGGGCGCAGAAGTCATCGCCACCCCCGCCGTGCAGCAGAACGGCATCAACGCCGTCACCGATCCCAGCGGCTACTATACGATGACCCTGCTGGTGGGCACATACAATGTCCAAGTCTCGCATCCCCTCTACACCACGGCCTACACCACGGGGGTGGAGATTATCACCGACACGGTTACCTCTGTCGACTTCTACCTTCAGCCCCGCGGCCGCCTGTGGGGCTATGTCACCGACTATGATAACGGCTTCCCGCTGGAAGGTGCTACCGTCACCGCCCAAGACGGCACCTTCACCGAGACCGACGCCGCCGGCCTCTACGAGATGTACCTGGACGAGGGCACCTACGTGGTCACGGCCACGATGCAGGATTACCTCCCCGCCACGGCCACCGTGGTCATCACCGCCGGCCAGGACACCCGGCAGGACTTTCGCCTGATGGCCAACGTCACCTTCATCCCCAGCCCGCTGCACGTGACCGTGCCCTGGCAGAGCACCTACGACACCCCGGCCACCGTGACCAACCGGATGGCCGTTCCCTATCCCTTCGAGTTCCAGGAGATCCCAGGCGGCTTCATCCCTGCCCTGGGTGCCGCTAGAGAAGAGGTGATCCCGGCCCCGACCCTGGACGTCCCGGTCTTTACCGGCATCGCGCCCGAGGGCTACGTCCCACAGCCGGCCCCGCTTCCCGAAGGGCTGGAAGGCCTGGCCTGGGAGGCCCGTGCCGCCTCCCCCTTTGCCTCGATGGACAACGTCTTCATCGAGTACAACGGCATGGGCTACCTCATCGGCGGCTACGGCTCGCCCGGTCAGGTCGGCATCTACAACCCCGTTTCCAACTCCTGGACCAC
>JASFBA010000090.1:0-8803 GCA_036172265.1 Chloroflexia bacterium
GCCCTCGAGCCCCCTTACCCTCCTAACGACGGCGGACGCATCCGTACCTATAACATCTTGAAAGAGACCGCCCGGCGGCACGAAACTACCCTCCTGACCTTTGCCGACCCGGAACGTGATACCGAACGGCTGGAGGCGTTACGTCCCCTTTGTGCCGATGTGCTTGCCGTACCTCCTCCTCTTCTCGCACCGCGCTCCTTATCGCGCAAAGTGGCCGGCCTCTTTCAGCGTTGGCCTATATCTCTGGAACAGTACCGCTCCCCCTCCATGTCTCGCCTGCTTCGTTTCCTGGTTCAAAGGAACCGCTACAATGTGGTGCATGTGGACCAGATTTACCTCGCCCAGTATGCGCCGGACCTCCGCCCTCTGCCGGCCGTCCTGACCCACCACAACATCGAGGCCGAAATCCAGCACCGACAGTTGCAGGCCAGACCGCT
The DNA here is from genome assembly GCA_036172265.1 of Chloroflexia bacterium. Lineage (GTDB taxonomy): Bacteria > Chloroflexota > Chloroflexia > DTKN01 > DTKN01 > JASFBA01. Next base: position 438 of record JASFBA010000090.1, read on the forward strand.
TTCCTTCCGTCGCCTCTTCGATACCCTGGAGTACCGCCGCTGGCAACGCTACGAAGTCGCTGTTTCCCGACACTTTTCGGCCCTAGCCTGCGTCTCGGAACGGGACGCTGCCTATTTCCGGCGGCGGTTGCCCGGGGTATCCATAGTTGTCGTTCCCAACGGGGTGGATACCCAGACGTTCCGTCCTCCGGAAGGCCGGCCGGATGAGCCGCTCCTCCTCTACACCGGTCGCATGGACTATTCCCCCAACGTGGATGCGATGGTCTGGTTCTGTAGCGAAATCTGGCCCATAGTGCGTCTGGAAGTACCCTCCGTCCGCCTTTGGATCGTGGGACGGAATCCCCTCCCACAGGTGCAGGCCCTGGGTGACCTGCCGGGAATCGAGGTCATCGGTGCGGTCGAGGATATGCGCCCCTATCTGGCCCGCGCCGCCGTTTACATTGTCCCGCTGCGCCTAGGTGGCGGCACACGCCTGAAAGTCCTGGAAGCAATGGCCATGGGGATGCCCATCGTTTCTACCCCTTTAGGAAGCGAGGGGCTGGACCTCCTTCCGGGGCAGGACTTGGTGGAAGCCGATTCCGCCCCGGCCTTTGCCCGAGCCGTCGTCGATCTGCTGAACGACAGCGAGCGCCGTGCCCGGCTGGGCCGGCATGCCCGTCGCACCGTCGAGGACCGCTTCGACTGGGGCCAGATCGCTGCGGCCCAGGAAGAAGCCTATCAACTGGCCATCGCCAGGGGTCGATAGTTGCGCATCCTTTTCCTTTCGGCCTGGTTCCCCCACCCGCCCGACAACGGTTCCAAACTGCGCATCTCCCACCTGCTGGCCGGCCTGGCCGAAAAGCACCAGGTGGACCTGGTGGCCTTTTGCGACCGCGTCGATTGGCAAGAAGGTGCGCACGTCCTGCGCCGTTACTGCACCGACATCCGTGTCGTTCCCTGGAAACCGTTCTCCCCGTACAGCGCACGGGCCCTCCTGGGTTTTTTCTCGCCTATGCCGCGGTCGCTTGTGGACACTTATTCCTCCCAGATGGCCCAGGTCATCCGCGAACAGGTGCGGAAACATCCTTACGACTTGGTGATCGCCTCCGAGATCACCATGGCCGTCTACCAGGAAACCTTTGCTTCTCGGCCGGCCATCCTAGAAGGGATGGAATTGGGGGCCCTGTCCACCGATGCCGGCCGGGGAGCGTGGAACCTGCGCCGGCTGCGGCTCTGGCTGACGTGGTTCAAACTCAGGCATTACCTGGCCCGCCTCCTGCCCCACTTCCGCGCCTGCACGGTCGTCTCGGCAAAGGAGCGGGAGTTGCTTCGGGAAGCCGTGCCCCACTACGACAACGTGGTCATCGTGCCCAATTGCGTGGACCTGTCCTCCTACATTGCCATCGTTGCCGAACGCCGGAAGAAGCGCCTGATCTTTCCTGGAGCACTGACCTATTCCGCCAACTACGATGCCGTCCTGTTCTTCCTGAAAGAGGTGTTTCCGCTCATTTTACAGGAGGAGCCGGAAACTTCTCTGGTTCTCACCGGGCGAAACGATGGGGTTCCCTGGCCGCCTTTTGCATTGCCGAATTCAGTGCATCTGACCGGCTGGGTCGAGGATGTGCGTCCCTGGATTGCCGGCAGCCGGATAACCATCGTCCCTCTGCGAAAAGGCGGCGGCACCCGTTTCAAGGTGCTGGAGTCGCTGGCGCTGGGCACCCCGGTAGTCTCCACACCCAAGGGGGTGGAAGGACTGGAGGTGGAAGACGGTCGGCATTTTCTGTTGGCAGAAACCCCGCGGCAATTTGCGGAGGCAGTGCTCCATCTGCTCCGCGATGACGAACTGTGGCACTCCCTTTCCGAACAGGGGCGGCTGCGGGTGTATGAAAAGTACGACTGCTCCGCGACCCTGCCGCGATTTCTGGAATTGGTCGAAACCTGCGCCCGATGAACATCCCGACCTCTTACTTGCGGAAAATCTTTTCCCACCCGTTTATGCGACAAGGGCTGATCGTTGCCGGAGTGCTCCTCCTGGCCCTTTGGATAGGCTATCGCCCACCGATCGCCCCCTACTGGATCGCTGCCGGCCTGGGACTACTCCTTGCGGGACTCTTTGCCCTTCACTCCACCCCGGCGGCTCTGACCCTCCTGGTCGCCACCTCTCCTATCCTGGACCTTTCCCTTTCCACCGGCACGCAGAGCCCCCTTCACTTCAGCCTGGTCTGGATTGGGCTCTGCACAGCGGTGTGGATGCTTCGGATGCTGGTCGAAAAACGTTTTCGCTTCATCCCTTCCCCGGCCAATCGGCCGCTTCTATTCTTCAACGGGGCTGCGCTCCTCTCCTGGTTGGCCGGCTATGCCTTCTGGAAACCCACCGTGCCCCGCCCTGCAAACGCCCTGGTCGTACAGGCCGGTCAGGTGGCCATCTTTATCCTCTCCGCCGCTGCCTTCTTCCTGGCCGCCAACCATCCGTTCGGAGAAAAGGACCTCCGACGATGGAACAGCATCATCATCGCCTTGGGGTTGGGGGGCATCGTCTTGGACCTGCTGCCTTTTTCCCAGCGGCCAGCCGGCCTCACCGGAGGGATGCTCATGTGGCCCCTCATGCTACTCTGGGCCCAACTTCTCTTCAATCCCAACCTTCCACGCCTGACCTGCCTACTCGGCTGGCTCAGCCTGCCGCTGTGGGGCCTCTGGGTATGGCAGGTAGCCTTTGCCTGGAAAGGAGGTTGGCTGCCGGCGCTCCTCGGCCTCGGGATACTCCTCTTCCTCCGCTCCCGCCAGGCATTCGTCCTTTTCCTCGCGGTGTGCGTGGTATGGATTTCAGCCAACTGGGAAGGCCTGGCTCCCCTGACCTACCTTCCGGAAGAGCAGGGTGGCTCACTCCTTCGCCCTTATATCTGGTACGACGTCCTCCGCCTGAGCGCCTATTCGCCTCTCCTGGGGCTGGGGCCGGCCAATTATATGTACTACTGGCGCGACCCGACCTTTGCCTCCTTTTCCCTCGAGCATACCAACTGGTGGGCCTGGTACTACTGGGGCTATGCCCCTCCCTCCCACAATATGTTCATCGATATCTTTGCCCAGACCGGACTGGTGGGGATGTTCTTCTTCCTCTGGGCCATCGTCGCCTTGCTTCGCCTGACCCATCGGGCCGGCCGGGATTTGCCCCCCGGCTTTGCCCACGCCTATGCCCGCGGGGTCCAGGCCGGCTTCCTAGCCCTGCTGATCGCCTCATTCGCCTTCGCCGACTGGCTCCTGCCCTTTGTCTACAACATCACCATCAAGGGGTTCCAGCATAGTGTTTATTCCTGGCTGCTGCTGGGTTCTCTCGTTCCTCTGCTACGGGGCCATGGAACGCTAACCAGGGAGAGAAACGAGGCCAAAACAGCATGATGGTCCAGGTTCGCTGCGACTTTTGCGGAGCGGACGACACAACTCTGGTGTTTCAGACAACGGACACGAACTATCACCGGGAAGGCTCTTTACCCTGGCCCATGGGTAACATGGTTCGGCGAATACTGCGGACTCTACTGAGGAAAGAATGAACATGGTCCAACCACCATCCTTGAGCATTGTCATCGTGAACTACAACAGCGGTAACTACACTGCCCAATGTCTGGACTCGATCCGCACCGCCGCCCCGGCCCTCCACTACGAGATCATCCTGGTGGACAACGCCTCCTCTGACGGCAGTCCCGATTGGCTTGCCGAACGTTACCCCGAGGTGCGCCTCATCCACAGCCCGGAAAATCGCGGCATCGCCGGGGGCAATAACTTGGGCATTCGCGCCGCACGGGGGCGTTACATCCTGCTACTGAACAACGATACCCTGGTCCTCCCCGGAACGCCGGAGCGGGTCGTCTCCTACCTGGAGGAACATCCCGATGTGGCCGGGGTCGGCGGAAACCTCCTGAACCCTGACGGCTCTTTCCAGGCCGGATATGTGGATTTTCCTTCCCTCTGGCAAGAATTCCTTATCGTCAGCAAGTTGGGAAGCCTCCTGCGGCCTGGTTACCCTTCCCACCCACCGGCCGCGGAAGAGCGCGAAGTGGACTGGATGAGTACGGCCTTTATGGCCTTTCGGCGGGAGGCCTTGGAAGAAGTTGGGCTGGTGGACGAGGAGTACTTTATCTACTCCGATGAGACCGACCTGCAGTACCGGCTGAAACAGGCCGGCTGGAAGATCGTTTACTTGCCCGACCTCCGGACCATTCACTTTGGCGGCAGAAGCCTCAATCCATGGCGACGTCGGCACCTCGTTTACCGGGGCAAGTTACTCTTCTTCCGGAAGCATTACGGCCCCTGGCGCACGGCCGTCCTGAGAACATTATTTGCTACGGCCAGCCTGCTCAAGTTGCTTATCTGGGCTTTTCTCTGGCTGCTTCCTCCCTGCCGGAACCGGGCACGGAACGAACTGTTCTCCTACGCTCGCATTTTGAGGCTCAGCCTTCTTTCTACCTCCCCGCCTCTATAATGCGCGATATGCACTGTCTCGAATATGTAAGGCTGCACTTACAACCCCTTGGGCTTCTGTGGGCAATTGGGTGACCTAAGAGAAACTCTCCATTCCATGGACCGATTTCTCCGTCCTCCCTGCTGTCCTCTATGCGATGCTACCGAAGCACGGATACTTTTCCGTCCGCGACGAGCACCAGGACCGGTCGTGTGCTGCCGGTATTGCGGCTTGGTCTACGTTTCGCCCATAGAGAAGGGACAAGCGATTATTACCGGCCCGATCGTACCGGCTGGACAAGAGTATATGCTTATCAGCAGCAATCCGGAAGACCTGGCCGGCTGCTGGGAACTGGCCGGCCTGCCTGAACGGGAGGCCGAGTGGCCGGCCATCCACCGCAATGCCCAAAATGCCCTCCGCAGACTGGAACGGTATCGGCCTCCGCCCGGCCGGCTGCTGGATCTGGGCTGCGGTTGGGGCCATTTTTTGGCCATAGCCAGCGAACACGGCTGGGAACCGTACGGTCTGGAACCGCTGGCCGGCCACGCCCTTTATGCCCGCACCTATACCGGAGCCACCGTGGTCACCGAAGTCCTCCACGACGATACCTTTCCCCCTGATTTCTTCGATGCGGTGACCGCCTTCCAGGTCTTTGAACATCTCCCTGACCCAGCCGGAGACTTGGCACGGTTACACCGCATGCTCATACGCGATGGCGTTATCCTGATCGAAGTCCCGAATATCGCTACCTGGAGTGTGTGGCTTCTGGGTCGACACCACCGCCATTTCGTGCCTGACCATCTGACCTTCTTTTCTCCCCATACCCTTCCAGCCCTCCTTCGGAAAACGGGCTTCGAAGTATTGGAAATCTACCGGCCAACCCGCTGGATGACCCTGCGTCACTTGCTCCTGGACTGGCTCGGACGGAAATTCCCCGGTAGCCTCCGTCGCTTTCTTGGCCGATGGCTTCAGAAGACCCGGTTGGAACAAAAAATAATCCCCGTCAACCTGGGAGATATCATCGCCGCCATTGGGCGGAAAGCCAGGCCGGCTATCGGGAGCGGATGAACGCGAGCACGGCAGCCTTGAACCGGTCGAAATCACCCAGATTGTTCTGTAAGATATCGTAGAGGAGATCGGGGTCCACCTCCCAGTAGAGATGGACCAGCCGGTTGCGCATCTTGACCATCTGGTGCGCCGTAGGGAGGAAATCGCGCTCGATTACCCTATTCTCCGCCAGTACCGTGAAGACGTCGGCATAAGAAGTCGGTGAGCGAAACCCCTGCTGGGCGATGATATGATTAGCCAGGTCAATACAACACTCGATCGCCACCTGCAGGTAATGCTTAGCCGCGCCAAGCCTGATTAGGTCATGCCGCAGATCTTCGCGGGGACAGGCGGCTAGGTCGCGCAACTGACCAAGATAGGTATCTAGATGTGCCAAAATGTCGGCAACCGTGTCCAGGTCAACCATGCAAGAACCCTTTTTCCCGTAGTTCCGATTCCAACCGGTCGAAATAGGCCTCTCGCATCTTCACCAACACCGGCTGAAAGTCAAAATAGCGTTTTCTGGTGCGAACCTCATAGGCCACCCGGAAATCTTCATCCTTCGAATAGAGGAGTTGCCCCTCGGTCACTACCCGGCCTTGTATGCTCAAAGGGGCGTCGTTGATGACCCGCACGTCGCTATCCTGGATACCACAGCGGTTTTCAATCTCGACGGCGATCTCCATCTCCAGGCGAAATCGCCGGTAAGAATCCAGGTTACAGCCAGGGACCAGGACAAGAGCAATGTCCACATCACTAAAAGGGGTCGGACAACCTGCTGCGACCGACCCGTAAAGGTAGGCCAACAACACCGGCCGATCCCGGAGGATTTCCGGTAAACAGTGTTTGAGTCGCTCCACGATCTGTCCGGACTCTTTGAGGCCGAACCTATCTGTAGCCATCATCTATCCTTCCAGACCGGCAGGCCTGTATAGAGAGTTGCGGACAACGTCTGGCAACAAGCCGCACGAATCATCATCGAGGTTCTTTCCCATTAAGGCTTACAAATACCCAACCCGTTTCGTAGCAAATTGTATCACAATTCGGACCGCCCGGCAACACCCGGCCCGCTTCGTTCACCAAGGGCATCGAACGGCCTTCCGGTCGGCCAGAACGAGGTTCCCGACCTGGACTGTCGGCCGACGGAAACCTGCTATTATACCCGATACAGGCAATGGAGACCCCATCGGGTTAGGAAACTCTGAGTCTGCATAGAAGAAAGGACCTGCCGATGACTTTCTTCAAACCGTATCTAACCGAGATGCAGCAGATCTTGGCCAGCCTATCCCTCGAGGAAATCCTCCACGCCGGCCAGATCCTCCTGGAGGCCCGCCGGCGCGGGGCCCAGGTCTTTACCCTGGGCAACGGCGGCAGCGCTGCCAACGCCTCTCACATCGCCTGCGACCTCTCCAAATCCGCCATCCGCGCCGACCTTCCCCGCTTCCGCGTCGTCTCACTCGTGGATAACGTCCCCCTCGCCACCGCTTGGGCCAACGATACCTCCTACGAAAACATCTTCGCCGCCCAACTGGAAAACCTCCTCCACCCCGGCGATGTGGTCATCGCCCTCAGCGGAAGCGGCCGCTCCCCCAACATCCTGAAGGCCGCCCGGCTGGCCCGCGAGCGGGGAGCCACCGTCATCGGCCTCACCGGGATGGACGGAGGACTCCTTCGGGAACTCGCCGACCCCTGCATCGTCGTGCCCTCGGATTGTATGGAGCAGATCGAGGATGCCCACCTTATTATCGGCCACCTCCTGAGCATCTACCTGCGCGAATGCCCCATCGAGACGCCGATCGGCATAACCTTGCCCCGGCGCCACGGCGAACCGGATGATGGAGGCGGCCCCCAAAACGTATTTTCCTCTTCTGCGCCCGAGGGAAGGAGAAACCAAGACTCGTGGATAGATGAACCGCTCCCTACGGCGTAATCCTCCCGGCCACCTCTTCCACGACTTCCCCGGCCAAAGCCACGGCTTCCTCGGCCGCCCGCCGGGTGTAAACCTCCGCCGGGATCCCGCCGGGAAGGCTGTTGGGGTATCGAGTAGGCACGTAGTAGCCGTCCAGGATGCTCCAGGAACGGGCATATTCCCCGAACTCGGGGGCGAAGATTGCCGCTGCTGCACACAGCCGTTCCACCGAGTGCCCCAGAACGACCTCTTCCCCCTGGGCGTACAGGAAGGCCTTCAGCGCCTTTTCGGCTACCTGCTGGGCCAGGAAGCAGGCCAAGTGATGGGCTCCTTGCTCGGCCAGATGACGGGCCCAGCGCAGGTCTTCCACAGCCTGCCGGAGCCAGCGCCGGCCTTCTTCAAGCAGCGGGTTTCTCATAGAGCACCTTCCCTTCGGCCAGCACCCGATGCAGGAAACCCCGCCGGCCGATGCTTTTAATTTCCTCCGGGGTATAGACCAGAAGGTCCATATCCACCGTGCTGCCCAAATCGCGATAAAGCGCCGCTGTGCGGGAGACAAAATCGAGCGAAGACTCCATCACCACCAGAAGGTCCAAATCGGTCAGAAGGTCGGCCCGCCCCTCGGCATAGGAGCCGAAGAGGACGATCCGCCACACTTCGGGCCGGCGGGAGAGAACGGTGACGATTCGCTCCAGCGAAGCAGCCAGGTCCTGCCGGTAGGCTTCACGTTTTGCAGCAACTTGCTGTGAGTCCATCTATCTCACTCCTGCCGGTAACATCATTCTACCATGGGTTGAGAACGTTGACAACTCGGCGATGGTGCTAGCCGTGGAGACATAGATCGACACCCATGTTCCTGAAAACGTCTTGCACCTCCTGCCGGCGTTGGCCGGCCGAAGTTCGACAGATGAGCACAAAATGCTCCGCCTCCTCTACCTGAGCCAGGTCCTGCCCTACCCCCTCGATGCCGGCCCC
>JASFBA010000091.1:0-22563 GCA_036172265.1 Chloroflexia bacterium
CCAACTACGACCTGAAGTACGCCTCCTTCGACGGCTCGACCTGGCACATCGAGACGGTGGATAGCGAAGGAATCGTGGGCGCGTACACCTCCCTGGCCCTGGATTCGGCCGGCTGGCCGCACATCAGTTACCACGACTGGGACAACGGCGACCTGAAGTACACCTATTTTGATGGCGCCTCCTGGCACATCGAGACGGTGGATAGCGCAGGAGACGTGGGCTTGTACACCTCCCTGGCCCTGGATTCTGCCGGCCGGCCGCACATCAGTTACTACGACGAGACCAACTCCGACCTGAAGCACGCCTATTTTGACGGCGTCTCCTGGCACATCGAGACGGTGGATAGCGCAGGGTACGTGGGCTGGTACACCTCCCTGGCCCTGGATTCGGCCGGCCGGCCGCACATCAGTTACTACGACGAGACAAACTCCGACCTGAAGTACGCCTATTTTGACGGCGCCTCCTGGCACATCGAGACGGTGGATAGCGCAGGACGGGTGGGCGAGTACACCTCCCTGGCGCTGGATTCGACCGGCCGGCCGCACATCAGTTACTACGACCGGACCAACGGCGACCTGAAGTACGCCTGGGGAGAGTGCATCCCGGTTTCCGGGGTGGCCATCTCCGGGCCGGAGCATCTTCCGGCGGGCCGGACCGGGCTCTACACCGCCACCTACACCCCGCCCACGGCCACCCTCCCCATCACCCTCACCTGGGATAACGGCACGGTCGGCCCCACGGCGGCCTACTCCTGGACCCTCCCCGGCACCTACACTGTGGCCGTCACCGCCACCAATGCCTGTGGCGGGCCGGTCACTGCCTCCTGGACCGTCGAGGTCTTCTGTCAACCGCTGGAGGGGGTGGGTATCTCCGGGCCGGGGGCGCTCCTGGTAGGGCAAGAAGGCACCTACCGGGCTTCCCCATTCCCGATCACGGCCTCGCTCCCCATCACCTTCACCTGGGATAACGGCACGGTCGGCCCAACCGCCGTCTACTCCTGGGCCATGACCGGGACGTACACGGTCACGGTGACCGGGACGAACCTCTGCGGCGAGGAGGCGGTAGGGTATCTGCCGGTGCGGGTGCTTTCGGAGTGGCCGTACCGGGTCTATCTGCCGCTGGTGCTCCGGAACGATTAGTCCTCCTCCTTACTCTCCCCGCCGGGGGTGAGTGAGGGCTACCTGGCGTCGGTGCCGCACAAGTGGCAGCGACCTCGTTGTGGATGGGCTGGGTCGGAACCGTGCATTTCCGGCCCGGCCCTCCACCGGCGGCGAAGGGGGGAAAAGCGAACCTGGATGGGATTCCCCTGCTCCTCGTCCCCGTTGGGGGATAGGCTGGCCCCGGTTTCGGCCGGCGGGCCGGGCTTGGGGACAACAAATGTTATCCCCAAACGGGCAAGACCTGGAAGGTGAGGCTCTACCTCTAAGCCACAATTTGTTCAAACAGGCCTGGTCCTATCCCCTGATGCGGAGCAAAAAAGAAAACTTTGACCAGGTACCGACCGTACCGGGCTCAGTAGAACCATTCCCGACATCTAAGTCGCCCATTCCACATGTTTAGAAGTATAGCCCAATCCCCAATTCCCATCTTTGCCTCGTGTAGCGGTACGTTGTCGGGGGCATGCCCAAGGTGTAGCGCTCTTCCCAGGCTTTGGGCCGCCTGCCGGGCGTGTTTCAGTTTATCATGGATTCATATTCCCCACCCTTCGTGCAAAAAGGCCAGCACTTTTTCCAGAACCTCCTCCTCGGTCAGGTCATCGGTCGGAAGGTAGAGGTCGCACCAGGCGCGGGTCTCGGCCAGCCGGCGGTGTTGCTCTGCCACCATCTCCTCGTTCCAGTCGGTGCGTCCCAGGCGGGCGTTGATCGTCTCCGGCCGGGCGTCCAGGTAGATCAGGATGTTCGGCGGGCCGTGGGCCCGCCACATACCGGTCACAAAGGAGTGTTCTTGGGCGATGCTGCGGGCATTGTAGCCCTGTGCCCGCAGGGCTTCGGCCAGCACCGTTTTCCCCGAGCCGCAGACGCCCACGATAGCGATGCGCGGTGTATCTTGCCGCATTCGGTCTCCTATCATAACCCTAGCATCCGACGCAGGAAGAAGAGGCTGCCTGCCACCGTTTCCTCGTCGCCCGAGACCTCCAGGACCAGGCGCGGAGGTCGAGGGTGTATGGCCAGGAGCGGTAGAAAGCGGGTGAAATCCACCGTGCCTTCCTCCAGCGGGCCGTGGGAATCCAGCCGGCCGTCGTTGTTATGCAGATGGAGGTAGACGGTGTGCTCTCCCAGGACAGAAAGCCACTCCTCGGGCGGCTGTCGGGAGTAGATGTTAGCGTGCCCCACGTCGAAGCAGGCCCGCACGGCCGGGGAGTGGACGGCTTCCAGGAGGTCGCGCAACACGGCCGGATGGGGTTCCCAGACGTTTTCCAATAGGATTTGCAACCCCAGCCGACCGGCTTCCTCCGCCAGTTCCCGCCAGAAGTCGGCGCTGCGGCGCAGCCAGCGCCGCTCAAAGCCAGGAGCGCGGATGAGCGGGTTATAGCCGGTGTGGAAGATCACCGTGCCGGCCCCAACCTCGACGGCCACTGCAAGCGTCCGGCGGTAACGCTCCCGGCAAAAGGCCACCAGGCCGCGGTCGCGCAATCCGGGGTTGAGGTCGGAGCGCGGCCCGTGGAGGGCGCGTTCCCCGGGAATCTGGTTGAGCAGGGGGCGCACTTCCTCCAGCCGGCCGCGCCAATCGTCCTCCAGGAGATCGGGGTCGGCGAAATCGCCCACCTCCACCCCTAGGTTATAACGCCGGGCCAGGGACGGGATAAAGCCCCATCCCTCCCGCTGGCAGGCGATGAGGATGGCGGGGCCGGCCATCTTACCCTCCCACCAGCCGGCCGGCCAGTTCCTCCAGGGAAACCGTTCGGCCGGCCTGTACCTTGCGGCGGGCCGGCCACCAGGTCGGAAGGAGGAGCAGGCCGGCCAGTTGCCCCCGTAGCCGGGCCCGTGCCGCCGCTCCCCGCCAGTGGTGCAGCGCTTCCCCGGCAATACGCATCTGTGCTCGCACGATTGTCCTCCAGTACCGGCGCAGGAGCGGTCCGGGCATATCCTTCGCCAGCACCAGCAGGGTGTTCCGCCCCACATAGTACGAGGCCAGCGCCCCTCCGCCGGTTGCGCTGACCTTGTGGTAGACGACGGCCTGGGGAACAAAGCGGCAGCGGTAGCCGCGCAACTGCGCCCGCCAGGCCAGGTCCACATCCTCCAGGTACATAAAAAGCCGCTCGTCGAAGCCCCCCAGTTCCTCCAGAAGCGCCCGCCGGTAGAAGGCCGCCGCCCCACACGGCCCCCAGACCTCGAACGCCTCATCGTACTGCCCGCGGTCTTCTTCCCAGGCTCCCCGATTGCGGGGGATGCCGTCCACCCCATAGAGGTCGCCGGCCGCATGGAGGATATGGGGGCGGTCGAAGAGCCGGATTTTGCTGGCAAAGGAAGGGACCTCGGGATGGGTTTCTGCCGCCTCTACCAGGGCCTCCAGCCAGCCGGGGTCGGCCCGGGTGTCGTTATTCAGCAGGACGATGCCCTGGCCGGCGGCCAGGTGCCAACCCCGATTGACGGCCGCCGCCATTCCCATGTTGCGGGGCAGTTCCAGTACCCGCACCTCGGGATAGTGCCGACGTACCCATTCGGCAGAGCCGTCGGTGGAGCCGTCGTCCACCAGGATCGCCTCAAAATCCCGGAAGCGCTGGGTATGCAGCGCCTCAAGACAGGCCGGCAGGTGTTCCAGGCCGTTGTAGTTGGGGATGACCACCGAGATGGAAGCCATAGGGTGGGGAATTATGGCGTACCGGATACGCTTTCTCCAAAGGCCGCCCGTGCCTCAGGCTGGAAGAGGTACCACAGGGCCAGCGCCCCGATGGCCGTGGTTATGGGAGGGACGACAAAGAGGTCCACGATGGCCAAGACGATGGCGCCCGGCCGGGCCCAGGGCTGCAACTTCCAGAGTCCCCAGCCGACGGCGACGTGGGCCGCTCCGTAAAGGAAGAGGAGGACCAGGACCAGCAGCACCGCCGCGGCCACGATCGGCACGGCGACATGGCCAGAACGCCACGAAGATACGAGCGCAGCCACAATGAACGGCATCGGAGCCAGGACACAGCACCCCAGCAGGCTCAGGCCGGCCACCAGAAAGTGGTAGATGCTCAACAGGCTGATTCCATCGGGGCGTTTCATCGGACACCTCCTACGCTTCTTTCAACGCTTCGGCAACGGACCGACGCAGCCGGTGGATGGCCGCGGCCGGCCCGTCCTCCGCCTCGAAAACGGCCGCTCCGGCTACCAGGATGTCCGCTCCGGCCCGTACCACCAGGGGAGCCGTGTGCTCGTCTATACCGCCGTCCACGGCGATTTCCACCTGCTTCAGGCCGCGTTCCAGGAGCATCCGCTTCAACCGGGCGATCTTCTCCAGGCTGGCGGCGATAAAAGCCTGTCCTCCCCAGCCCGGATTGACCGACATGACCAGCACCTGTTCCAGTTCGGGCAAAATTTCCTCCAGGGTGACCAAGGGGGTAGCCGGGTTCAGGGCCACGCCGGCCCGGCAGCCCAGTTCATGAATCTGGCCGATCAGCCGGTGCAGGTGAGGGCAGGCCTCGATGTGGACGATGAGGCCGTTCGCCCTTGCCTCGGCAAAGGGCCGAAGCAACCGTTCCGGCTCCTCCACCATCAGGTGCACATAGAGCGGCAGGCGGGTGACCGGCCGCAAGGCTTGTACCACCAGCGGCCCAAAAGTCAGGTTAGGCACAAAGCGCCCGTCCATCACATCCACATGCAGCCGGTCGGCACCGGCCTCTTCCACCGCTCGGACCTGTTCTCCGAGGCGGGCAAAGTCGGCCGAGAGGATGGAAGGGGCCAGGCGAACTCGCCGGCCTGGAGCCGGCTGGCCCGCCTCTTCATCGGACGAACAGTAGCCCATCGTTCATCCTCCAAGGACCTGCAAGGCAACCTGTGGGGTGACATATACCTCCACAAAAGCTGCCACCAGGAGGAGCGGGAGCACCAGGAGGAAGAAGGCCTTGAGGAAGTTGGCCAGGCCCAGGAGAAGCACCTCCCCCAGCGTCATCCCCGGGGGAGGGGAAAGGACGGATGCCCCCATCTTGAGGGCCACGGCGGCGGCGATGAAGACGGCCGGTATCTCCAGCAGGCCGTGCGGCCACAGGAGCGCGGCTAAGGGCTCCAGGGGGAAGCCGACGCCGGCTGCTTCTCCGAGGAGGAAGCCGGACAACCCGGAGATCAGAAGCAACGGAGCCGTGGCGGTGACGCCAAAACTTACGAGGGCAAACAGGGCAGAAAGGATGACGGCTCGCACGTTTTGGAGAAAGATGGCCAGCGGGGCCCAGTGCCAGCCCTCCAGGGATTCTCGAAAACGGAGTAAACTCTGACGGATAGCCTCCGGAGTCCACTCCAAACGTTCGGCGACCCTGGAGGGCAGGGGATAAGCCTGGGCCAGGATCCAGCCGGCCGCTGCTCCCATAGCCAGCGCCGCCACGGCTACCAGAGCCGCTCCCCCGCTGTGGCGCAGGATTTGGGGGAGGTCGCGGAAGTAAAGCCGGCCCACCGTCAGCGGGGCCGAGGGTCGGTCCGAGAGGGCGGCGGCCGGCTCCTGCCAGAGGAAACTCCGCAGGGTGCGCCATGTTCGCCGCAGGTCGATCCGGTCGATCGTCCTCGCCAGCAGGTTCTCCCGATTGAAGAGCCGGATGCCCATCCGAATCAGGGCCGCATCGGCCACGGCCTGGGCCAGGGCAATGAACCAGAGGGCCGGCCGGGCGTTCCAGGCTACGACCAGGCTCTGGAAGGTGAGCACCAGCATGGCCGGGATGACGATGAAACTGGCCAGGAGGTTGGCCGCCCGCACGCTGGTCGTGTTGCTGGAGACCACTACCGCTCCGGCTACCATCCCTACCGTCAGGGTCACCGCCAAACAGGCGATTTGTACGAGCAGGTCCGGTGCCACCGTGAGCCCGGTAGCGCCGGGCAGGCTCAGGGCAAAGAGGGCAATGGCGGCCAGACTTCCGGCCAGGGGAAGGACCAGCGCCGCCAGCAGTTTGCCCAGGTAGAGGGCTTGGTCCGGAAGGGGGGTGGAAAGGAGCGATTCCAGCGTATTACGTTCCTTCTCTCCCACGAACGATTCCAGGGCGATAACCAAGGAAAAGGAGGTAGGGAAAAAGCCCACGATCATCGTGGCAAAGGGGACTAGTTGGCTCGAAACCAGTCCCGGGCTGTAACGCTCCAGGAAGTCTACGCCCGCGTCGGCCGCCAGGATGACCAGCCAGGGGAAAAGGAAGGTAAGAATAACCACCGGCGTAACGATGCGCCAGTCGGTCAGGCTGTCCTTCAGTTCCCGCCGGGAAATAAGGAGGCTCTGGCAAAACCATTTCATGGATGTTCTCCCCCCTCTTCGGCTTCGACCAGGCGAAGGTAGATTTCTTCCAGGCTGCGGGAGACCTCGCTCAGCGTCACCACTTCGGCTCCGACGGCCGTCAGACAACGGAGCACTTGAGGGTTGATTCGTTCCGGTTGTGGGGAAAGGAAGCGCACCCACCCCGGCCCCTGGTCCGCAATCTGTACCAGTCCGCCCAGCATGTGGGCAAAGTTGTCTCCTGAACCGTTCCATCGGACCTCCATAAGCGGCGGGCCGAGGAGTTGCTGGCGCAATCCCTGGGGGGTATCCAGGGCAATAATGCATCCCTGTCGGATAACGGCAATGCGGTCGGCCAGTTCTTCGGCTTCAGCCAGGTTATGGGTGCAGACGAGGAGGGTACGGCCGCCGGCTTTGAGTTCTCGGATGCAATCCCGCACCATACGGGCGCTGCTGGGGTCCATGGCCGAGGTGGGTTCATCCAGAAGCAGCACTGGCGGATCGTGCAGGAGGGCGCGCACCAGGGCTACTTTCTGACGCATCCCTTTGGAGAACTCGCCCAGGCGCAGGCGGCGGCTTTCCCAGAGGCCGAAGCGGCGCAGCAGGTCCTCGCTCCGTGCTCGGCAGGAGGCAGAGGAAAGGCCGTGCAGTTCGCCGAAAAAGCCCAGGTAGTCCAGGACACTCATTCGCTCGTACAGGCCGGGAAATTCGGTGAGCAGACCCACCCGCTTCCGCACCTCTACTGCGTCCTCGGCCACATCGTAGCCGGCGACCACCGCCCATCCCCGGGTCGGCCGGAGGATAGCGGCGAGCATCCGCACGGTGGTGGTCTTGCCGGCCCCGTTAGGCCCCAGCAGGACCATCACTTCGCCCTCGGCGATGGTCAGGGTGACCTCGCGGACGGCGACAACGTGCCCGAAATCTTTGCCCAATCCGACGGCTTCGATCATCAGCCTATCCTGCCGGAAAAACATGTACCTTGGCGGTTTCATTATACCACAACTCGGGAGGTTGACAGTTGGTGTTGTAAGGCAAGTCCCGCGGAGTTGCCCTATTATCAAGGATGACCATCATTGACGCCGGGCCGGAATCAGGGTACAATACGCTAGCCAACGCTTTACGGGCTTGATATACTTGCCTGCCGAAAGATACCAAGGAGAAAAAAGATGTCTCGTTTGGTCAAAGCGTTTCCTATCGTTCCGATGCTCTTCCTTCTCCTTCTAGCCGTCCTGCTTGCGGCCTGCCGGGTGGTGGAGAAGCCGGCCCAGACGGCCTATCCGGCACCCGTTACCCGGCAGGTGGCGGCGCAGTCTACCCGCCCGCCGGCCACGAAGCCATCCGGGCCGGCGACGGCACAGCCTACCCGCTTTCCGGCCACCAAGAACCCCGCCCAGGCCACGGCCGTTCCCCCCGCCGGCCGAACTCCGCGGCCCACAGCCATCCCCTCTCCTTCTCCGACGCCGGCTCCCACCCGCGGCGATGTGGCCTTTAGCCTGACCATCCTCTATACAGGCGAGGTCCACGGCGAAGTGCGGCCCTGTGGCTGAGGGGTGCCCCAGGGGGGACTGGCCCGGCGGGCCAGCGCCATCCAGCAGTTGCGGGCCCAGGCGCAAGGGGGGGTGCTCCTTCTGGATAGCGGAAACAGCCTCTACACCAGCGGCAAACCCTCGGCCACGACCGATCCCAGCGGAGGAGCCCTTCCGGTCGAGGCGATGAATGCGATGAAATACGATGCCATGGCCCTGGGGGAAATGGACCTTGCCGCCTCCTCGGAGGTCGTTCGGGCGCGCTTCGGCGAGGCTGCCTTCCCCATCCTTTCATCTAACGTGGGGCCGGCCGGCTCTCTGCCCAACGTGCAGCCCTATATCCTGCGCTCCCTAGACGGCCGCCGCGTTGCCATCATCGGGGTAACCGGACCCATCCCGGCATCGCGCCTGAAAACACTGGGCATCAACCTGACCGTGGAGGATGCCCTGGAAGCGGTCCGGCGTATGGTGGAAGAGGTGCGTTCCCAGGCCGAGGTCATTATCCTCCTTTCCAACCTGCCCCGGACGGAGAACCTGAAACTCGCCCAGGAGGTGGCCGGCCTGGATGTGGTGATCGGGGCCTATGGCGGCGAAACGGTCAAGCCCCAGACCGTCGAGGGGCCAGAAGGGGCGGTAATCCTCTGCGCCGCCGGGCCACAGGGCAAGTCGCTGGGCATGCTCTTGGTGCATTTTGACGCCCAGGGCCGGGTGGTCACCTTTACCGGCCAGTCCTACAACCTGACCCCCCAGTACGCCAACGATCCGGAGATGGTGCAGTTGATGGGGAAGTACAACGTCAGGCCGTAGCCGGCCCGGAAAGGCCGCGCCAGGCAGAAACCAGGCCCCGAGCGGGAAAGGGACAACGTCGAGCCGTAGCCGGCCTGGGCGATCACAGTGAGACTACTCGCCCTGCTCCCAGGAGCGTTTCAGAGATCGTATACATGTTGGAGACGGTGCCCACCGCCACCCGGTCCTTCAGGTCGAAATAGCCCAGGCAGGTGCCGCAGGCTAAAATCTGTACCCCCTGTTCGGAAAGGGCGCGCAGGTCTTCCAGAATCGGCGAACCCTCGACGACCAGCCGGACGCCGGTGTTATAGAAAACGATGACATCGGGCCGGCGCTCGGTTTCCAGGAGGGTGTGGAAGAAGGAGCGGATGAGGACCTGCCCCAGTTCGGTCGATTCCCCACGCCCCATCGTCTCTCCGGGGACGACCAGCACCAGCGGTCCGGCCGGTGGCCCGGGTTCTTCTTTTTGCCCCTGGGGAAGTCGTTGCGGGCGGGTGATCCGCACATAAACCGCCTCCTCCTTCCCATCTACTTCCACCTGCCAGCCGGCCTGCCGGGCCATCCGGGCCACATTTTCCGCCTGATCGGGACCGTCCACGATGGTCAGGATGTCGTCGGCCTCCTGCATGGCTTTTTTCGTCAGCAGGACCGGTTGAGGACAGGGCAGGCCGCGGGCCTGAACGATTCTGGGCATCTTGCACCTCCAGTCTATACCACCTCGATTCCGTTGCCCTTGAGCACTTCCCCAACGACCCAAGCCGGCTCGTCAGAGGCGGTGAAACGCGAAAGGAGTTCTTCCCGGCGCTCTGCCGGAACGGAAAGGAGCAGCCCGCCTGAAGTCTCGGGGGTAAAGAGCAGCATCTGTTCTTCTTCGGTTATGTAGGGGGCAAATTCGACATGCTTCCGATAGGCGTCGCGGTTGCGGCAACTGCCGCCGGGGAAGAGCGATTCCTCGGCATAGCCGCGTGCGCCCGGCAGGAGAGGCAGAGCCTCCAGGTGGAAGCGCAGCCGGACGTCGCTCTTTTCGGCTACCTCGTATCCATGGCCGAGGAGGGCAAAGCCGGTGATGTCGGTGCAGGCGTTTACACCGATTTCCTGGGCCAGGCGGGCGGCGGTGCGGTTCAGGCGGAGCATGCTTTCCACGGCGGCGGCAACGTGGGCCGGCTCGGCCACCTGGCCCTTGAGGGCGGTGGTGATCAGGCCCACGCCCAGCGGCTTGGTGAGCACCAGGATGTCGCCGGGGCGGGCGCCGGCCTTGGTCAGGATGCGGCGGGGATGCACGAACCCCATCACCGCCAGGCCGTACTTGGGCTCCTTATCCTCGATGGTGTGGCCGCCGACCAGCACGCCCCCGGCCTCGGCCACCTTATCCGCCCCGCCTCGCAAGATGGCCTGGGTGACCTCCAGCGGCAAGTCGGTGGGGAAGGCGCAGATGTTAAGCGCCAGGACGACCTCGCCGCCCATCGCATAGACGTCGCTCATGGCGTTGGCCGCGGCGACGGCGCCGAAGGTGTAGGGGTCGTCCACGATGGGGGTAAAAAAGTCCAGGGTCTGGATGACCGCCACCTCGTCGCTTACCCGATACACCGCCGCGTCATCGCTTGTTTCCAGGCCGACCAGGAGGTCGGGGAAGTCGGCGGCGCGGAAGCGATCGCGCAAGGGGCGCAGGACCTGCGCCAGGGCCTCGGGGCCCAGTTTGGCCGCTCAGCCGGCCGCCGAGGCCAGCGCGGTCAGACGAATTTCCTCTTGGCTCATGGTTTTACCCCTTTTCTGAGTCCCCAAAGGGGAAGAATTGGGCCGCTCCCACCCGTCGAGGGAAAAGCGGCCCGGGTTCAAGAGGCCGATGGGGGCTTCTCCCTCGTCGGGGGTGCGCGCCGATGCCTTCGTCCAGAGAGCCGACCGGCTTCCCGGACGAAGGCTCATCTTTTCCAACGAAACAGCCGCTTGGGCATCATAGGTACTCCTCGGCCAGGTCGGCTACGGCCTGGACTGCCTGGTCGACTTCCTCGGCGGTATTGAACGGCCCCAAACTGAAGCGTACCGTGCCGGTGGGGAAGGTTCCCAAGGTGCGATGGGCGGCCGGGGCGCAATGCAGGCCGGGCCGGCAGGCGATGTCGTAGCGTTCGTCCAGAAGGAGGGCCACATCGGAGGGCAAGAGGCCGGCCACATTGAAGGAAACGGCGGCCACCTGGCGGACGGGATCGGCCGGGCCGTAGACGGTTACTCCGGGGATGCTTTGTAATCCGGCCCGGAGGCGTTCCGTCAGGGCCGTCTCATGGGCGCGAACGGCATCCAAGCCGCTTTCCTGAAGGTAAGACAGTCCGGCCAGGAGGCCGGCCAGCCCGACGGCGTTCAGGGTGCCGCCCTCGAATTTGTCGGGGAGAAAGTCGGGCTGGATTTCATACTCGGAGCGGCTGCCGGTGCCGCCGCGTACCAGCGGCTCGAAGCGCTCCATCGGCACCCGTTCGCCGATGGCCAGCCCTCCGGTCCCGGTGGGGCCGAGCAAGCCTTTATGGCCGGTAAAAGCCAGGAGGTCAATGGACATCTCCTCCATGGAGATAGGGATGACACCGGCCGTCTGAGCGGCGTCCACCAGGAGGAGTCGGCCGGCCTGACGGGCGATTTTCCCCACCTCGGCCACCGGCAGGATCGTCCCGCAGACGTTGGAAGCGTGGTTGAGGACGATGAGGGCCGTCTCCAGGCGCAGGGCTCGGCGGATGTCTTCGGGGTCGAGGGTGCCGTCGGGGGCGCAGAGGACGACGGTCAGGGCAATCCCCTGCTGCTCCAGAGCCCGCAGCGGGCGCATGACGGCGTTGTGCTCCATACTGCTGGTGATGACGTGGTCTCCGGGGCGGAGAAGCCCGCGCAGGGCCAGATTGAGGGCATGGGTGGCGTTAGGGGTGAAGGCGATGCGCAAGGGGTCGGGGAGGCCGAAGAGGGTGGCCAGGGCTTCACGGGTCTGGTAGACAACACGGCCGGCCTCCACAGAGAGACGATGCCCGGAGCGCCCGGGGTTAGCGCCGATTTCCTCCAGGAAGTAGGACATCGCCCGGATCACTCCGGAGGGCTTGGGCCAGGAGGTGGCCGCGTTATCCAGGTAGATCATCCCGACCTCCGCAAAAGCACAGGCCGCCGGCGCTTCCCGGCGGCCCGGCAAAGGTCGGGTGGGGACCTTTAGGGGGGAGACATCCCCAGGGCAGCCGGGAATAGGCGGGCGTAAGCCGGCCCTGGGCGCCAACTGGCGCCGATAGGCCGACCTCAGGAGCGATAGCGTTTCCTCCGGAGCAACTGTACCATTGTGATCCTCACGCAGTAAAACCATTATATCCAGGCCGGATTCTTTTGTCAAATGACGGGCAACAGGGACCAATGCAAGGGTTGCCCTACAACCCTGTAGCAGGGGATTTTGTCTTGGAAGGCGGGTTGTGGTATGATGGCGATCGAGCAGGATACCCGGGAGGAGGGGTCAGATGTCCAAGCCTCGCTTCATCGCCGAGGAAATTGAGGTTCACGAGGAGTCTCCCGGCGAGCCGGTTTCCTTCCTTTGGCGGGGGCGGGAATACCGGATCGTCGAGGTCGTTGGGGTCAAGCGGCATTTGGACTTTCGCCGGCCCTGGTGGCAGCGGCGGCATCGGGATTACTACCGGGTACGTACCGATAGTGGGCAGACCTTTGAACTGTACTTTCACCGGGGGCCGGGGAGAAAGTACTGGGTGCTTTACAAGGAGGTTGGGGAAGGAGAATTTTCATAAGGAGCAAATTTTGCGCTTGGGGAGGGGTATGGTATAATAGAAATGGAGAGGTGTCCGAGTGGTTGATGGTGCGGCTCTCGAAAAGCCGTGTGCAGTGTAAACTGCACCGTGGGTTCGAATCCCACCCTCTCCGTGGAGAGGTCGCATAGTCGGCCGAGTGCGCACGCTTGGAAAGCGTGTAGGCGTGATGAGCGCCTCGCGGGTTCGAATCCCGCCCTCTCCGCCAGGTCGCGGGCCGTTAGCTCAGGTGGCAGAGCATCTGACTTTTAATCAGAGGGTCACAGGTTCGAGTCCTGTACGGCCCATAGGAGAGGGCTGGTGCTGAACGCTTTATGGCCGGCGGTGGCGCGGAAGGCGTGGAATGAGGGGCTGATGATGGGGAGTAACTGTTCACCGCAGAGATGCAGAGCGCACAGAGGCGCACCTGCTTTTTAGCAAAAAGCCGACCCGTCCAGGAAAAAACATCAAAACCCTCGGCGTTCTCCGCGTCTTTGCGGTGGATTCGATGTGAGGCTGAGCCATACATCTAGGGAAAGGGCATCGGGGCCGTATGAAGAATCCGCCTTTCCGGATGTCCAGTTCGATGTATTCGAGCTGCCCAGGCCTGGGCACAAGCCCGGGGCCGTATGAAGAATCAGCCTTTCCGGATGTCCAGTTCGATCTTTTCCCCTTTTCCCCCTTTCAGTGCCCCGAGCAGCCCCTGGAGGGCTCCGGCCAGCATCTCCTGGATAAAGGGCTTGAGCGATACCGGGCGTCCGTCCACCCGCAGCGTTACCTGGAGGGTCGTTCCCTCGGTATGGGCCGGCCGGTGCAGGAAACGTTCCTCCAAGAGGTCGGCTACGCCCCGGGCATCGTCTAGGTCGAACTGTGGGCAGGGAAGATCGAAGCGCAGGTCACTCACTACGGCCAGGAGTTCTTCCGGGGAGCAAAGCAGTTCCCGGCTGCGTTCTGCCCGGCAGACCTCGACTTTGGGATAGGCGCTGCGTTTGTATCCCTCGGCCAACACGATTTCCACGTCGCTCAGGTAGCGGCCGGCAATTTCCTCCAGGTCAAGTTCCTCTTCCACCTCCCCAACCAGGGCCAGGTAACGTGCCGAGGAAAGCATCACTCGAGAGGCCCCGGCCCGCCGCAGCCGCCAGGTATCCTTGCCCGGACGGTCCGGCTCCGAGGCGTGGGCATCGTGCTTGACCACGCCGATCCGATAGCCACGTCCTTTCAGTTCGGCGATGACCTTCTCCAGGAAGGTGGTCTTGCCGGAATCGGACTTGCCGACAAAACAGATGATGGGAATGCTCATTTCTCCGGACGCGAACTTTCCAGAGTCCTGCGCAGCGCCTCCTGAACGGCCCGCCTTTCCTTTTCACCCCGGTCGGCCCGCCGGATGGGCTGTGCCCGACCTTCCGTCCGCAGCGCCGCGAAACGGGCCGCCAGGTCCTCCAAGGTGGCCTCGCGGGGGAGTTCCTCTTCTTCTTCCGGCTCCGAAGCGGGTATGGCGCCGGCTTCTTCCAGTTCCAGACTCAGGCTGATGCGCTGGGTCTCCGGGTCTACTTCGATGACCCGCACCTCGACCTCCTGACCCACCTGGAGGACTTCCTGGGGATGGTGGACACCCACACCCATCTCCGAAAGGTGGATCAGACCATCCTTACCCACGCCCAGGTCTACAAAGGCCCCGAAGGGGGCCAGGCCAGATACCCGGCCGCGCACCACCCGACCCGGATACAGGGAGGCCAGGGCCTCCGGGTCGTAGACATTGCGCATGCTCAGCCGGATACGGCCGCTCTTTCGGTCTACATCCAGTACCCGCACCCGCACCCGTTCGCCAACTTGGAGGGCATCGCCGGCTTTCTGGACACCTCCCCGTCCCATCTGGGAAAGCGGCACCAGTCCATCCCGCCCTACGCCCAGGTCCACAAAGGCCCCGAAGCGGGTCAGGCTGGTAACCGTGCCTTCCAGAATCGCCCCGGGCACCAAGGCGGCTGCTTTCTGAGGGTCTACCTGCGGCTCAACCCGTTCGCGCATCGTCAGGCTGATGCGTTTGCTCTGCGGGTCCACTTCCAGGACGCGCACGGTGACCATGTCGCCGATCCGGACAACTTCGGTGGGGTTGGAGACGGGAGAATCGCTCAGTTGAGAAATGTGTACCAGTCCTTCCCGACCCACGCCGATGTCCACGAAAACACCGTAAACGGCCACGCTGGTCACTTTCCCTTCCAGGGTCATGCCGGGCCGGAGGTCACGCAGACTACGAGGGCGCTGGAAGGTTTCGGCCTCTACAACCCGTTGGTCGGGCAGGCCGGCTTCCCCTTGACCGGATAGCGGAGGAAGGACCACTTCTTTCCGTTCTTGCTCGCTCATTTTCTTTTCAGCCTCCTACTGGGGAATAAAGGCACGAGTCTGGTTGGCGGCTGTGTTGGGGGGTAGTGCCGGCCGCCTCCTTTACAGGAAGGTGTCTCCGCACGGTTCGTACCAGACTCTGGGCCTGGATTTCGGCCAGGTTGTAATATTCACCTCGGGCGGCCTCGGCGATTCGTCGGGCCAGTCCCCGGTTGAACTGCTCGTGCTCGGTATCGATCACTATGGTACGGATGCCCCGTTTGGCGATCTGGGCGGCCACCCGGCAGGCCTCCTCCATAGGGGGAAGTTCGGTCATGGAGACGTTGCCCTGGCCGTCGGTGACCAGGACCAGGAGGGGCATGGCCTCGGGATTTTGCCGCCGGACCTGCTCCAATATCCGGTAACCCAGGAGCAACCCCCGGCTCAGGGGCGTTTTCCCGCCGGTGGGGATGTGTTCCAGCCGTCGGCGGGCGAGTTCCACGCTGTTGGTGGGAGGGAGAAGCAGATAGGCTGTCTCCCTCTGGAAGACCACCAGGCCGACGCGGTCGCGCCGCTGGTAAGCATCCATCAGCAGGGAGAGAATTGCTCCTTTGGTCGCCTCCATCCGGGCCTCGGCGGCCATAGACCAGGAGGCATCCACCACAAAGAGGATGACGTTGCGTGCCCGGCGCATGCGCACCTTCTGGCGCAGGTCCCAGCGGCGCAGGACGATGGCCCGGCCATCGTGTTCCCGGCAGCGCTGAAAGGGCGCGGCCGCCCGCAGGATGGCGTCGAAGGCGGGATCGGTGAGGCCGTAGGCATCGGGCAGGCGGCTGGTAATGTAGCGTCCCTGGCGGCGTCGGGTGCGGGTCAGGCTGCGCCGGCCGGGAAGCCGCCGGGCCCGGCGGTCGGTGGGGGTCTCCAGCCGGCGCGGGCGGAAGACCTCGCTTGGGCGAAAGACGACACCGCCCGAACGCAGTCCGACACGGTAGAGTTCGTCGGAGGAGCCGCCGCGCAGGATGGTCTGGGGAGGTTCGGAGGCCTGGGGCGTCTCCGGGGAAGGAGGGGCCGGGGGGGAGGTCAAAGGGTCATTTTTTCCCGTCGGGCCGGCCGGGGAAGAAGTACTTTCCAGAATCCGGGCTACCTGCTCCCGATCCAGGCCGGTGCCCTCCAGAGGTTGTCGCTTCATACGGTGCGGCAGGGCCAGTTCCGCCGCCAGTTGCAGGTCGGAGGAAAGGAGGTGTTCGCGCCCTTCCAAGGCGGCGTTGGTGATGGCCGTCTCGACGATGGTGATGTCGGCGCGGTGGCCCTGCACCCCCATTTGGAGGCATAGTTCGGCTACGGCGAGAAGGTCGGTACGGGAGACCTGGACGTAGGAAAGCCTCCGGCCGGCGGCGACGATGCGGGCGGCCAATGCGTCCTCACGTTCCTGCCATTCAGCGACAAAGCCCGCCGGATCGCGCTCGTAAGCGGCGCGGCGGGTGATGACCTCAATGCGCTCTTCAACGTCGTCCAGGCCGGCGATTTCCACACACAGGCCGAAGCGGTCCAGGAGTTGCGGACGCAGTTCCCCCTCTTCAGGATTCATCGTCCCGACCAGGATAAAGCGGGCCGGGTGGCTGTAAGAGATACCTTCCCGTTCGACCACGTTGACGCCCATTGCAGCGGCGTCCAGAAGAAGGTCCACCAGATGGTCGTCCAGCAGGTTGACTTCGTCCACATAGAGAAAGCCCCGATTGGCCTCGGCCAGCAACCCCGGCTCGAAGCGGCGCACGCCCTCGGCGATGGCCTGCTCCAGGTCGAAGGAGCCGACCAGCCGGTCCTCGGAGGCGTTGATGGGGAGTTCCACCACCCGCATCTTGCGCCGGCGGCGGGGCAGTTCCTCTCCCCGCTCCAGGCGGGCACGGCAGGCGTCGCACATCATTTCCGGGCTATCGGGAGGGCAGGAGAAGGGGCAATCGGCAACGACCTCGATGTCGGGCAGGAGGTTAGCCAGGGCACGCACGGCGGTGGATTTGCCCGTGCCCTTTTGCCCCCGGATCAGGAGGCCGCCGATCCGGGGGTTGATGGCGTTCAGAATCAGGGCCCGCTTCATCCGCTCCTGCCCCACCAGGGCCGTAAAGGGGTAGAGCGGTCGTCGCCAAGACATCGTTCCTCCAGGAGTTATCCTACGCCATTGTACACGGGGGTAGGAGTTCTGTCAAAATCGCACAATAAAAATACCCCCAGCCGGATTCGAACCGGCGATCTCCACCTTGAAAGGGTGGCGTCCTGGGCCTCTAGACGATGGGGGCCTCGAGGTACATTATAGCCCCGGCCGGCCGGCCTGTCAAATTTTGGCCAGGGCGATATCGCAGGTCGGATTGCCAATCCGACCATGGTCCTGGTGAGTCGGGCGTGGTCAATCTGACCAGGTTACCACCGGCAGGTCGGCCATGGTCCACAGTCCTGGCGGTGCCTTCCGTACCCGGCGGATGGCGTTGACCAGGATGGCCGCTGTGGCAATGTCGCCGTTGGTGCCCTGGAGGCGGATTTCCAGGTTAGGCCGGCCGGAGATGCGAATCGTGTCCCCTTCCTCCTCGGCCTCCAGGGAGGCTAGGAAGGTGAGCGCCAAAAACTCCCCTTTTTCCGTATAGGCCCGGGCCTCCTGGCGCAGGCCCCGGACCTGGCCCGGCTGCACCTCCACATAAGATGTGCGGATGGGGCGTTCGGCCAGAAGCGGTTCGACCTTTTCCTCGTACCGCTGGAGACTTTTCCCCAAGGTGTGCATCACCATGCCGGCCGATTCGCGCAGCCCTACATGCCCCAGCCGGCCGGCCTGCACCCGAGAGCGGAATTCCTCCACCGTCATCCCGGAGCCGATCTTTTGCTGGAACGGCCCGCGCCGGGCAGAGGCGTTGATGATTCGGCGGGCTTCGATATGCTCCACTTCTTGGCAGATGGCGGTCAGTGCCAGCGGCAAAAAGTCCAAGAGGAAGCCGGGGTTGACCCCGGTACCCAGCACCCTTCGTCCGTTCCGTCTGGCGGCAGCGTCAAGGTCCTCCGCCTCCTTCGGGTGAGCCAGCCAGGGGAAAGTCAGTTCCTCGGAGGAGGAGATGACGTCCAGCCCGGCCTCTAGAAGTTCCAGGATCTGCCGGTGGAAGAGGTCGAAGTAGGAACTGGTGGTATGCAAGGCCACATCAGCCTTGCCTTGTTCCAGAAATTGGGCCAGTGTGGCTACCACGGGGGAGCCCAGCGGCCGGCCCAGGCCGATGACTTCGCCCATGTCCCGTCCTACCTTGGCCGGGTCGACGTCCACCCCGCCGACCAGTTCCAAGTCGGGACGCTCTGCGGCGTAGCGGGCCACGGCGCAGCCGATCGGCCCCAGGCCGTATTGAAGGACGCGAATCCGTTCGACCATCTTTTCTCCTCGTAGTAGAACAACTCCGCAGGAGTCGTCTTACTCCAGCCCCCGGCAGGCCGCGCCCATCAGGGCCGCCCGGGGATTGAGGATGACGTGCACCGGAATCCGGGCCAGCAGTTCCTCCATCCGGCCTTTAGAACGAAATGCCTCCAGGAAGTTCTCCCGCTGAAGGGCCGGTAGGATGCGGGGAGGGATGCCGCCTCCGATGTAAACTCCGCCGCCGGCCAGTACCTTGAGCGCCAGATTCCCGGCCTCTGCCCCCAGGATGGAAACAAAGAGTTCCAGCGCCGCCTCGCAGATTTCGCACCGCTGCACGCCCAGAGCCGCCTCGATCAAGATGGGGGTGGGGTCTTCGACGGACCGGAGGCGGGTGGTTAGCCAGGGGGGTTCGGAGGCGCGGCTGCTTTCCTTGAGGAAAGCGTAGATGTTGGGCAGGCCCAGGCCGGAGCAGAGGCGTTCGTAACTGACATGGCCGAAGCGGGCCTGGAGGTAACGCCAGAGGTCGGCCTCCAGCGCGTTGCGGGGAGCGAAGTCGGCGTGGCCGCCCTCAGAGGGGTGGGGATGGTAGCGGGTGCCGTCCCAGGTAAGGAAGGCTTCTCCCAGGCCGGTTCCTGGGGCGATCACGGCGATGGTTCCACCGGGAGTCGGGCGGCCGGGGTTGAGGGTATATAGGTCGACAGGCTCCAGGTAGGGAACAACGGAAGCGATGGCCTCCAGGTCGTTGAGCAGGCGGACGGAGTAGAGGCCCAAGGCCTCCCGAAGTTGGCCTTCCTCCATTTCCCAGGGCAAATTGGTCGTACTGACCCGACCTTCGAGTACTGGACCGGCCACGCCGAAGACGGCGTAGTCTACCGGCAGCCGGGCCTGAGCCAGGAATTTGCCGACCAGGGTTTCCAGGTTGGGGTAAGCGGCGCTGGGGAAGGTGGCCATCGCTAAGGGGGCTCGTGGGCCGGCCTCCGGAGAAAAGATGGCCAGGTCGGTTTTGGTGGCTCCGATGTCGCCGGCGAGGAGGTGCATCTCTCCCCCTAAATGCGTCGCCATACTTGCGCTGCCAGTTCGCGGGAACGGGACGTCACCTCCTCCTCGTCCAGGGTGAGCAGGCGACGGTCGCGCATGAGCACCCGGCCGGCGCAGACGGTGGCGGTGATGGCCGAGGCCTCCAGGCCGAAGAGGAGGTGCCAGGGCAAGTTCCCGGCGGTGAGCGGCGTGGTCGGGTGGTAATCCAGGAGGACGAGGTCGGCCGAGGCGCCCGGCGAGATCTCCCCCAAGGTGAGATCGGGCCAGAAGATGCGCGCAAGTTCGGCGTTATGGGCATAGGCCAAGCGCATCACCAGGTCGCCGGGCATGGCGCGGGGGTCCCTTTGGGCCAGTTTATGTACGAGATAGGCGGCTTTTATCTCGGCGAACATCTGGTTGGAGAAGCCATCATTCCCCAGACCGACACGTACTCCGGCCCGTAGCATAGCCTCCACCGGGGCCACGCCAACGGCGTTGTTCATATTCGAACGCGGCTGGTGCGTGACCCAGGTGCCGGTTTCGGCCAGCACTGCGATTTCGCTTTCGTCCAGGTGGACGCAGTGGCAGGCCAGGGTTCTGGGGCCGAGGATGCCGGCTTCATTAAAGCGGTGGACCACCCGTTTGCCGAAGCGGCGCAGCGCATCCTCCTGGTCGGTCCGGTCTTCGGCCACATGGACGTGGAAGCCCAGTCCCAGCGGGCCGGCCGCCGATACGCACTCGGCCAGCGTCTCGTCGGAAAGGGTGAGGGAAGCGTGCAGGCCCAAGGAAGCGGCGAGGAGCGGCCGGGGACGCTCGACCAGGGTGCGGGCGAAGCGGACGTTCTCGGCGATGCCGGCCCGGGCCCGTTCCAGCCCATCTCGGTCCGTCACCTCGTAGCAGAGGGCAACTCGCACCCCAGCCTGCTGGACAGCCTCGGCGATAACATCAAGGGAACCTTCGATGGCGTTGGGACTGGCGTGGTGGTCCACCAGGGTGGTGGTGCCGTGGCGGATGGCATCCAGGAGGCAGACCAGGGTGGAGTAGCGCACGTCCTCCAGAGTGAGGGCCTTGTCCAGCCGCCACCAGAGGCGTTCCAGAATTTGGGGAAAGTTACGGGGAGCTTCTCCTGGGATGGCCATCCCTCGGGCAAAGGCCCCGTAGAAGTGGGTATGGGCGCAGATAGAGGCCGGGAGGAGGAGTTGGCCGGCAGCATCCCACCATTCCACGCCTGGGTAGCGGGTGGACATCTCCGTCGTGTGCCCCAGGTCGGCGATGCCCCCATCTTCGATGAACAGGGCCCCATCCTCGAGGAGACGGGGTTCCCGGCCCAAGGTGGCGATACAGGCGTGGCCGATCAGGAAACGAGAATTTGACATAAAATACCCCCTAAAGGACGCCGGCCTACTTCACCCCCTCTTCGCCAGCGATGGACATCTCGACCTGCCGGCGATACAGTTGGCTATAGAGGCCGCCCCGGCGAAGCAGTTCGCGGTGGTTGCCCGCCTCGCGGATGCGCCCGCCCTCCAGGGCGATGATCTTGTCGGCGTTGCGAATCGTGGAGAGGCGGTGGGCGATGATGAGCGCCGTGCGTCCCTTGAGCACCTCTTGGAGCGCCTGCTGAATCAGGTATTCGGCCTCGGCGTCCACCGAGGAGGTGGCTTCGTCCAGAACGAGCACCCGCGGGTTGGTCAGAATGGCCCGGGCCAGGGCCAGGCGTTGTTTCTGCCCGCCAGAAAGTCGCACACCGCGTTCGCCGATCTCGGTATCGTAGCCGTTGGGGAGTTGGCGGATGAACTCGTCGGCATTGGCCGCCCGGGCCGCGGCGACGATCTCTTCCTCGGTGGCGTCGGGCTTGCCAAAGGCAATATTCTCCCGTACTGTGGTGTTGAAGAGGAAAGTTTCCTGAAGTACCACGGCCACGTGTCGGCGTAGGGAGGAGAGGCGAATCTTGCGCAGGTCATGCCCATCCAGGAGCACCCGCCCATGGCTCGGATCGTAGAAGCGGCAGAGCAGGTTGGCGATGCTGGTTTTGCCGGCCCCGCTCGGCCCCACCAGGGCCACTATTTCCCCAGGAGCGATGGTAAAATCCACATCGTGCAGGACCTCGTCGGTCCCCTCGTAGCGAAAGTGCACATCCTCAAAACGCACTTCGCCACGCACTGCCTTGAGTTCGATGGCATCAGGGGCATCGCGGATCTCCGCTTCGCGGTCCAGCAGTTCGAAGATGCGTTCGCCGGCGGCGATGGCCTGCTGGATGACGTTATCCACCTCGGTCAGGCGGTGCAGCGGTTCGTAGAAGGCGGTGGTGTAAGAGAGCACGGCTACCAAGGTGCCCAGGGAGGCCCGGTCCTGCACCACCAGCCAGGCTCCCACGCCCAGTACGAGTACCGGCCCCCAACTGGCAACGAAGCGAAAGGCCGGAAAGAAAGAGGCCCAGGTACGGATGGCCCGCACGCGGGCGCGATAGTAGGCATCGCTTTCGGCGGCGAAGCGCTCCAGTTGGGCCTCCTCCTGTCCAAAGGCCTGGATGACCCGTATGCCGGCCAGGTTATCCTGGAGTCGGGCATTGATGTCGCCCAGGCGGGCCCGCACCTGGCGGTACATCGGCCGCACTTTGCGGTTGAAGTAGCGCAGGGAGACCGTGAGGATAGGCATAGGGGCCAGCACGGCCAAGGCCAACCGCCAGTCCAGGGCGAAGAGCACGACGCCAGTGCCTACCAGCCGGAGCAGGTCCACCGCCGTCAGGCTGCTGCCATGGGTGACGAAATCCTCCAGGGAGTTTACGTCGTTGGTCAGGCGGGACATAAGTTCTCCGGTGGAGGTTTGTTCAAAAAAGGAGAGTGAGAGGCGCTGCAGGTAGGCGTAGAGACGCACGCGCAGGTCGTAGATGAACTTTTCGCCCAGGGCATGGCGGAGGTACTGGTCGCCGAAGTTGACCAAGCGGATCACGGCATAGGCGGCCACCAGGCCGCCCAGGAGGAAGCCAAGCCGGCCCAGGTCCCGGCTTTCGATGACTTCATCCACGATGGCCCGTTGGAAGAGGGGAGGAAGCAACTCCAGTCCGGCCTGCAGGAGCAGGATGACGGCAATCAGTGCCAGGGTAGGCCAGTAGGGCCTCAGAGCGGAGAAGAGGCGCTTGAGAACGTTCAAGAAAGGGCCTCCAAATTCTTGAGATTGTACCGGTTTTCTTTGCGCATTCTAACACACTCGCCGGAGAGCGTCAAACGCGGTATGGGGTGTTTCAGTTTGACGGCATTTCCACAGGGCAAGCAAGTCTGGCCTGCCTGTGGGGAGGTTCTCTCCCCGGCCCTTCCCGTGGGGCTTGTAGCAGGAGCGGTAGGGCGCAATGCATTGCGCCCCTACGTGCGGGGGGTATGCCATACCCCCCGACGGG
>JASFBA010000092.1:0-13688 GCA_036172265.1 Chloroflexia bacterium
TCGCCCGCTACTTCGGCCGGCCTTCCTTCTCCATCGAAGTGGACCCGGTTGAACGGCGCATTCGAACGGTCCAGTCTACATAGGAATCTTCGGTCCGGATGGAGTAGTGTTTAAGGCGCAGGGCATCACGGACCTGGTCGAGGGGTCCCTTGGGTCTTGATCCCATCGGGGTTTCCTCCGGTCTTTACAAGAACCACAACCCGTAAAGACCGGAGGAAACCCCGATGGGATCAAGACCTAAGAGACCCCTCGACCAGGTCCGTGATGCCCTGCGCCTTAAACACTACTCCATCCGGACCGAAGATTCCTATGTAGACTGGACCTGACGCTGCTGTTCCTCTACCGAGAGGTGCTCCATAAGGACCTGGGCACCATTGACGCCTTGCGCACCCGAAAGCCCAAACGCCTGCCCGCCGTCCTGACCCAAGACGAGGTGCGCCGGGTCCTCGATCACCTGTCAGACACCCACCAACTGACGGCGAAACTGCTCTACGGCAGCGGCCTGCACCTCCTGGAAGCCCTCCGCTTGCGCGTTGGCCGGAATGGAGATAAATTGCCCCAGGCTGTCATCCACGTCGCCGCGCCCATCGAGGTCGTCATAGCCACCCAAGTAGGCCCCGTAGTGGCCCTCGTAAAACCAGGTGCCGTCGGCCAGGGGATAGCCGTCGTCGGAGGCGACGGTCCAGGCGGTGGGCCCGCGAAGAAGGTCTAAGTCGCCGTTGGTGATGGCATCGTAGCAGTTGGCTCCATGGTGGGTGTAGTGCTTGGAGACGACGGGCAGGACGAGCACGTTGGGGTACGGTGGCGGCGAGGGTAGTTGGGGTCGCAGCGAGACCTCTACTCCTCACCGTCCGGAAGAGACAAAAGTTACAGACCGAAGCCGGCCGACAGGGTATAATTACTAAAAAGTTCTGGGGCTGAAGGTTCCGCTACGCCTCGTTATTCAACCTAAAGGTTCAGATACCGGATGATTTTCTATCGCTTGGCTCGGGATAACCGGCGCGGGATTTGAAGACAGGACAGAGGTGCTGGTGAACGAATCGTCGGTCCTTCCGCTCATCCTGGAGGAGCGCTGTACCAGATGCGGCGACTGTGTGGAGGTCTGCCCGGCGGGAGCGCTCGAACTTCAGGACAACCGTGTGGTGCTGGCCCGTCCGGAAGATTGCCGTTACTGTGCCGATTGCGAAACGATCTGCCCGGAGGGAGCCATCGTCCTGCCCTTTGAGATCGTCTTTGAGGACGGAACTCCTGGGTGACCTCGAGGTAAGAGATGCGCATCCTGGTCGTCTATCAGGGAGAATACGGCCGGCGGCACCTGGAGAACCTGCGCCGGCATGCTCCGGCCGGCTGGAGCATCTCCGAATGGAAGGCACCGGCCGTCCTCCCGCCGGTCATTGATTACCCAGAGGAGTTCCTGCCGGAGGCCCTGCCCCCGGCCGAGTTGGTCCTTTCGTTGGGAGAAAATCCCGGCGTGGCCGAACTCCTGCCCGAAATCGTCCGGCGCTCCGGGGCAAAGGCGGTCATTGCCCCGGCCGATAGCGATGCCTGGCTGCCGCGGGGACTGGCCAACCAACTCCACCGCTGGCTGGCACGGATGGGAGTGAGCGTGGTCACGCCCCGGCCCTTTTGCTCCCTCACCGAGACCACGAGTAGCCTGCGCACCGAGCAGGAGGAAGTGCGCGATCCCCTCATCGCCGAGTTCGCCCGCTACTTCGGCCGGCCTTCCTTCTCCATCGAAGTGGACCCGGTTGAACGGCGCATTCGAACGGTCCAGGTACTGCGCGATGCTTCCTGCGGCTGTGCCCGCTTCGTCGCCGAGCGCCTGGTAGGGCTACCGGTAGATGAGGCGGTAGAACAGGCCGGCCTGCTCCACCACCATTACCCCTGCCAGGCCAGCATGGTCCAGGATCCGCTCTTTCACGATGCCCTGATGCATGTCTCGGGCAACCTGATGAAGGACGAAGTGGCACGTGGGGTACGGCCTTATGTCCGCATCTTGCAGTTCACGCCGGCCGGCCGGGTGGAGTAGCAGCAGTCCGAAAACTCGCCGCTACTTCCGGCGGAAGCGGCAGGGACGTTTCCTTCGCAGGCGCGGGTAAAAGGAAAAGGCCGCCAGGACTTCTTTGGCCTCCTCGGCCAGGCTTTCCGGCACCTGGAGGTGCTGGACACCCAACCCGTCCACCGTTACCCCCAAGACCAGGCCGGCCGATTCCCTTCGGACGACGACGGGGATGCCTTCCTGTTCCAACTGCCCCTGGAGCAGGGACGATTCGAGTTCCCCATAGGCGGTGCGGATGGTCACCAGTTTTTCGTCGGGAGAAAAAGGCCTCCAGGACGGCTTCTGGGGCAGGAGCAGGCGCCGGCAACGCGGGCAGCGCTCGACTTCCAGGGCATATTCCCTCCGACAGCGCGGGCAGTAGGCCACGATTTCCTCCTATGCAACCCATCCGGTACAACCAATGATGTTGCCTTTTACGGGAGACGGGAAACAGGACGCCGGTGATGTCTTTGCCCCGCCAGGCGAAACTTATCCAGTAACCAATATTGTACCGCACCGCGCCGGAACGGTCAAAGTTTTGACAAGGGCGGCGGCGTATGATACATTGGGATCGTCCGAGAGATTGGAGGCCGGCGTTGCAGGATACCACCCAGTTCGGACCGTCCGGTGTATTTTCGACTATTGGGAATGCAAAAGATGAGGGAAGAAAAGGCAAGACACTTTGTTCGAGATAAGTTGCAGCGGAGAGGTTTTCAGGAATCGTGAACGAGACCTCTCGACGGTGAAAGGAGACCTATGGATACCTTCCGCGCCATCCGTCGGGTCCTCTGGATCACGATGGGCCTCAACCTCCTGGCTACGGGAGCCAAACTGGTCATGGGCTACCTCACCGGTTCCCTCAGCCTGGTCGCCGACGGCTTCGATTCGGCCTTTGACGCCGCCTCCAACGTGGTGGGGCTGGTGGGGATTTACCTCGCCGCCCGGCCGGCCGACGAAAGCCACCCCTACGGCCACCACAAGGTCGAAACCCTCACCGCCCTGGGCGTCTCCGCCCTCCTTTTCCTGACCACCTGGGAACTGGTCAAAAGTGCCGTCGAGCGCCTGCGCAACCCGGCCTTGATCCAGGCCGAGGTCACCGTCTGGAGTTTCGCCGCCCTCGTCTTCAGCATCCTGGTGCACACGGCGGTGGTCTGGTACGAGATGCGGGAGGGGCGACGGCTCCATAGCGACTTCTTGGTGGCCGATGCCCGACACACCCGGGCCGACATCTGGGTCTCGCTGAGCGTCATCGGCGGGCTGGTGGCCGTGCGCCTAGGCGCGCCGGTCGCCGACCCTATCCTGGCCCTGGTGGTGGCCCTCTTCATCGCCAAGATCGGCATAGACATCGTCCGGGAGACCTCGCCGACGCTGATGGACCGGGCGATGCTACCGCCGGCCCTGGTGGAGCGCATCGCGCTGGAGGTGCCGGGGGTACATTCCTGCCACCATGTACGCAGCCGCGGGCACGACCGCGCCGTCTACGCCGATCTGCACCTCCACGTGGATCCGGAGATGAGCGTGGAACAGGCCCACGCCATCGCCCACGAAGTTCAGACCCGCCTGCGGGCCTGTCGCCCCGGCCTGGAGGACGTAACGATTCATCTGGAGCCGGCCGGCTCCCTTCCCCCAGAGCCCGGCCACGAGCGGATTGCCCTCCAGTTACGCCGGCTGGCCACCGGACTGGGGCTAGAAGTCCATGACGTATGGGCGCACGAGATCGAAGGACGCTACTTTGTGGACGCCCACATGGAGGCCGACGGGCACCTCACCCTGGGACAAGCCCACGACCTGGCCGTCTTACTGGAGAACCGAGCCTATGCCGAGATTCCCGGCCTGGCCGGCCTCACCACCCACATCGAGCCGCGGGGCCGACAGACGGGTATCCCTTCCCAGACCGGGGAAGAAAGGAGCCTGCTCGAGGCGGTGCAACGGGTGATTTCTGCCTCCGAAACGCCTCTGCACTGCCACGAGGTACAGGTCCATCGAGGAGAAGACGGCTGGGTCGTTTCCCTGCACTGTTGCCTGCCGGAGGAGATGACGCTCTTCCAGGCCCATCGGGTGGGCACAACTCTGGAGCAACTTCTGCGTGAGGAAATCCCGGACCTGGAGCGGGTGGTGGTGCATACGGAGCCGAGGGGGGCAGGGGAACAGGGAGAAAGGGACGGGGAAATAGGAAATGGGGCTACGGACGAACCGCCAAGCCGGGGAAAAGAGGCCGATGGAGGATGAAATGTGCGGAGATCGCCGGCTGGAAGAACATTTGGAGGCACTGCCGCGGAACTACCGCGAGGCCTATCGGGTAGCCTGCCAAAAGATGGCCGGCCGAGATCCGCGAATTGATGCCGAAACGGCCGGTGTGACCTACGTAGAACTGGGGGAAGGAAAAGGGCGCTTTGAGATTCCCCTCCTGAACCAGACCTATGAAATCTCCTGGCCGGGCCTGGAGATCCGGGAAGCCGGAAGCGATAAGGAGCCCTCCCTGGTGGTGCAAATCCTGCTCCTGCACTACCTCCTGACCTCTGACGGCATCTCCCTGCGTGGGCAATGGGTTTCCTTCCGCGACCTCCCCGACGGTCGGGTATATTACCCGGCCTTTCGGGCGGGGAGCGAGGAACGGCTGCGGGCGCGTTTCGGCCAGGATACAGCGGCCCTGCGGGTGGCGGCGGAGCGACTGGGCGGCCGGCCGGCGGCGATGGCCGACCACGCCTTTATCTTCCAGGTGCTGCCCCGGCTGCCGATCGCCCTCCTCTTATGGGAAGGAGATGAGGAATTTCCCCCCGAAGTTCGCCTCCTCTTCGACAGCACGGCCGCTAACTACCTGCCCACCGAGGACCTGGCCGTGATTGCCCGCTACCTCTGTGCTTGCCTCTTGCGGGCAGCAGGGTAAAGATGCCGTTCTCCAGAACCTGGGGGCGCGCCATTTTCAGGGCGGATTTCAAACCCCGCCCCTATCGTGCACACCTATCTTGCAGGGACTTTACGACCCGCTCCGGTCGAAAGGAAGGGCAGAGATGCGCATCAGTTTATCCCAACGGTGGGTGGCCTCGATGTAACGCACCGTCCCCGAGGCCGAACGCATGACCACGGAGTGGGTACTGGCCCCCCGGCCGAAGTAGCGCACGCCGCGCAGAAAGCCGCTCGTGGTGATGCCTGTGGCGGCCAGGAAGACATCCTCGCTGCGCACCAGGTCGTCCACGGTCATCACCCGTTCCAGGTCCAGCCCGGCGGCCTGTGCCGCTTCCCGTTCCGCCTCATCCCGCGGCCAGAGCCGGCAGAAGATGCCCCCGTTCAGGCAGCGGGCGGCGCAAGCGCTGATCACCGCCTCCGGCGCCCCACCGATGCCCATCAGGAGGTCCACATCTCCCCCGGGCATCATCGCCTGGATGGCCGGAGCCACATCTCCGTGTGAAATCAGGCAGATACGCGCCCCCGCCTCTCGAATCTGGCGGATAAGTTCGGTATGGCGGGGGCGGTCCAACACCACCACCGTCAGGTCGTCCACGTCTTTCCCTTTGGCCCGGGCTACCCGGCGCAGATTCTCGGCCACCGGGGCATCCAGGTCCACCACATCCTTGGCCTCCTCTCCGACCACCAGTTTGTCCATATAGACCACTTCTCGACAGCCGAAGAGGGAACCGCGTTCGGCCACGGCCACGATGGCGATAGCCCCCGGCTGACCGTGGGCCAGGAGGAGGGTGCCCTCCACCGGGTCCACGGCAATATCTACCTGTGGTGGGGAACCGGTGCCCAGACGCTCGCCGATATAGAGCATAGGGGCCTTGTCCTTTTCCCCCTCGCCGATGACCACGATGCCGTCCATAGCGATGCTGTCGAGGACAAAGCGCATGGCATCCACGGCGGCCTGATCGCAGGCTTCCCGCAAGCCCCGGCCCATCCAGCGTGCTGCCCGCAGGGCTGCGGCTTCCGTGGCACGCACCAGTTCAAAGCCCAGGTTCCGTTCCATACGGGCCATTTCGGACCTCCGGGTGAAGGTAGATCGGGTTGACAACCCGACCTACCTTCCCATAGCCTTTCTCCAGTCGGCCAGGAAGCGTTCGATGCCGATGTCGGTCAGGGGGTGCTGTACGGCCTTCATCAGGATGTCGTAGGGGACGGTGGCGATGTCGGCTCCGGCCAGGGCGGCCTCGGTGATGTGGCGGGGGTGGCGAATGCTGGCGGCGATGACGCGGGTCCCGATGCCGTAGCGGTCAAAGATCTCGGCCAGGCCGGCCACCACCTCCATGCCGTCGTGGCCGATGTCGTCGAGTCGCCCGACAAAAGGCGAGACGTAGGTGGCCCCGGCCGCCGCCGCCAGCAGCCCCTGGTTGACCGAGAAGCAGAGGGTGGCGTTGGTGGCGATCGCTTCCCCCTCGACGATCTGCCGGGCTCCTTCCACACCGGTAGGACAGTCCTTCTGGTGGGCGCAGCCATCGCAGATGCGGAAGGCGTCCACGGGGGTATCGGCCAGGCGGTGGATGACCTCCAGGCCGGCCGGGGTGATGGGCACCTTGATCACCACAAAGGGCGACCAGGTGGCCAGACGGGCCGCTTCCTCCACCATAGGGTCCGGCTCCAGGCTGACCACCTCGGCACTGATCGGCCCCTGGACGATGCGGCAGATCTCCTGGATGGTGGCCTTGAAGTCGGCCCCCTTTTCCTTGGCCATTAAGGAGGGATTGGTGGTGACCCCGGTGATCAAGCCCAGCCGGGCGGCATGGCGGATCTGCTCCACGTTGGCCGTATCGAGGTAGAGTTCCATCTGAACCTCCTTGGGGGTTATTCTGGAAAGGTCGGGGATATTGTAGCACAAATCGGGACGATTGTCGAGGAAGGTTCGGGCTGGGGTAGGCAAAACGGGTTCTTGCATAGCCGGTGGAAATGTAGTAGAATGACGGCCGGGATGGAATATGCCGTTACGGGCCCGGGCCTTGGCCCAAAGTGCACCGACGTCAAGGAGGCCTCCATGCTAGAGAAAATCGCCGTCTACCGTCGGTTGGTCAGACTGAACGACGGTCAAACCGTCTTGCTGCGTCCCCTGGTGCGAGAGGACCGCGAACTTCTGGTTGCCCTCTTCCGTACCGCCACCCCTGAGGACCGCCGCTTCCTCAAACACGACATCGCCGACGAGGCCCTGGTGCGCTCCTGGGCCGACAACATAGATTACCAGCGGGTGTTGCCGATCGTGGCCGAACTCGGGGGACGCATCGTCGGCGAGGCCACCCTGCACTTTGGCAAACGGGCCACCCGACACGTGGGTGAGGTGCGCATCTACCTGGAGCCGGCCATCCGCGGCCGCGGCCTGGGCACGATTATGCTCAAGGAACTCATCGCCCTGGCCCGTCAGGCCGAACTCCACTACGTCCTGGCCCAGGTTGTGCTGGACCAAACCGAGGTGATCAAGGCCTTCCAGAACCTGGGCTTCAAAATGGAGGCTACCATTCGGGATTACTTTATGACAGAGGACGGGAAAACCCACAACGTGGTCATCCTCCTCCTCCCCCTCCTGACGGAGACCCGCTACGAGTTCTAGCCAGGCGACGCTTCTGCATGGCCGCCCAGGCGGAGCGTACCTGCGCTCGGGCCTCCTCCGGCGTTCCGCGATTGTCAATGACCACATCCGCCCGGGCGACCTTTTCTTCCTGCGGCGGCTGGGCGCGGATACGCAAAAGTGCCTCCTCCCGGCTCCATCCCCGATATTCCATCAGACGGCGCAGTTGCTCTTCCTCCGGGCAGGTGACCACCCAGACCTCGTCGCAACGGTCGGCGATGCCGGCCTCGATGAGTTTGATGGCATCCACAACCGCCACTTCCTCCCGCACCTGCGCCAGCCATTCCTCGGTACAGGCCAGCACGGCCGGATGAACGATGGCCTCCAGCCGGGCCAGGGCCTGGGGGTCGGCAAAGACGATTTCCCCCAGCGCCCGGCGGTCAATCTCCCCATCCGGCCGCAGGATGCCTTTGCCAAAGGCGGCTACGATGGCCCGGTGTACCGCCGTCCCCCGCCGCATCGCCCGATGGGCTACTTCATCGGCATCGAGCACGGCCGCGCCCAGCCGCCCGAGTTCGCGCAAGACGGTGCTCTTGCCACAGGCGATGTTGCCGGTCAGGCCGATCAGGTAGGGACGAGACATCTCCGAACTCACGGGGTCGGCTGCGGGTAGGGAACCTGAGGGGAAATTGCCCCCCTCAACGCCGAAAGAGAAAAGCGGGAAACGATCTCCGGAGTATGCAGAAACGGATTGGGCCGAAGGACGACTTCTTGCCCCGGCCACCAGGCCATGAGGCAGAAGGCGCCGTTCACCCAGATGTTGCCCGGTTCCGTCCACTTTTCCCCATACTGAGAGAGCACTTCCCGCGGCACCGGCCAGGCCACCGGTTCTGCCAGAAGGCGCGGGAAATCCGGAAGCGGAGCGGTCAAGGTAAAGCGGACGGTGGCCTCGTCCAGCGTCGCTATACCCAGGGGCGCCGCCTCATCTCCCTGAACGTGCTCTCGCGCTCCGGCAATGGGGAAGAGGAGTTCGGCATAGGGGGCGCCGGTCTCCGGGCGCAGGGCCCGTTCGATGGCGAAGAGGACGTCGCCGGCGGTGACTTCCCTCTGGGGGTAGTAGGTGTCCACTCCGGAGCCGGGAAGGCAACGCACCCAGGTTACACCCCGGCGCAGGTAGAAGGTATAGGCCAGGCCATCGGCGGAGACCTCCCACGATTCGGCCAGGATCGGCACGACCTCCTGGGCCTTTTCGTCCCACAGGGTCAGGCCGAGGAAGAGGAGGCGGGGGACGGTGGCATCTTGGGCCAAGGCTGGGTCGAGGATGCCGCTTGGTTCCGGCAGCGAATAAACTTCGGTCGAAAGGCTGGAGGAGGTGTCCGGTCTCGGATATGGGGAAGTGGAGATTCGGGGGGTGACGCGGCGAACGGCGAACGGGGGAGCGAGGGAAGGGGAGGTAGGGATGGGGGGGAGTGGGAGCGAGGGAGAGGGGCCGGCCGGCCTTTTTTCCCGCGCCTGCTGCGCAACCAACGCGGAGAAGAGGGCCAGCCCCAGGAGGGCCAGGACACCCCCAAAGGCCAACGTCTGCAGCCAGCGTTCGCGGCGTTCCCCCTTCATCCGCCGCTCCCCTCCTGTATCATCACCTCCGGCCCAAAGCCCAGTTGCCGCAGGAGTTCGTTCCAGGCAGCGATGGGGATGACCCCGCCGGAGGCCTGGTCATGCCCGTAGCCGAAGTAGCCCTCGGCCAGGTCCAGGTCTATGGAGCGGAAAAAGTCGAGCAGATTATATTGCCCCGAACTGCGAGCGCTGAAGGTGACCCGGCCGGGGAGATACCCCTCGTTGGCGACGATAACGATATAGCGAGGCAGGCGGGTCCGCCAGATCTGGGCTACCAGGGGATGGATAAGGCAGGGGCTGTTCACCCGCACTAGGGCCACCTCCCGGCTGAAAACAGGTGCCGCCTTTTTCCCTTCGCTAAAGGCGGCGCCCACTTCGCGGCGGTAGGCCCACAGGCGCGCCCCCTCCGGGGTGCTTTCGTCGGCGATGTCACGGGGGTGGCGGGCCTTGAGGATAGCCTGGAGGGCCGTTTCCGTATCGTGGGCGGCACTCCTCCGGGCCGCGTTGACCAGCGTGGTGGCCTCGCGCAGCCACTTGGCCGTATAACGCTTCCGGGCCGCCGGGAGAAGGGCAAAGGGGGCATCGTCCCCCAGGTCGCTCAGGGTGCCCATTGCCGCCACCCAGTCCAGGTCGTCCACCGGGGCCAGGGAAGCGGCCAGCCACCAGGCCAGGAGGGAGGAGGTAGGGACGGGCTGCCAGGTGTAGGAGGAGATGAGGATGCCGCCTTCGGGGACGCCCAGGGGGCGATGGTGGTCTACGAAGAGGGTGGGGACGCCGGGGAGCACCGGTTCGGCCTTGCAGCCCAGGTCTACCACCAGAAGGCAAAGTGGGGCAGCCTCCTCGAGGGCCTGGCGGGTACCGCGGGTATAGGCGTGTTCCCCTTTGCCGGTGATGAGGAGGCGAAGTCGGGAGCGGCCGGCCCGTTGGAGGGCGGTATAGAGGATGGCCCCGGCGCAAAGGCCGTCGGCATCGGCGTGGGAAAGGACCAGGAGGGGGGCATCGCGGGGAACCGCCTGAAGGAAAGAGAGGAAGGCTTGAGAGGCGGCCGGGAAATCGGGAAAATCGGAACAGTCCCGAAGGGTGGGTTCGGCCATCGTTTCCTCCTCGTGGGGCCTCCTGCGGAGTTGCCCTACATCTTTCCCAGCAATTTCCTCAGCGATTCCACCAATTCCCCGTCCGGCTCCCGGCCTAGGGCCCGGCAGGCACGCAGGTAGTTATCCCGCATTGTTTGCATCCAATCCCGAAAGGCCTGCGGATAGGCCCGGAAGAAGGGGAGCAGCGTACGCACCGCCTCCTCATACGCCGCCAGCGCCTCCTCCCGCCGCCCCAGGGCGGAAAGCATCGCCCCCAGGTTGTTGAGGCTCATCGCCAGGTCGGGGAGGAAGGCCGGGGGGTTGGCCGCCGCCAGGTCCCGGTAGTGCGCCACCGCTTCTTCCGTGGCCCGAAGCGCCTCCTCCCGCCGCCCCAGGTCCGAAAGCATTGCCCCCAGGTTGTTGAGGCTTGCGGCCAGGGCGGGGAGGAAGGCCTGGGGGCTGCTGTGTGCTAACCCCCGATAGAGGTCGGTCGCCTGTTGCTGGAACGTGCTCGCTCTTTCTCGCTCACCCAGTGCGGAATAAATGGCCGCCAGTTCCTGGCAGAGGAGAGCAATACCGGGCAGGTTGGGTTTTTCGGCCGTTCGCTCCCGCTGTAAGCGGTTCTCGTACAGGCCAGCGCGCCGCTTCAGTTCCTCGCTGGGGAGGCCACGGAGATGGCCTCTTTCCCGGCCGGTTATTTCCAGGGTAACCATGCCCTTTATCTCGGTAAGGGGCGGCAACTCGTCCAGATAGAAGATGCCGCTCCGGGCAGCAAACAGGTCGGCGGCCTGCTGGATGACCTGCCCCAGAGTGCTGCGGTTCAGCCAGAAAACCAGCGGCCATCCTCTCTCCCTCAACCGTTCCCGCTCCAGATTGAGGGTGCGCAGCACACGCGACGCCTCTTCAGCCCGTCTCCGCAGCGGCGCATCCTCCGGCAAGAAGGGGAACTCCATCCCCGCTTCCTCCAGCCCCCGCATCACCACAAAACCAACTCGGAGAGGTGGTGTCGTATCGGTGCGGCCTCCGATCTGGGTAGCCAGATCGGGTTGCTTGGGCGAGAGTTCCATCTCCAGCACCTCCCGCCCCTGCGCCTCCAGGTGTTGGCGCACCTCGCGCATCCGTTGCTGACATGTGGCTTCCGATTCACAGACGGCGAAGAAAATAGCGGCATCATTGGAGAGATCAAGCGCTTCGCACAGCAGGGTCAATGCCTGCTCCGCTTCCCAGGTCGGGGCTTCACCCGGCTTTCTTTCCCGATTCATTTCCCCATTCCTCCACCAACGGACGGACGATGGGGTGCACAGCCCACCAGACATCGCCACCGTTGTATTCCAGGAGGCTCAAGTTGTGGATCAATTCCTGCACGATCGGGGTCTGAAAGAATCGTCCGCCCTGATGAATCCGCCAGAGTTCCCGATAATGCTCCTCGGTGAGGAGCCCCCGGTAGGCATTGCGTACCTGACGGGCGGCGTATTCCACATCGTCCACCTGGATCGGGCCCTGATCGCCCCGACGGCGTGCCCTCATCAGAGCGCTCCGGGTCAACGATACCAATTCTTTGAGCACTCCACCGGAGAATTCTATCAATCGCTCCCTGGCTTCCGGAGAGATGAGAGCCGCTTCCATACGACGGTTGAGCACCTCTTGCAGTGCCTCCCGGCCCTCCTGGCAGAGAGAGCCATCCCTTTCCCAGACTTTTATATTGGGCAAAATGAACCAGCGCGAGAACGAGAGGCGCACCTGTTGAAAGTCGTTGTTATGGTAGAGGGCAAAGGGAACGGTGTAGATGACACGGCATCGGGGTGCTAAAAGGGCGTTGGCACCATGCAGGAAAAGGTCACAGGCCTGCTTGAGATTGTAGACCTTATCCAGGCCGTCCACAATCACCAGGATAGGGCGCCCGCTCTTGTGGCGGATATCTTCCAGCAGGTCGTTCAATCTTTTGATGAGGTCTGCGAGATTGGCCTGGGCCTGGGCGCGCACGGTTTGCCGGCGAGGGGATGCGGTACTGAGGCTGAGGCTGACGCTGGCAATCGCCATATTCAATTCCGCGCCCACCTCGCTCTGAAAACGCCGTCGTTCATCCTCCTCCAGGATATGAGTTTCGTACCAGAAGAGCAAAGCCTCCCACTTCTTCTCATCCGGGCGGTCCTTCATCGCTTGCGCGTGGCGGAAGACCTGTAACCCCACGCTGACCAGCAGATCGGCGTAGTCAAGATCGCCCAGATTGAGCAGTTTTTCAACATCAAAGCGGATCACCGTGTGGGTATCACTGAACTTCTCTTCCAGCCGCGCCAACTCGGTCGTCTTGCCGCTGCCCCGGAGGCCGGTGAAAATGGTCTTATCGTCTTCTCGGGACTCCAGCAGGAGTTCTTCCACCAGTGGATCAATGCTGGCCTCCTCCGGACGCTCGGCATAAAAACGGCGCAGGTCTTCACCCTCCAGAGGACGGAGTGGGTCAAAGAGGGTGTAAGCCTCTCTGAGACCGGAAGCCTTGTTGAAAATGCTCACAGACATACCTCCTCCTGAGGTTGGCCAGAGAATAGCCTAAAAACCCGGCAAGTTCACAACAGCCTCCGGAAATTGCCGGGTGATTACGCCCCCATTATAGCAAAAGCAGGACGCAACAGCAAACCAAACCGAGGCGGCTCAGAAAGTGATGTCCCCCGCCCGGGTCAGGTGGCCGTCACCTTGCCCGCCCTGCCTGCTTTCAGTTCCTCCTCCGGCCCTTCCCCCGCCTCCCGGCAGGCGCGAAGGCAACCCTCCCGCAGCAGCGGCCAGTTCACCGCAGGCGCCACGGGCCGTAGGACATGGCTTGCCCTACTCCCCCAGCAGTTTCGCTACCGGTCCCACCAATTTCCAGTCCGGCTCCCGGCCCGTGGCGCGGCAGGCACGCAGGTAGTTATCCCGCATTGTTTGCATCCAATCCCGAAAGGCCTGCGGATAGGCCCGGAAGAAGGGGAGCAGCGTGCGCACCGCCGCCTCATACGCCGCCAGCGCCTCCTCCCACTGCCCCAGGGCGGAAAGGTCACGGCCCAGGTTGTTGAGGCTCATCGCCAGATCGGGGAGGAAGGCCGGGGGGTTGGCCGCCGCCAGTTCCCGGTAGTGCGCCACCGCCTCTTCGGTGGCCGCCAGCGCCTCCTCCCGCCGCCCCAGGGCGGAAAGCCGGATGCCCAGGTTGTTGAGGCTTGTGGCCAGGGCGGGGAGGAAGGCCTGGGGGTTGGCCGCCGCCAGTTCCCGGTAGTGCGCCACCGCTTCTTCGGTGGCCGCCAGCGCCTCCTCCCGCCGCCCCAGGGCGGAAAGCCGGTTGCCCAGGTTGTTGAGGCTTGCCGCCAGGTCGGGGAGGAAGGCCGGGGGGTTGGCCGCCGCCAGTTCCCGGCGAATCGCCACCGCTTCCTGTGTGGCCGCCAGCGCCTCCTCCCGCCGCCCCAGGGCGGAAAGGTCACGGCCCAGGTTGTTGAGGCTCATCGCCAGG
>JASFBA010000093.1:0-50614 GCA_036172265.1 Chloroflexia bacterium
TAGGATGGCTACAACATAGATAGCAGTCTCGGCGAAGTCAGGGATAATCCCCAAATGCGCAAGACCAAATGCGGCACCGGTAAGCAATCCGGCGATTAAGGCATTTCGCATCGGAGGATGAGCATACCATTTGCCCTCAAAGATTTCTTCTTTTTCGTCTTTGCTCATTTTCGCTTTCTTCTTCCATCCA
Source organism: Chloroflexia bacterium (assembly GCA_036172265.1). Taxonomy (GTDB): domain Bacteria; phylum Chloroflexota; class Chloroflexia; order DTKN01; family DTKN01; genus JASFBA01. Next base: position 191 of record JASFBA010000093.1, read on the forward strand.
ACTTACGCCTGGTGCGGCATTGGCAACATAGCGGCCTAACTATTAATTTGTACAGAATTCGCCTTTGCCACGTTTTCCATATCATCCTCCCCAAAGTTGACTTCTACGGCCAACGAGCCCTTTCACCTTCCGGGCCACCTCCCGCGCCCGCTTGGGGGCCAGGCCCAGGTGGCCGGAGATGTCCAGGAGGGCGTAGAGGCGCTCTTCCGGAAGGTAACGCCGTATCTCCGGGTCGTCGAGGAGGCGCTGGAGAAGGGGGTTGGGCCGGCCGGCCCGCATTTCTTCCCAGGCTCCCAGGCTGTGCCGGCGGAGGCGTTCGTGCATCTCCTGACGATCGGCCCCGGCCCGTACCAGTTCCACCAGGAGCCGTTCGGTGGCGGCAAAGGTGCCGTAGCGGGCAAGGTTGACGGCAATGGCAGCATCGTCGAAGTGCATTTCCCGGACCAGGACCGAGGCCGTCAGCAGGAGTTCGTCGGCGGCCAGGAAGGCGAGAGGGAGGATTTCGCGGCGATTGGCCGAGTCGTCCAGGGTGCGTTCCAGGAGGGAGTGGGCGGCGTTGCTCCAGGCCACCTGGGGGAGGGCGGATAGGAGACGGGCCAGGCTGTCTATCTTCTCCGCATGGATGGGGTTGCGCTTGAAAGGCATAGCCGAGGAGCCGACCTGCTCGGCGGCAAACGGCTCGCTCCACTCGCCGATGGGTGGAGACTGCAGGAAACGCAGGTCGAAAGCAAATTTGTAGAGAGAGGCCCCCAAAGAGGACAGGGTGCAGAGGACCTGGTAATCCTGCCGACGGGGGTAGGTCTGTCCGGTTACAGGAAACGCTTCCAGGCCGAGGAGGGCCATAAACCGTTCCTCCAGCGCCTCCGCCGTCAACGGGCTTCCCTCCAGGAGTTGGACGAAGGCGGCGGAGGTGCCCACGGCCCCTTTGAGTCCCTTGCCCCGGAGGTTTCGAAGGAGGTTTAGGAGGTCCTGGTAGTCGGTCAGAAGGTCCTGAGCGTAGAGGGCCAAGCGGTAACCGACGGTGGTGGGTTCGGCCGGTTGCAGGTGAGTCCAGGCCAAGCACGGCTGCTCGGCGCGGGATTCGATCTGGCCGGCCAGGGCCAGGAGGAGTTCGGCCAGACGCCGGAGAAGGATTTCGAGCGCCTGGCGCAGGCGCAGGACGTCGGCGTTGTCGGTGATGTCGGCGCTGGTAGCGCCCAGGTGCAGGACGGGGCCGCCCAGAGGGGACTGCTCGGCGAAAGTGTGCAGTTCGGCCACCACGTCATGGCGAACACGCCGTTCGATCTCGGCGGCACGTCGGAGGTCAATGTCGTCCTGGTGGGCCTCCAGGTCGGCCACCTGCTCCGGGCGGAGCAGGCCGGCCTCGGCCTGGGCCCGGGCCAGCGCCACCCAGACCCGGCGCATCAACTTCCGGCGGTGCTCCTCCGACCAGACCCGGCGCATCTCCTCACTCCCATAGCGCCAGGTGAAGGGGGAAAGGAAAATCTCATGGGTAAACATAAGAACACCTCAAAGAAAACGTTCCGCTCCGGCTTTTGCCGGCAAATCCTGACCCGTTTCTTGGTCTATTCTATCCCTTTCTATCGGGAAGGTCAACTGCCCCGAAACCATGGTTTGACTTTCCGCCAGGAAAGCCCTGAGGATCAGGCCCCAGTTTGCATAGCAAGCCACTCTCCGTTATAATCGGCCTGCCGGCCGGCCTCTCTGCCCGGCCGGCCCATGGAGGTACCAAGATGAAATCTCGCGTTGCGGTACTGCGTACCCGTCCGGAGACGGTGCTGGAAGATTACATCCGACTCTTTGAACTGGCCGGAGGAAAGGAGGCCCTGGCCCCCGGAGTGACCACCATCCTCAAGGACAATATCTCCTGGCACTATCCTATGCCCGGCGCCAATACAACGCCCTGGCAACTGGAGGGCACGATCCTGGCCCTGCGCCAGGCCGGCTTCACCGACCTGGTGGCCGTCCAGAACCAGACCGTGGTCATCAACGCCTTCAAAGGCCAGGACCTGAACGGCTACGTGCCCATCTTTCGGCACTACCAGGTCCCGGTGCTCTTTAACTTCCGGGACGAGGATATGAAGTGGGTCCCTTATACCCCCCGCGCCGAAATGCTTGTCCTACACCGCATCTACCCCCAGGGCATCCACCTGCCGGACTATTTCTTCGGCAAGAACATCGTGCACCTCCCCACGGTCAAGTGCCATATCTATAGCACGACTACCGGGGCGATGAAGAACGCCTTCGGCGGGCTGCTTTCTACCCATCGGCACTATACCCATACCTGGATTCACGAGACGCTGGTGGACCTCCTGGCCATCCAGAAGGAGATTCACCCCGGCCTCTTCGCCCTGATGGACGGCACCACGGCCGGCAACGGCCAGGGCCCCCGCACGCTGCGGCCGGAGATCAAGAACGTCATCCTGGCCTCGGCCGACCAGGTGGCGATAGACGCCGTGGCCGCCCGGATGATGGGCTTTGACCCGCTGGGCATCGGCTACATCCGTCTGGCCCACGAGCGTGGTCTGGGCGTGGGCGACGTCCGCCAGATCGAGATCGTCGGCGACGAGGATGCGGCCCAGGAAAACTGGCACTTTACGGTGGGCTGGAATCTGCACCGTTTCCTGGCCTGGCTGGGCTGGTACGGCCCCACCCGCTTCCTGCAGAAGTTGGTCTTCCGCACGCCGCTGGTGGCGATCCCTATCTTCATCTCCGAGTTCAACCACGACTATATCCAGTGGCCCCTGCGCTTCCGTCATATCTACCGGCGATGGCTGCAAACGACACCCTGGGGAGAATTGTTCCAGAAATACCAGCGGGAGAGACACCTGGGGGAGAAAGCCGGCGGCTAGCAAGGCGACCCCTGGGTCGCTCCTACGCCGAGATGGTATTCCGGTAGGGGCAACCCTCGTAGTTGCTCCGGATGGACGACCACCAGGGGCGCCCCTACCCGGGAAATGGATTTCAACTCCTGCATCTCGATTGTGGGCAACCGGCTACGGGGCGCAAAAGTGCGCCCCAACGTTGCCCTGGTAATTTGCCCAGACTGCCAGCCCACCAGCACGATAAGCCCAACCCGCCGGCAGTTGAAACCACCGCCAGGTCGGCTCAGCGATCTGTGGAGCGCGGGGACTCCTGCCGGCCCGTTTCCTCTTTATCCACCGGCCGATTATGGGAAAAAGCCTTGCTGGAGCGGGCATGCAGTTCCAGAAAATGGTCCCGCTGGGCCACGTAGGCCCGCACCAGTACCCCTTTCAGCCAGTTGCCCGTCATCTCCGAAAGAGGCCTGCCATTCTCCATTTCTTTCCTCCCTGAGTGCGTCTCTCTTCCCATTATAACACGTCGCAGAGAATTTGTCAAGTATATTGCTACATCTTGAAATCTGTGTGATTAGGTTATTTCTCCCCTTTCGTAGACGACCTCCCCTCCGATGATCGTCATCTCCACCTGCGTATCCAGGATTTCCCGGGGAGAAACCCGGAAGATGTCCCGATCCAGGACGATCAGGTCGCCGATCTTGCCCTCCTCGATGGTGCCCTTGAGATGGGGTTCGCCGGCGGCGACGGCCGGCCCGATGGTATAGGCCCGCACCACCTCCTCGACGGTCAGGCGCTCCTCAGGATACCAGCCTCCCTCGGGGGTGCCGTCGGGGCGCTCCCGGGTGATGGCGGCATATATGCCGGCCCAGGGGTTCATCGGCTCGACCGGCGTATCGGAGCCAAAGGCCAGCACCGCCCCGGCATCCAGCAGGCTGCGCCAGGCGTAGGCGTAGCGGCAACGTTCCCCCCAGAGCCGGCGGGCCACCGGCATATCGGAGGTGCAGTGAATCGGCTGCATGGAGGCAACGATACCGAGTTCCCCGAAGCGTGGGATATCCTGGGGGTGGACGAGTTGGGCGTGTTCGATGCGGTGGGGGACGGTCGGCCGGCCGGCCTTTTTCTGGGCCCGTTCGATGGCATCCAGGGCCAAGCGGACGGCGCGGTCGCCGATGGCATGGATGGCCACCGAGATGCCGGCCTGGGCCGCCCGATTGACCCATCCATCCAGTTCATGGGGAGGAAGCACCGGAAGCCCCCGGTAACCCGGTTCGTCCTCATAGTCCCGAAGGAGACAGGCCGTCTTGGAACCCAGGCTGCCGTCGGCAAAGATCTTGAGGGCACCTATCCGCAGCCGGCCATCGCCGAAGCCGGAACGGATGCCCAAGGCGATGGCCTCCTCCAGGCGGTTCTGGGGAAGGTGGGTAAGGACACGCAGCCGGAGGGAACGGCGGGCATAAAGCGCCTGGTAATCGCTGAAGGCCTCGGCCTCCTCGGCGGCGTGCACCCCGGTGATGCCCCAGGCGTGGGCCTCGCCAAAAACCTCCTCAAGCAGACGCTGCCGTTCGGCGGCATCGGGCCGGCCGATGCGCTCCAAGACCAGATCGGCGGCGCGTTCCTTGAGGATGCCGGTCGGCTGGCCCTCCTCGTCCACCATAATCTCCCCGCCCAGCGGGGCACGGGTCTCGGCATCGATTCCGGCCAGACGCAGCGCTGCCGTATTGACCCAGAGGGAGTGTCCGTCCACACGCTGCAGGGCCACCGGGTGGTGGGGGGCGACGGCATCGAGGTCCTGGCGCGTGGGCCACCTCCCGCCCCAGAGGTTATGGTTCCAGCCGTGCCCCTGAATCCACATCCCCTCCGGAGTACGTTCGGCCCAGCGGGCTACCAAGGCCAGCGCCTCCTCCAGGCTGCGGATGCCGCTCAGGTTCAACCGGGTACGGGCGATGGCGTAACCGGAGAGGTGCACGTGGGCATCGGTCAGACCGGGCAACACGGTGCGTCCCCCCAGGTCCAGCACCTCCCATCCGCCGTGTCCGATCCAGACCCGCATGTCGGCTGTCGAGCCGACGTAGGCGATGCGGCTCCCCCGTATCACCACGGCCTCGGCCAGCGGCATCTCCGGGTTCAGGGTATAGATGCGCCCGTTCTGGAAAATGAGTCCCTTTCGCATCGCTTCTCCTCCATAAAATCAGTGTGCCCCCAAGCGGCTTTTCGAGGGATGAAGGGCATCTCGAACAACCGACGATATTTTCCGACCACACCCATTATACCGAAGAAAAGGGCGATATGCAATAAGAAGGCGCCTGTGGGTGTCTATTTCAGGTTAGTAGGTCAAGCCGACAGCCCGGGGCGTTCTTCGTGTCTGAGAGGCGAAAATTAGCCCAATTCCCGCCTGCTGCTATCCCGATGTCTTCTCGGACCTACTCAGAACCCATCCGAAAACTCTTGTGCGAGGTGTTTACGGGTGGGCGAAGGCATGGCCTTCGCCTACCCATCGGGGGTTTTCGGATAGGCTCTAAATTGAAACAGACACCCAAGTGTCCCACGAATTTTCTAAAACCCCATTCTGTGGTATAATATACTTGCGGGGCGATGGAGCCTCGCCCGGGATGGACCCAGCCCATCGGCCGGGAGGCCGGGGCCGGCAGGTCGAAAAAGGAGTCGAAGATGACCCCGAACCGCTTTTCCGAACGTATGAACACCCTGAGGAGCAGCGCCATTCGCGACCTTCTTCATTATGCCACCCTCCCTGGAATGATCTACCTGGCCGGCGGTTTGCCGGCCCCCGAGTCGTTCCCCGTCGAGGTCTTTCGGAAGGCTTGCAACACCGTGCTGGACGAAGTGGGGGCCCAGGCCCTCCAGTACGGGACGACCGAGGGGTATAAACCGCTGCGTCAGTGCCTGGCCGAACGGATGCGCAACCTCAAGGGCATCGCCTGCGGCAGCGACAACATCCTCCTCACCAGCGGCTCTCAACAGGCCCTGGAGATGATCGGCAAACTCTTTATTGACTACGGCGACATCATCGTGGTGGAAAGCCCCAGTTACCTGGGGGCGATCCAGGCCTTTGACCTCTATGCCCCCCGCTATGTTACCGTGCCGATGGATGAGGAGGGCATCATCCTGGAGGAACTGGAGCGCATCCTGAAGATCATCACCCCCAAGTTCCTCTATCTGGTGCCGACCTTCCAGAACCCCTCCGGGCGAACCCTCTCTCTGGAACGCCGCCGGCAACTCATCCTTATGGCCGAACATTATGACCTCATTATCGTCGAAGATGACCCCTACGGGGAACTGCGTTACACCGGTGAACCGGTGCCTCCGATCAAGGCCTTTGACATGACCGGCCGGGTGATCTACCTGAGCACCTTTTCCAAAATCCTCTCGCCGGGCATCCGGTTGGCCTGGGTGGTTGCCTCGGAGGAGTTTATCCGCAAACTCGTCCTCATCAAGCAGGCCACCGACCTCTGCACCTCCACCTTCATCCAGTATGCCGCCTACGAGTACTGCCAGAGCGGCGTGATGGAGGAACACATCGAGAGAATTCGGGCGATGTACAAGGTCCGCATGGAGGCGATGCTGAACGCCCTGGAGCGATATTTCCCCAAGGGGGAGGTCTCCTGGACGCACCCGGAGGGCGGGATGTTCCTCTGGGTAACGCTGCCCGAAGAAATCGATGTGGAGGACATGTTGAAGGAAGCGGTGGCCAACAAGGTGGCCTTTGTGCCGGGGTCTTCCTTCTATGTAGACGGCCGGCCGCACAGCACCATGCGCCTGAACTTTTCCAACGCCACCCCGGAGCAGATCGAGGAGGGTATCCGCCGCCTGGGCGAGATTGTCCGCCGTCGCTTGGCGGCGCTAGGCTAGATACGAAAGTGCGCCATCCATACGTTGCGCTGGATACCGAGACGACCGGACTGGAGCCGGGTCGGGACGAAGTGATCGAGGTCGCGGCTATTCGCTTCCGGGGGGCCGAGGTCCTGGGTACCTGGCACAGCCTCTTCAAGCCGGCCGGCCCCCTCCCAGAACAGATCTCCCGCCTCACCGGAATCACCCCGGCCGATTTGGAACATGCCCCGCACTTTTACACCCTCCTGCCCGACCTGGCCCGCTTTATCGGCGACGACCCCATCGTCGGCCACTCGGTGGGCTTTGACCTGGACTTCCTGGCCGCCCAGGGACTAACCCTGAACAACCCCCGCGTGGATACCTATGAGTTGAGCACCCTCCTTTTGCCTGAACTGCCGGAGCGGTCTTTATCCGGCGTGACACGAGGATTGGGCCTGCCCTATCCGGAGCAACATCGGGCCCTGCCCGATGCCGAGGCCGTGCGGCAGGTCTTCCTGGCCTTCTGGAAGCGTCTCCTGGCTCTGGACCTGGACATCCTGGAGGAAATCCTCCGCCTGTCTGCCAGAGCCGGCTGGCCCCTGCGCCCTCTTTTCGAGGAGGTGGCCGAGGAGGTCCTGCGGGGCGGTTTCGGGCGGAGGACCCCGGGCGGGCTACCGCTGGCCTTGCGCCTGGTCGAGCCGGAACCCCGCCCTGAAGTGCTGGAGGAGACGGAAGATGAGCGGCCGCTGGACGAGGAGAGCCTGGCTGCCCTCCTCATGCCGGGAGGGCTTTTTTCCCGGGCCTTTCCCCATTATGAGCACCGTCCTCAGCAGGTGGAAATGCTGCGGGCGGTAGCCCGGACGCTGGGTTCCGGCGGGCAACTCATCGTCGAGGCCGGCACAGGGGTAGGAAAATCTATGGCGTATCTGGTGCCGGCCGTGGCTACGGCGGTACGGAAGGGCCGGCCGGTAGTGATCTCCACCCACACCATCAACCTGCAGGACCAGTTGTTTCACAAAGACATCCCGGACTTGCGAAGGGTGCTGGCCCAGGCCGGCCCCGAGGAAGGGGAAGCCGCCCGCTGGGCCGACTTTTCCGCCGCTCTGGTCAAAGGACGCAATAACTACCTCTGCCTGCGTCGCTGGGAAGCCCTGCGCCGTAGCCCCACCCTGACCCCGGAACAGGTGAGCACGCTGGTGAAGGTGCTCCTCTGGCTTCCCAGGACCCGCACCGGCGACCGGGCCGAACTGGCCTTGGTGGGCCGGGAGAACGCCGTTTGGAACGAGGTGGCCTCCCACCCCCACGCCTGCCGGAGGGAAGAATGCCCCTACTGGCAGCAGAACCGCTGCTTCTTCTACCGCGCCCACTGGCGGGCGGAGGCGGCCCACCTCATCGTGGTCAATCATTCCCTGCTTCTTTCCGATGTGGCCGCAGAAAACCGCGTCCTGCCGGACTATCGCTACCTGATCGTGGACGAGGCTCATCACCTCGAGGGGGTGGCCACTGAACAACTCGGCTTCCATCTTACGGCGGAGGAGATCTCCCTCCATCTGGCCGCCATCAGCCGACCGGTCGGACCCGAACGTGAGGAGGGGCTGCTCTCCTTCCTTCCCACCTTCTTCCGAGGGCCCAAGGTGCCCGAGGCGGCCCGACAGACCTTGGAGACGCTCTGTCGGGAAGTGCGTGGGAGCGTAGAGGCAGCCCGGGCGGCCACCCAGACCTTCTTCGAGCACCTGGACGACTTCCTCCGGCAGTATCGGGAGGGCCAACCCTCCTCGCCCTATGACTGGCACTGGCGCATCACTTCCAGCGTCCGCGTCCAGCCCGACTGGTCCGACCTGGAGATCGACTGGGAAGCCGTAGCCGAGGAACTCTGGCGCATCCAGGAGCGCCTGAACCGCATCTTTCAACTGTGTCTGGACCACCTTGAGGACTCTTCGGAGGGGCAGGACCTCCTGGCGGAGATCGCTCGTCTTGGCCAGCGCACGGCCGAGATTCGGGACCAGGTGACCGCCATTATGAGCCAGAGCCGGCCCAACGGCATCTACTGGCTGAGTGTAGAGGCCCAAACCGGCACCATTGGCCTACACGCCGCCCCGCTGCATGTTGGCCCCTTGCTCCAGGGCGGGCTTTATAGCCAGAAGGAGGCGGTCGTGCTGACCTCGGCCACCCTGAGCACTGAGGGCAGTGCCGCTTTCCTGCGGGAACGTCTGAACCTTGCGGACGCCGATGAATTGCTTCTGGACTCGCCTTTTGATTACACCCGGGCCGCCCTCCTGGTGATTCCGGAGGATATGCCCGACCCGACCGATCCCCAGTACGGTCGGGCGCTATCCCGTACCCTGGTACAGACCTGTCTGGCCAGTGAGGGACGGATGCTGGTCCTCTTCACCTCGAACCACACCCTTCGCCAGGCCTATAGCGCCATCCGCCGGCCGCTGGAACGGGAGGGCATCGCCGTGCTGGGCCAGGGCATTGACGGCTCGCGCCACATGCTTTTGGAAAAGTTCCGCCGCAACCCTCGCAGCGTCCTGCTGGGCACGAGCAGTTTCTGGGAGGGGATTGACGTGGTGGGGGAGGGACTCTCGGTGCTGGTGATCACCAAACTGCCCTTTGACGTACCCTCCAATCCGATCTTTGCCGCCCGTTGCGAACTCTTCGAGGAGTCGTTTGCCCGCTACGCCGTCCCCCAGGCGGTCCTGCGCCTCAAACAGGGCTTCGGCCGGCTCATCCGAAGCCAGACCGACCGGGGGGTGGTCATCCTCCTGGACGGTCGGGTGCTCACCCGCACCTATGGCCCCGCTTTTTTGCGCTCCCTGCCGCCGGCCACGCTTCGCCAGGCCCCGCTCCAGGCGGTGCCCCATCTGGTGCGAAAGTGGCTGGGTGGAAAAAACGGAGGGAAATCGTAGTTGACGATGGAGATGCGGTTTGTTATAATGAAGTTGAACTTGGATCGAGGGAAGAAGAGAATGGCGCATGTTCCGACCTTTCTGCGTGCTGGGCAAAAGATGCACGATCCACTTTCCTGTTTTCCTGTGGAACACCGGTCTCTAGCGGCCTGCCTGAGGGCGGGTCGGAGATGGATGTAAGGAGGTAGGGCCATGGAGATGCAACTGCGCACAAAGAACTACCGGATGACCCCAAACCTGCGGGCTTATGTCGAAAAGAAGGTGCCGCGACTGGCCCGTTACCTGGATGATATCGCCGAGACCAAGGTCGAGTTTTCCCAGAGTACCACCCGCTCCCAGGGGCCGCAGATCGTCGCCCAGTTGACCGTGACCCTGACCAACGGGGTGATCCTGCGCGCCGAGGAACGTTCGGGCGACCCTTACACCTCTTTGGATGCCGTGTTGGACACGATGGAGCGGCAGGTGGCTCGTTTCAAGGAGCGTTACTACCAAGGGAAGATGCGCCGGCGAGTCGGCCAGCCCCTTTCCCTTTCCGAACTGCCGCTGGCCTCGGAAACTCCTCCTGCCGAGGAAGAGGAAGAGCCCCATATCGTCAAGGTCAAGCAAATCCTGGTCAAACCGATGTTTAGCGACGAAGCCATCTCCCAGATGGAACTTCTAGGGCATGACTTTTTCATCTTCCTGAACGCTGAGACGGAGAAACTGAACGTGCTTTACCGCCGCAAGGATGGCCAGTACGGCCTCATCGAGCCGGTGCTGGAGTGAATGCTTTCGAGATTTTCACCTGGGGTACCAAGGGCGCTCCAGGTATATTTTCCCCTGAACTCGTCCCTTCCTACGGCCGAACCCGGGAACCGGCCACGGTAGCCTGTTCGGCCGTCCCGCCGCTGTATTGAACCGTCACCGTGTACAACGTTCCGGCCGGAGCATCCCGCCACGGCTTGAGGTATAGGTCCACCTGGCCAGGTACAGAGGTCATAGGGACAAGGCTCCAGTTGAAGGAGTTGCAGGGCCATACCCATACCCCACCGGCATGGTCCTCGACCCGATAAGCCGCAACAGCCACATCCGTTCGCACGTTGCTGAGGCGGATGTGGCTGTTGTCTGGGGCCGTCCCTTTCCGACATCCTTCGCCGGCGTAACTGGCACCATCTTGCCCCAGGAAAACTACCTCGATTTCCCCTTTTCGCTCCGGAGCCGGGGTCAAAAAAGCACAGTTCGGTACACATGAAGTCCGGCGACCACGGTACTTTCCTATCGCTGTATTGGACCGCCACTGTGTAGAGAGTGCCGGCAGGTGCATCCCGCCACGGCTTCATGTATAGATCTACCTGCCCAGGGGCTGAGGCCAAGGGGACGATCATCCAGTTGAAGGAATTGCAGGGCCATACCCAAATTCCACCGAGGTGATCCACAACCCGGTAAGCAATAACGGCCACATCGGTACGTATATTGCTCAGTCGGATGTGGATGTTATCCGGGGCATCCCCCTTCTTGACCCACCTGGCCGGCATAACTTGCCCCGTCCTGACCGAGAAAGAAAGCCAACAGGTTTCCCTGGGCGGTAGTAGGGATAGGTATCGAGGTCGTCGAGGGTATAGGAGGAGTTTCTTCCTCAGGCAGTATGGCGAAGGGTGCGCAGGAAACCAGGGTAACCAGAGTGCCTAGGATTAGGAATATGGGCCTGTTCGTCAGAACCTCCCGGATTACCATAGCGTTTTCAAACGGCCAATTCGCAACGGTTTTCGCAGCCCAAGCCGGTCTTTAAACCGCTCTTCGGCAGGTCATAGACCTAGAAAGAACCTGTTAGGGATTTTCGCTAGAGTCCGATCTGTAACTGAACACCGGTGAATCTTGCTTGGTGAAGAAGAACCTGTCGGATGTGCGGGCATTACCCCTGCTCCTACGGGCCTTGTGATTTCGCCTGTGTTCAATTCCCTGACCCAGTGGCGGAGGTGGGATTCGAACCTACAACCAAGGGCTTATGAGTCCCCTGCTCTACCGTTGAGCTACTCCGCCAGAAGTAGCGGGGGGTGGATTCGAACCACCGACCTCCGGGTTATGAGCCCGACGAGCTGCCACTGCTCCACCCCGCGTTGTAAAATTATTATAGCAAGAGAGGCGCGATTTGTCAAATCGGAGGCCAACCATCTTCTAGTCACACCATCACTCCGTCCAGGCCGGCTCTCCACCTCCTCCTTCTGCCCCTCCCGCGGCCGTGGAGGTTCCTTTCCTCTTGCCCCGCTCTCCCCCAAGCGCCTCCGCTCCTGCCCCCTCCTTCTCGGCCGATGCCCCTCCGTAACGCTCTACCATCCGTTGAACGGTGCTCGGGGAAACCGAAAGGTTGGCCAGTAGGGCGCATCGAGATGCGCCCCTACTCGAGGGCTTCTTCGGCTTCCCGAGGAGCATTTCTCTGCCGGTTTTCCGGTTCCTTGCTGGGCCACCGCTTCTTCGAGCAGTCTGGCACGCAGCCGGGTTATCGCCCCTTGCACCTCTTCCCCTAGTTCCCGAAGTGTGCGGCCTGGATGGGCCTGGGACCACTCCAGTGCCGCTCCTAAGGTCTTGGACATCTCGGCCACCGCCTCTTGAACGGTTCTTTTCCCCATCGGCGCCTCCTCCTCTCTTTTTGCCTCTATTTTTACCTCATCCCGACAAATTTGGAACACACCCATTTGATCAGATGCTTTGACAGAACCAATGCTCCATTGTACAATTAGAATCATCGCTTACCACCATACCAGGCTTTCCCAGCCGGTACTTTCACGGTCGTCCTTTCTGGACGGCTTTTGCGGAAGACGGTCTTTCCGGCAAGGAGCAGGTAGAAGAGCGTGATGGACTATCGCCTCGAGGTCTTCTGGCGGGCCGGCCTGCCCGACGGGCGGGCCGAGGACGTGCTCCGCCAGATTACCGCCTTGGGGATGGTCGGCGTTCGCCATGTTCGGGTGAGTCGGCTCTATTTCCTGCGCGGCGGCCTTTCTCCCGATGATGTGGAACACCTGGCCCAGGAACTCCTGGTGGACCCGATCGTGGAAGGCTATACCTGCTGCCCTCATCCCCTCCCTCGGCCCTCTTCCGGGAGGAGAGATGGGGATAAGGGCCACTCTATCGAGGTCGCCTACCACCCCGGCGTGACCGACGCAGAGGCCGAAAACCTCCTCCGACGGGCCCGCTCTATGGGCTTTCAGGTCGAGGCAGTCGCCACGGCCACTCGCTATGAGTTCGAGGGGGAGTTCTCTCCCTCCGAACTGGAAGCCATCGCCCGACAGGTGCTCTGCAACGAGGTCATCCAGGGTTATTCCTTTTGCCCTCTGCAGCCGGCCTTCCTCCCGCGCTGTGAGCCAAACTTGCAGGTCGAGGTCATCCCCCTGCGCCAGGCCGACGATGCGGAACTGGCACGCCTCAGCGCCGAACGCGTCCTCTCCCTTTCCCTGCCCGAAATGCAGGCCATCCGCGCCGAGTTTCGCCGCCTGGGACGCGACCCCACCGACGTGGAACTGGAGACGCTGGCCCAGACCTGGTCGGAGCATTGCCAGCACAAGGCCTTCAAGGCCAGAATCCTTTACCGGGAAGGGGAGAGAACGGAGGAAATCCCCGGCCTTCTGGCCACCTATATCCGCGCCGCTACAGAGCGGCTGAACCGACCCTGGGTACGCTCGGCCTTTGTGGACAACGCCGGCATTATCGCCCTGGATGAGGATTGGGAGGTTTCCTTCAAGGTGGAAACCCATAACCACCCCTCGGCCCTGGAACCGTTCGGCGGGGCCAATACTGGCATCGGCGGGGTAATCCGGGACATCCTGGGCGTCTCGGCCCGCCCCATCGCCTGCACCGACGTCCTCTGCTTCGGGCCACCCGACCTTCCACCCGAGGCGGTGCCGGCCGGCACCCTTCACCCCCGTCGCCTGGCCGAGGGCGTCGTCGCCGGCATCGAGGATTACGGCAACAAAATGGGCCTCCCCACCGTGGGCGGAGCCGTCCTCTACGACACGGGCTATACAGCCAACCCGCTGGTCTACTGCGGCTGCTTGGGCCTGGCCCCGGCCGGCACACACCGCCGTAACCCTCGACCCGGCGACCTCTGCGTGGCCCTGGGCGGCCGCACGGGACGCGATGGCCTGCACGGAGCAACCTTCTCCTCGGCCGAACTCACCCCCGAGACCGGCCGAACGGTAGGCAGCGTCGTGCAGATCGGCGACCCCATCACCGAAAAGGCGCTTACCGAAGCCGTCCTGCGCCTGCGCGACGAGGGATTGTACCATGCCATCACCGATTGCGGGGCCGGGGGCTTCTCCTCGGCCGTCGGAGAGATGGGGCGCGAGGTGGGGGCCGAGGTGGACCTGGCGGCGGCTCCTCTGAAGTATCCCGGCTTGCGGCCCTGGGAGATCTGGCTATCGGAGGCCCAGGAGCGGATGGTGCTGGCCGTGCCGCCGGAGAACTTGCCCCGCCTGGGGGAAATCTGCGACGGCCTGGATGTGGAGTGGACGGTACTGGGCCGTTTCACCGGCGACGGCCGACTGCGGGTCCGCTACGGCGAGCAAGTCGTGGCCGACCTGGAGATGTCTTTCCTCCATGAGGGCTGGCCACGCCCCACCCTGCAGGCAGAATGGCAGTCCCCTTCCTTCCCAGAACCTGGGCTGAATCCGCCGGCCGATCTCACCCCCCTCCTCCTGCGGATGCTCTCCCACCCCGACGTGGCCAGTAAGGAGGCCATCATCCGCCGCTACGACCACGAGGTCCAGGGGGCCACGGTGGTCAAGCCTCTGGTGGGTGCCCAAAGCGACGGCCCCTCCGACGCCGCCGTGCTCCATCCCCTGGAATTTTCCACCTGGCAAGGATTAGCCCTGGGCTGCGGCATCTGCCCCTCCTACGGACGAATCGACCCCTACGCCATGGCCTGGGCAGCGGTGGACGAGGCCGTCCGCAACGTCGTCTGTGTGGGCGCCGATCCGGAACGGGTGGCCCTCCTGGATAACTTCTGCTGGGGCAATCCCCACCTCCCCGACCGACTAGGGGCGCTGGTGCGGGCAGCCCGGGGCGGTTATGACGCCGCCCTGGCCTACGGTACGCCCTTTATCTCCGGCAAGGACAGCCTGAACAACGAGTACGTAGACCCCCAGGGGCAGAAGCGGGCCATCCCGCCCACCCTCCTTATTTCTTCCCTGGGCATCGTCCCCGACACCCGGAGGGTGTTGACGATGGACCTGAAAATGCCCGGAGACCTCCTCTACATTGTCGGGGAGACGAGGGCCGAACTGGGCGGCTCCCTCTATTACCGGCTGCATGGGGCGCTGGGAAATGGCGTCCCCGGCCCTGTTCCTGGGAGCATGGAGACGATGCGCGCTCTGCACGCCTGCATGCGCCGGGGTCTGGTACAGGCCTGTCACGACCTTTCCGAGGGCGGCCTGGCCGTGGCTGCGGCGGAGATGGCCCTGGCCGGCCGGCTGGGGCTGGAATTGGATCTATCCGATATCCCTCGTACACCTCAGGTCGAACGCGACGATGTGGCCCTCTTTTCCGAAACGAGCGGCCGCTTCCTGGTCGAAGTAGCGCCGGCCGATGCCGCCGCCTTTGAGGAAGGCATGGCCGGCCACCCCTGCGCCTGCCTGGGTCGGGTGAACCAGGGGCCGCTTTTCCGAGTCCATGGCCTGGGCGGAAAACCGGTGCTTTCTTGCACAGTAGCAGACCTGGTGCAGGCATGGAAGCGTTGATCGTTAAACGTTGAGCGTTGATCGTCAGGCGGTTGCAAGGGGCAACTATGGGCGGTCCAGAGCTGCTCCATCCACCCGTCCTGATCCTTCAGGCAACCGGCACCAACCGCGACCGCGAGACCGTCCGGGCGGTGGAATGGGCCGGAGGTCGGCCTGTAGTGTTGCATGTGAACGAACTGCGCCGCTGTCCGGCCCATCTGCACGACTTTGCCATGCTCGTCCTGCCAGGGGGATTTTCCTACGGCGATGCCCTGGGGGCCGGCCGGCTCCTGGCCGCAGACCTGCGCTGGCTCTTCCAAGAGGAACTGGCCCGCTTCGTCGAGGTCGGGAAACCGGTCCTGGGCATCTGTAACGGCTTCCAGGCCCTGGTGAAGAGCGGTTGGCTTCCCGGCCCGCCGGCGGCGGGCGTCCAGGCCACCCTGACGCGCAACGCCTCCAACCGCTTCGAGTGCCGCTGGGTCTGGCTGGAAGCCGACCCGGACTCCCCCTGCCTCTTCACCCGGGACCTCCCGGAACGCCTCTACTGCCCGGTGGCCCACGGGGAGGGACGCTTCGTCCCGCGGGACGAGGCCGTCCTGGAGACGCTGCGTTCCCGCCATCTCATCGCGCTCACCTATGTCGCGCCCGCCGCCGGCGGGCCGGCCACCTACCCCGACAATCCGAACGGCTCCGTGGCCGGCATCGCCGGGATTACCAACGAGCAGGGAAACATCCTTGGCCTGATGCCGCACCCCGAGGACCACGTCTTTCCCTGGCAACACCCCCGCTGGACGCGGGGCGAAAGCGGCGGAAGCGGACTTTCCCTTTTCGAGCGGGGCATCCGCTACGCCGCCCAGATGTAGGAGGGTGCATTTATGGATCCGGCGACGCTGTACCGACACCTCGGCGATGTCCTGACCGAAGTGGACCTGCCCTGGCCCTACGGCCGGAGCGCCGGTAAGGTGCGAGAGTCGTTTGCCTTGCCCGACGGACGCCGCCTGCTCGTCGCCACCGACCGCCTCTCGGCCTTTGACCGCATCCTGGCCGCCGTCCCTTTCAAGGGCCAGGTACTCAACGAACTCAGCGCCTTTTGGTTTGAAAAGACGGCTGACATCATCCCCCATCACCTTCTGGGCATCCCCGACCCGAACATCAGCCTAGTGCGGGAATGTACCCCCCTGCCGGTGGAGGTCGTCGTCCGGGGCTATATCACCGGCATCACCCGCACCTCGCTCTGGACCCTCTACGCCGCCGGCGAGCGCCACATCTACGGCTACACCCTGCCCGAGGGCCTGCACAAGGACGATCCTCTCCCCGAACCGTTCCTGACCCCGACGACCAAGGCCGGCCCCGGCGGACACGACGAACGGCTCTCCTGCGCGGAAGTGGTGGAACGCGGCCTGGTGGAACCCTCCACCTGGGAGGCCGTTTCCCAGGCGGCCTTGGCTCTCTTTCGCCGAGGACAGGAAATTGCCTCAAGGGCCGGTTTCATCCTGGTGGATACCAAGTACGAGTTCGGGCTGACCCCGGAAGGCGAACTTCTGCTCATTGACGAGGTACACACCCCCGACTCCAGCCGTTTCTGGAGGCAGGAAGAGTGGGAAGAGGCGCGGCGGACTGGCGACGAGGCCAAGCCGTGGGATAAGGAATTCGTCCGCCTGTGGTATGCCGATCGGGGCTACCGGGGCGACGGACCCCCTCCGGCCCTGCCGGCAGAAGTGACCATCGAACTGGCCCGGCGCTACATCGCCCTCTATGAGGGGCTGACCGGCCGGGCCTTTTCTCCGGCCCCGTTTCCGGCCGCCCAGCGCATTGCCCGGGTGTTGCAGACCTATCTAGAGCATGAATGATACAACTTGGTGAGGGGGAACAATGGACGGCACACAGGTCATCGTCATTCTGGCATCTCCGGCCGACAGACCGTGGGGCGAGGAGATCGTGCGGGCGCTGGGACGCTGGGGGTTGGCCGGTGAGATGCGGGTGGCCTCGGCCCACAAGACGCCCGAACACCTGCTCCGGATGCTCTCGGAGTACGAAACCGACGGCCGGCCGCATGTCTACATCACCGTGGCCGGCCGATCAAACGCTCTGAGCGGCCTGGTGGATGCCCAGGTCCTCTCCCCGGTGATCGCCTGTCCACCCTATGGGGAAAAATACGCCGGGTTGGACCTCCTTTCATCGCTCCGGATGCCCTCGGGGGTAGCCCCGGCCGTAGTGCTGGAAGCGGAGAACGCCGCCCTCCTCGCGGCCAAGATGCTGGCCCTGGCCGACCCCGGTCTGCGGGAGAAAATTCGGCAGGTCCAGGAAGAAGGACGCCGCCGCCTCTTGGAAGCCGATGCGACCCTCTGAAGACCTGTTTCACGCAACACGTATCGGGGGATCTCCCATGGCCCTTTTGCCCAACCGCCCTCGCGAATCCTGTGGCATCTGCGGCATCTACGCTCCCGGCCAGCAGGCAGCCCGGCTGGCCTTCTTTGCCCTCTACGCCTTGCAACACCGTGGCCAGGAAAGCGCCGGCATCGTCACCTGGGACGGCCGCACCGCCCACATCCACAAGGGGCTGGGGCTGGTCTCCCAGGTCTTTACTGAGGAAAACCTGCACCCCTTGCGCGGTCCAGCGGCGGTCGGCCACACCCGCTACTCCACCACTGGCGCGCCACGTCTGCGGAACGCCCAGCCTTATCTCCTGGAGACGGCCCTGGGGCCGCTGGGGGTAGCCCATAACGGCAATTTGACCAACGCCCCGGCCCTGCGCCGCGACCTTCTCCAACGCGGCATCGGCCTGACCTCCTCCACCGATAGCGAGGTCATCGCCCAAATGCTCTCCGGGACGCCGGGGAAAAGTTGGGAGGAACGCCTCCCGGCCTTGATAGCCCAGGCAGAGGGCGCCTATTCGCTGGTCCTTCTCACCCGGAACGGCCTCTATGCCCTGCGCGACCCCTGGGGCTTCCGCCCCCTCTGTTTGGGCCGGATAAATGAAAGTGGCTGGGCGGTGGCCTCGGAATCGTGTGCCCTGGCAACCATCGGGGCCGCCTTCTGGCGCGAGGTTCAACCCGGGGAAATCGTTCGCCTGGACGAGGCCGGAATTACTTCCTGGCAGGGAATGCCCCCGAAGGAACGGCCGGCCCTCTGCGTCTTTGAATACATCTACTTTGCCCGCCCCGACTCACTCCTAGAGGGGCGTTCCGTCTACCAGGTGCGCCTCCGGCTGGGAGCCCGCCTGGCCCAGGAACACTCTGCCTGTGCCGACCTGGTTATCGGCGTCCCCGATTCGGCCACCTCCCATGCTGTCGGCTATGCCCAAGCCTCCGGCATCCCCTTCGGAGAAGGGCTGATCAAGAACCGCTATATCGGCCGGACCTTTATTATGCCCGACGATCGGCTGCGCCGTCTGGGAGTAGCCCTGAAGTTCAACCCGCTGCCGGATGTCCTGCGCGGCAAACGCATCGTCCTGGTGGACGATTCCATCGTCCGGGGCAACACCAGCGGCCCCATCGTGGCCATGCTCCGGGAGGCCGGCGCCGCCGAGGTGCACCTGCGGGTGGCTTCTCCTCCCATCCGCTACCCCTGTTTCATGGGGGTGGACATGGCCGGCCGGGAGGAACTGATCGCTGCGGGCATGGAGGTGGCCGAAATCGCCGACCACCTGGGTGTAGACAGCCTGGGGTATCTCTCTCTGGAAGGCCTCCTGGAGGCCCTGGGCCCAGGAAAAGGCGGCTATTGCTTGGCCTGTTTCACCGGCGATTACCCGGTGCCGGTGGAGGCGGGGCTGGATAAAAAGGTTTTTGAAATGGGTGAGTCGCCCGAGGAGGAATGATGCGCGTCCTGGTCGTCGGTTCCGGAGGACGGGAACATGCTCTGGCCTGGAAACTGGCCCGGTCGCCTCGCCTGGAACGTCTCTTTGTGGCCCCGGGCAACGGCGGCACGGCCAGCCTGGCCGAGAACGTGCCCATCGCCGCCACCGACATCCCGGCCCTGCGCCTCTTTGCCCAAAAAGAACAGATTGACCTCACCGTGGTCGGGCCGGAGGCGCCTCTGGTGGCCGGTTTGGTGGACGATTTCGCGGCCGCGGGGTTACGGGCCTTTGGGCCGAGCGCCTCCGCCGCCCGATTGGAGGGCTCCAAGGCCTTTGCCAAACGTTTTATGCAGGAGGAAGGCATCCCCACCGCAGCAGGAGCTACCTTTCGGGATTACGAGGCGGCCCTGGCCTACCTGCGGCAGCAAGAAGGGCCGCTCGTCATCAAGGCCAGCGGCCTGGCTGCGGGCAAAGGGGTAACGGTGTGTACCACGCTGGAAGAAGCCGAAGCGGCGCTGCATCGGCTGATGGTGGAGCGCGCCTTGGGGCCGGCCGGAGCCGAAGTTGTCGTTGAGGAACGGCTGGAGGGGGAGGAGGTCTCCCTGCTGGCCTTTTGCGATGGGCGGACGGTCGTGCCGATGCTCCCGGCCCGTGACTACAAACGTCTATCCGACGGCGACCAGGGGCCCAACACCGGCGGCATGGGGGGATACGCGCCTTCTTTGCACCTTTCGTCGGAGGTGCAGGAGGAGGTCGTTTCCCGTATCCTCCGGCCGACCGTGGAGGGGATGCGCCGGCGGGGCACGCCCTATGTAGGGGTCCTCTACGCCGGCCTCATGCTCACACCCCAGGGGCCGCGCCTTCTGGAGTTCAACTGTCGCTTCGGCGACCCCGAGGCTCAGGTCCTCCTGCCCCTCCTGGAAAACGACCTCCTGGAAATTCTCCTGGCCTGCGTAGAAGGCCGGCTGGGGGAAATCGAGGTGCGCTGGAAGGAGGCAGCCACCACCTGCGTGGTTCTGGCTGCTCCGGGCTATCCCGGTTCTTATCCTACGGGGGACGAAATCGAAGGGATCCAGGAGGCCGCTCTTTTGCCTGGAGTAACCGTTTTCCATGCCGGAACCCGCTTGGAAAACGGCCGGCTGCTCACCGCCGGAGGGCGCGTCCTGGCGGTTACGGCCTTGGCTGCCGATCTCTCCCAGGCCCGCAAGCGAGCCTACGAGGCGGTGCGGCGGATTCGTTTCCCCGGCATGCACTATCGCCGGGATATCGGGGGCCCTCACCCCTCACTCCCTGCTCCGGGAAGGGGGAGTGGGGTGAGGGCCAAGCCCGGCTTCCGACACATCCGAGGTGCCCCCGGGGGCAGCGCCTACGCCGCCGCCGGCGTGGACATCGCCGCCGGCAACCGCGCCGTCGAACAGATGCGCGAGGCCGTGGCCCGCACCTATACCCAGGCGGTGTTGGCCGGCCTCGGCGCCTTTGGCGGCCTCTTCAGCCTGAAGGCCTGGGGCCGCGCCGACCGCCCGGTGCTGGTCGCCTCGACCGATGGGGTGGGGACCAAGACGATACTAGCCGCCGCCCTGGGCCGCTATGAGAGCGTCGGATATGACATCGTCAACCACTGCGTCAACGACATCCTGGTGCAGGGGGCTCGTCCGCTCTTCTTCCTCGATTACATCGCCTTCGGAAAACTCCGGCCGGAGCAGGCGGCAGCCATTGTATCCGGATGTGCGGAGGCCTGTCGGGCGGTCGGCGCGGCCCTCCTGGGCGGGGAGACAGCCGAAATGCCGGGGGTTTACCTGCCCGGAGCCTTTGACCTGGTCGGCACGATGATCGGCTGGGTCGAGGAAGATGAGGTTTTGCCCCGGCGGGATATCCATCCGGGGGACATCTGCCTGGGGCTGCCTTCATCGGGCCTGCACACGAACGGCTACTCCCTGGCCCGGCACGTCCTGGGCGATCTGGGGTGGGACACGGTGCTTCCCGAAATCGGCCGGCCCCTGGGCGAAGTGCTCCTTACCCCCCACCGAGCCTACCTGGGCGAGGTCGAGGCCCTCTGGGCGGCCGGCGTCCGCCCCAAGGCTATGGCCCACATCACCGGCGGTGGCTTTCCCGAAAACATTCCCCGGGTGCTGCCAGAGGGCATTGGCGTTCAACTGGATGTCTCCGCCTGGGAGGTGCCGCCCATCTTTCGCCTGATTCAGAGGCGCGGCCGGGTGGAAGGCGAGGAGATGTATCGGGTGTTCAATATGGGGATCGGCCTGGTCCTCTTCCTCTCGCCGGAGGAAGCGGAACGAGCCTGCCGCATCTTGCCGGAGGCGCGTCCCATCGGCCGGGTGGTCCCGTGGGATGGAAGTGTCCCCCGAGTGCACCTCGTAGGAGTGGGACGATGACGCGCCTGGCCGTCCTCATCTCCGGTTTCGGGTCGAACCTGCAGGCCATCCTGGACGCTGTGTCCTCGGGGCTTTTGCCCGGCGTGGAAGTGGCCCTGGTCGTTTCCAACCGCAAAGAGGCCTACGGCCTCCGGCGGGCCATCCGGGCCGGTGTACCGGTGGTCTATTTTCCCCTGGCCCCCTACACGCAGGCCGGCCGGCCGCGCACCGACTATGATGCGGATCTGGCAGCGCTCCTGGAGGCCTTTTCTGTAAAGTGGGTTGTCCTGGCCGGCTGGATGCACGTGCTCTCCAAGGCCTTTCTTTCGCACTTTCCCCATCACGTCGTCAACCTGCACCCGGCTTTGCCCAATACCTTCCCCGGAACGCACGCCATCGAGCGCGCCTATGAAGCCTACCGGCAGGGACACATCCGGCATACCGGCGTTATGGTGCACCTCGTGCCTGACGAGGGGGTGGACGCCGGACCGGTCGTGGCCCAGGAAGAAGTGCCCATCTTCCCTGACGATACCCTGGAGGAACTGGAGGCGCGCATCCACGCTGTGGAACACCGCCTCCTGGTCCAGGCCCTAAGGCAATTGCTCTGCCCCGCCCCGTCTCAAGGAGTGTTATGATGGCTCCAAACCTCGTTTATGAAGTTGACGACCTGGTGCCGATTCGCCGCGTTCTGGTGAGCGTCTGGGATAAAACCGGCCTGGAGGTGCTGGTCCCCGGCCTGGCGGAGGTCAACCCCGAGGTCCGCTTTTACTCCACCGGTGGAACCTATCGGGCGCTGGAGCAGATACTGGGGAAAGAGCGAGCGGCGCGGCATCTGGTGCAGGTCTCCGACTACACCGGCCAGCCGGAGACACAGGGGGGATTGGTCAAGACGCTCGATTTTAAGATCTACCTGGGCCTGCTGACCGAGCGGTATAACCCAGCCCATCAGGCCGACCTAGCCCGTGCCGGCGCGCTTCCGCTGGATATGGTGGTGGTCAACTTGTACCCCTTTGAGGCGGTAGTGGACCGGGGCACGGTCACGGTGGAGGAGGCGCGGGCACATATAGACATCGGGGGGCCGGCCATGCTTCGGGCTGCGGCCAAGAACTTTTTGCGGGTGGCCGCGCTCTGCGACCCGGCGGATTACGGCCAGGTGCTCTCGTTCCTGAAAGCAAACCAGGGAAAACTAGGCTTGATCCAGCGCTTTGAACTGGCCCGTAAGGCCTTTGCCCTCACTGCTTGCTACGATGCCGCCATCAGCGCCTTTCTGGCCAGGCAGGACCCGGCCGCCGTTCGAAGCACCTATCCGCTTTGCCACAAGGAGGGAACATGGATCTGAAGAAAGCCTACCATACGGTGCAGGCCGATCACTTCCCGGAGCGGCTGGAGATCGCCTTTGTCTGGGAGGACCGACGCAGCACGTTGATCTATGAGAAGGTTGCCTGGACGGTCGAAGGAGTGCGGCAGGGCCTGCGCTATGGTGAAAATCCGGGCCAGGAGGCGGCGCTCTACCGCCTGGTGAATGGGAACCTGGTGCTGGGCGAAGTGGAGACGATCGCCCCGGGCCGGTACCTGGTCTCCGATGCCGAACTCCTGCACTTTGGCAAACATCCCGGCAAGACCAACCTGACCGATGCCGACAGCGCCCTGAACATCCTGCGCTACCTTATGGAGCGGCCGGCCTGCGCCATCATGAAGCACAACAACCCCTGTGGTGTCGCCATAGCCGATACAATTCTGGAGGCCTACCTCCGGGCCGACCTGGCCGACCCTATCGCCTCCTTCGGCGGCTGCATCGCCCTCAACCGTCCCATAGACGTGCCCACCGCTCAGGCCATCGCCGAACGCTATGCCGAGGTGGTGGTGGCCCCCGACTTTGGGGAAGGCACGGTGGGCATCCTGACCCGGCGCAAAACTTTGCGCATCATGCGCATTGCCAACATCGCCCGTCTGGCCGAATTCGCCACCGAACGCTTCGTAGACTTTCGGAGTTTGCTCGACGGCGGACTGATTGCCCAGATCTCCTTCGTTCCCCTGACCCGCCGCTCGACAGACCTGCGTCCGGCCGAGGCCGTGCACCAAGGGAAGGTGTACCGCATTCTGCGCGAACCGACCGAGCAGGAAACAGAGGATATGCTCTTCGGCTGGCTGGTGGAAACCGGCGTGACCTCGAACTCGGTACTCTATGCCAAAGGTGGTGTCACCCTGGGCATCGGGGCCGGGGGACAGGACCGGGTCGGTATGGCCGAACTGGCACGGGACAAGGCCTACCGCAACCTGCGCGAACGGCTGGCCCTGGAGCGCTACGGATGCGCCTACGCCATCCTGGAAGCAGGCCGGCAGGAGGAGATATCGGCCGAGGTGGCGGCACAACACGGCGGGTTGGAAGGCGCGGTCATGGTTTCGGACGGCTTTTTCCCCTTTCGCGATGGGGTGGAGGTAGGGCTGCGCGAGGGGGTAACGGCGGTCATCCAGCCCGGCGGCTCCATAAACGACCACGAGGTTATCCAGGCCTGCAACGAATACGGCGCGACGATGGTGTTTACCGGACAGCGCAGTTTCCGGCATTAGCCGGGGAATTTTTCCAATCCTCCCGTCTCAACTCCATATCGTAGTAGAGCGTCTCTGTCCGCCCCCAGGACCAACGAAAAAGGGGGCGCAAGGGGGCGTATTCGGGGGAATCGAAGAGTCGGGGATCTACATAGCCGTCCACCGGCTGCCAGAAGGTCCTGACCTGGCGAAAGCCCACCTTGCGGTAGCAACGCACGGCCCGGACGTTGGCTGCCGCCACGTCCAGGACGATCCTTTCCAGCCCCAGGGTGAGGAAGGCATAGGGGAGGAAGAGGCGGAGGCTCTCGGTCCCGTAGCCCTGGCCGACGTAGGTGGGGGCGAAGGCGATGCCCAAACGGGCGAAATGTCCCCAGGAGATTTCGCGCAGAGAGAGCATCCCGATGAGTTTCCCGGCATGGTCCTCCACGCCGTAGGCCAGGCGGTGCACTCCGTCGGTCATCACGGCAAACCAGCGGTCGTTTTCCGGGGGGCTGCAAGGAGGCATGTCCCAGATCAGGTGCAGGGGATCGTTGAACGGCTTCCAGGCCTGGCGGCGATCCAGGTCCTCCCGTTCCAGGGCCCGGATGCGCACCCGTTCCCCTTTCAAGGGCAGAGAGGGGCCGGCCGGGGATGTTTTCCGGGGAGAAAAGGGGAAAGGCATAGGACGGCTCCGCTCATTCGGGCAGGGTGAGGCCGGCCTCCTTCAGCAGGGATTGGACCTGTTGTCGGGCCTGGCAGATTTCCAGGCGGCGAAGCAGGTAGTCCAGGTCCAGGGTCTCCTTCTGCCTCCGGATGATGGCCAGGAGGTCTTCATGGTGGTGTTTCCCCGGAGAACGGTCGGCCTGGGTGAGCAGGGCCTTGTGGGCCAGCACGTCTTCGGGAGCGAGGACCAGGACACGGGAACCCAGGAGCATCTGGCGGCGCAGGCGGCTTTCCATCCATGTGTCCATGAGGAAAGGGCAATGCCGGCCGGCGATAGTCACACTCAGGTCGTCGAAGAGTTTGATGCCACGCCAGAGGAGGATGTGCCTGTCGTACTGGGCGGCGTGTCCTTTCTGCCCCAGGAGGTTACGCACCTGATGGAGCCGATCCGGCGGCAAAAGGATGTCCACATTTTCGATCGGCCGGCGCACGCCGTAGAGATGGGCCGCTGCCCCGGCGCAAACGCCCCAGGCAAGGCCGGCCTCGTCCAGAAGGCGCTGCACCGCCCCCAGATTGCCGGCAAGAAGCGACATCGTTTCCTCCGTCGTTTTGGGGCAGGTTTCGAACCCGCCTATACAGGGCGGGTTTCAAACCCGCCCCTACCCTCGGCCATACGCCGCAGTTCGGCTTCATCAATCATGGGGATGTTGAGTTCCTGAGCGCGGCGGTACTTGCTCCCACCGGGGGCTTCGCCCACCACCAGGAAATCGGTTTTACGGGAGACGCTTTCGCTCACCTGGCCGCCATGGGCGCGGATGTAGGCGACGGCCTCCTCGCGAGTCATCGTGGGAAGAGTTCCGGTGATGACAAAGGTGCGGCCGGCCAAGGTTTGGGCAACCGCCGGCACGGCCTCTTCCTCGGCCAGGCGTACCCCGGCCCGCCTGAGTTTCTCCAGCAGGGCCCGGTTCCGCTCGTCAGCAAACCACTCCACGATGGCCTGGGCGGTGAAGGGGCCGATGCCGGGGATGGCTTCGAGTTCCTCCCGGGTAGCCTGGGCTAGAGCCTCCAGGCTGGGGTAGTGCTGGACCAGGATTTCCGCCACCGTGCTGCCGACGCGGCGGATGCCCAGCGCCGAAAGCACCCGCACCAGGGGACGCTTCTTCGAGGCGGCGATGGCGCGCAGGAGGTTTTCGGTGGCCTTCTCGGCAAAGCCTTCCAGCCGCAGGAGGTCCTCCGGACGCAGGAAGTAGAGGTCGGCCACATCGTGGAGGAGGCCCTCCCCCACCAGCAGGGCGGCCTGCTGCCGGCCCAATCCGGCGATGTCCATCTGATTGCGGCCGGCCCAGTACTCGACGCGACGCACCAGTTGCGCCGGACAGGCCGGGTTCAGGCAGTAGAC
Organism: Chloroflexia bacterium; assembly: GCA_036172265.1. GTDB lineage: Bacteria > Chloroflexota > Chloroflexia > DTKN01 > DTKN01 > JASFBA01. The sequence goes on from JASFBA010000093.1 coordinate 26,190, forward strand.
GGCTACCTCCTCCTCCGCCCGCACAAGCGGCCCTCCGCAGGATGGACAAGTCCGGGGCATCTCATAAGGGCGTTCGCTACCATCCCGCACATCGGGTATCGGCCCGACCACGTAAGGAATGACGTCGCCGGAACGCTTGATCAAGATGCGGTCGCCGATGCGGATATCTTTTTCCCGAATGTAGTCAAAGTTGTGGAGGGTCGCCTTACGGATGGTGGCCCCGGCCAGTTCCACCGGCTCCAGGACGGCATAGGGGGTGACCACGCCGGTACGTCCCACATTCATCCCGATGTCCAGGAGACGGGTGGTGGCCTCGCGGGCTGGGAATTTGAAGGCGATGGAGCCTCGGGGGGCCCGGCCCACCACCCCCAGTTGCTCCTGGATGCGCAGGTCGTCCACCTTGATCACCAGGCCGTCGGCCTCAAAGGGCAGGGTGTCGCGGCGGGGAATCCAGGAAAGGCAGTACTGGACCATTTCCTCAAAGTCATCGAAGCGGGCCCGTTCCTTCACCACCGGAAAGCCCAGTGCATGGAGGTATTCCAACGTCTCCCACTGGGAAGTGGGAACCGGCCCTTCGGCGGCGACGATGGCGTAGCACCACAGTCGCAGGGGGCGGGAGGCGACCACCCGAGGGTCCAACTGGCGAAGGGTGCCGGCGGCGGCGTTGCGGGGGTTGGCAAAGGTCTTTTCCCCGCTTTCGGCCAGTTTCCGGTTCATCTTCTCAAAGTCGGCGATGGGGATATAGGCTTCGCCACGGACCACCATAAAGGGCGGCACTTCCATATCTCCGGCGACGGGGAGGCGGAGCGGCAGGGTGCGTAGGGTGCGCAGGTTGGCGGTGATGTCCTCCCCTACCTCGCCGTTGCCACGGGTAGCGCCCAGGACCAGCCGGCCGTCGCGGTAGTGCAGGACCACCGTCAGGCCGTCGATCTTGGGCTCCACGGTGTAGGAGAGGCGCGTCCCCGGCGGGAGGAGCCGCAGGATGCGCTCGCGCCAGGCGTAGAGGTCCTCGGTGTTGAAGGCGTTATCCAGGCTGAGGATAGGGGCCGGATGGGTGACCCGTTCAAAGCCTTCCAACGGTTCCCCACCGACGCGGCGGGTAGGAGAATCGGGGCTGATGAATTCGGGATGGGCTTCCTCCAGTTCCAGGAGTTCGCGGTAGAGGCGGTCGTACTCGGCGTCGCTGATGACCGGAGAGTCGAGCACGTAATAGCGGTAGTTATGGAACTCGATCTCCTTACGCAGTTCCTCGATCCGCCGGCGAATGGCTTCCTTTTCCCTCACCTCGGGCCTCCTGTTGCCGCAAGGATTTGAGATAGCCGTCGAGCCTCTGCAAACGCGTCGCGAGCACCGCAGCATCCAACACCCAACCCCTCCTCGCGGATACGATCGAGCAGACAAGAGACCTGAAACCCGTGATAGGGCTTGAAGTCGTAGTAAAGGTTATCCCTGTGCATCCCGAAGAGGCAACGGGCCCGCTCATCCTGCACCCAGAGCAGCCGGCCATGCCGGAGAACCTGGAAACGCAAAAGCGGCGGAGCCTCGTTGAGGACGCCCCCATCGGCCGGCCGGCCCGTTGGGTGCTCCAACACCTCCGCAAGTTCCAGCCGCAGGTCCAGGCGGGCATCGGCATCCAGATCGTCACGCAGGAGCAGAGCCACATTCGGGTCGCTATGGCGATGAGGTTGGTCCACCGCCGAACCGAAGAGGTGGGCGGCGACCACCGCCTTATACCCGCTGCTCAGGCCGACGAGGGCTTCTTCCAACGTCTGCCGGTCCATCGCCTTCGCTCCACGCCCGGCGGGAAGGGAACTCAGCGCAGGGCCGTCCGCCGCACCGGGATGTTGGCCACCAGCCGGTCCTGACGTTCGCTGCGGGTGATGTGTACCTCGATGCCGCTGTGGTCTACCTCCACATACTTGGAGATGACAGAGATGATCTCGCTTTTGAGCGTCTCCAGGAGTTGGGGAGAAAAGCCCCGGTCGTGGACCAAGACGAGTTGCAGCCGCTCCTTGGCGATGGCCGAACTTTTGGGGCGGCGTCCGAAGAGTTTGCGCACGGCTTCCACAGTTCAACCTCCGTTTCAGGATCCGGGCCACTCCCGGCCGCGGCAAAGGGACAGGTTTAGAGCCTGCCCCTACGGGGCCGGGTTCCGGCGGCCCATCCAGCGGGCCAGCCGGTCCAGGAGCGACGGCTCCTCCGGCAGAGTAATGGGCACATCCTCGCCCATCATGCGGCGGGCGATCTGGATAAAGGCCTGGCCGGCCGGAGAACGGTTCTCCAGCACCACGGGGACGCCCCGGTTGGTGGAGATGAGGATGTGGTTGTCCTCCGGAACGATCCCCAGGAGGGGGATCGCCAAGATCTCCCCCACATCCTCCACGCTGAGCATCTCTCCCCGTCGCACCAGCGCCATGTTCAGGCGGTTGATGACCAGTTGCGGCACGCCCTTTTCCTCGGCTTCCACCAGGCCGATGATGCGGTCGGCATCGCGCACGGCCGAGACTTCCGGTGTGGTGATGATCACCACCTCGTCGGCCCCGGCTACGGCGTTCTTGAAGCCCTGCTCGATGCCGGCCGGGCTGTCAATGAGGATAAAGTCGAATTCCCCCCGCAGTTGCCGACAAACCTCGATCATATCGGCCGGGCTGACGGCCGTCTTGTCCCGCGTCTGGGCGGCTGGAAGCAGGTAAAGGTCGGGGAGACGCTTGTCCTTGATCATGGCCTGCCGGAGCCGGCAGCGTCCTTCCACTACGTCCACCAGGTCGTAGACGATGCGGTTCTCCAGCCCCATCACAATGTCCAGGTTGCGCAGGCCGATGTCTACATCGATCGCCACCACCCGCTGCCCCAGCATCGCCAGGGCCGTGGCCAGGTTAGCGGTCGCCGTGGTTTTGCCCACGCCTCCTTTCCCTGAGGTGATGGTAATAACCTTTGCCATCCTGTAGCCTCCTGAAAGATCGCCGGATTCCATCCCTTTTATACCTCAAAAGGCGATTTTAGTCAAAAACCTTGCTGATCATCCTATAACACCTGTATCCAAAACGCAAGCGCCCGAACTTTACGGTACGATTACAACCGTTGCCCGGCGGGCTATCCCCGTCGGAAGGTATCCCAGGGCTCGACGACGATGCGCCCGCCCTCGATATGGGCCACCTCCGGGCCGGCCGAGGGAGCGCTTTCTTCCGGAGGGCGGGCGGCCAGGCCGGCGATGCGCAACTGGGTGGGAGCAAGTTCCAGCGCACAGACGATGGCCCGCTCGTCGCCGATGGCTCCGGCGTGGACAAAGCCCCTCAGCCGGCCCCAGACCACCACATCCCCCCCGGCGATCACCTCGGCCCCGGGGTTGACGTCGCCGACGACGGTAATGGCCCCGTGATGGCGAAACGATTGCCCAGAGCGGACGGTGCGGGTGATAAAGAGGGCGTCGGCGCTGGCGGAGAGGCGCTGGAGAGGTTCGGCCGGCGGTGCGGGGGCCGCGCTCGAGGGGACGGAGCGCAGCCCTGCCTCCCGGATGGCTCCACGGCTCTGGCGGTTATCCGTGCCCAGGGCTCGCAGTTCCACTCCCCACTTCTCCAAGAGGGCGGCCAGCGCCAGCACTTCGCCCCGGTCCAACTCCCGGTTGCCCACATCCACCATCAGGCTGGCCCCGCGGAAAAAGCCCTCGCCGCGCTGCAACTGCTGCTCCAGGCTGGCCAGAATTTCCGCAAACGGAGACTCTTCGTCCAGAAAGAGGCGTAACCCTTGCCGTTCGCCCTTGAGTCGAATTCTTTCTTCCATTCGCTCGCTCCTTATCGGCTGAAGTAGTAGTTGATCATGTCCACCACGGCCGGCAACGCTGCCCGACTGCCCTCGCCGCCCCCCTCGATCAGCACCACAACGGCCAGTTGCGGGTCCTCATAGGGGGCAAAGGCCACATACCAGGCGTGGGCCTGGCGGATGCCCTTGCGCAGAAAAGGTCCGAACTCGGCCGAGCCGGTCTTGCCGGCAATCGGCACCACCGCGTTCCGGGCATAGGCGTTGTACGATTCGGTCACCGAGGCACGCATCCCCCGCCGCACGAGTTCCAGATATTCCGGGTCCACCGGCACCTGGCGGATAACCTCCGGCCGGAATTCCCGAACGGCCTCCCCCCGTTCGTCCAGCACCCGCAGCAGCAACTGGGGCCGGTAGAGGGTGCCACCGTTGGCTATGGCCGCCGCTGCATTGAGCACCTGCAGCGGCGTGGCCAGGACATTTCCCTGGCCGATGGCCATATTATACACATCCCCCTGTACCCACGGCTCACCCAGCACCTCTTCCTTCCACTGAGGCGTCGGAAGCAGGCCCGTAGCCTCGCCGGGGAAGCCCAGTCCATCCGCTCCTCCGTAGCCAAAGGCCCGGGCGTAGCGCACCAGGCGCTCGACGCCCAGGCCGTCGTGATACTTGTTCTCCGGCGTCCCCCCGGCCACGGTGAAGAAAAAGACGTTGCAGGAGTGCTGGATGCCGGCCACGACGTCCTGCCAGCCGTGCCCACCCCGTGCCCAGCAGGGAAAGACCTGGGGCGGAAGGGTGGGATCATAGCGGTTGGGGACCAGGAGGTAGCCGGGGTCGTAAATGCGCGTCTTCGGGGTGATGACTCCCTCCTGCAACGCGGCGGCGGCCACCACCAGTTTGAAGGTAGAACCCGGCGGGAACTCTCCGCCGATGGCCCGGTTGACCAGAGGATGGTGCGCGTCCTCCAGGAGTGCCTGTAACTCCCCAACCTCGACCTCCCGGACAAAGACGTTATTATCGTAGGTCGGCAGGCTGACCAGGGCAAGAACCTGCCCGTTGCGGGGATCCATCACGATGGCCACACCGCTATAGACCGGCCTGTAGTAGGAGGGGCGGTTGCGGTCGGCCTGTTCGATGTACGATTGCAGGATTTCGGCCACCTTTTCCTGGAGTTCGGTATCCAGGGTCAGGACGATGTCGTAGCCGGATTGGGCCGGTTCTTCCCGAAAGAGTGCACCCACCGGGTGTCCGAATGCATCCACTTGAATCTCCCGAAAGCCCAGTTTCCCCCGCAGGAGGTCCTCATAGGCCCGCTCGGCCCCTACCTTTCCCAGGGAATCGCTTTCCAGGTAGCGCTGCGGTCGGCCGCTCCGGGGATCGGGGTTGAGGGCGGCAAGTTCCTCCGGGCTGATGCGGCCGATATAGCCGACCACGTGGGCCGTCAGGGGGCCTGTAGGGTAAATGCGGCGGGGTTCGGCCTGAACAAAGATGCCGGGAAAATCCTGCCGGTGCTCCTCCAGGACCAGGGCTTGGTCGCGGGAAATGTCGGCTGCAAGGGGCAGCGGCAGGTAGGGCGGGCCGGCGTTCTTCCGGAGGGCTTCCTCCAGGCGGTTCGTATAGGTGAGGCCGGCGGTGTTGGAGATATATTCCCGCAGCCAAGCGATCTCCGCTTCATCCAGATTCAGGGTTACGGTAAAGGGTGCCCCGGCCACATCCGGTAGGGACGCAATTGCACTATGCCCTTCTTGTGGTCCGGGGAGTTCCACCCGGCCGGCTAGCCAGGTGTAAAGTGCCCGACGGTCTTCCTCTCCGAGGCGGCGGGGGTCCACTTGTAAAGTCCCCGGACACTCCAGCAGGACGCAAAGGCGGTCCAGCATCTGCACCCGTTCCACCCCCTCGGGCAGATCTTCCACCATCGCCAGGACGGAGAAACTGGGGATGTTATCGGCCAACACCCTTCCCGTCCGGTCAAAGATGCGCCCCCGCAGGGGAAAAATTGGCAGGGTGCGCCGCCGGTTGATCTCAGCCACCTGGCGGTAGCGCGCCCCTTCCACGATCTGGAGGTGCCACAGCCGGGAGGCCACCAGGACGAAGAGGGCCAGGAGGAAGAGCCGGCTGACCCCCAGGCGCAGGAAGAAACTCTGCTTCTTCGAAAGCATCGTTTCCCCCTTTCAAGCGGCTCGTGCCCGGCGGTGTGTCCGCCGTTCCAACTGGTCCAGAAGCCAGTAAACCGGAAGCATCAACGCCGCCTCCACCAGGGAAAGGGGCAGGACTACGTGACGGAGTGTGCCACCCCAGGCCACCGCCTGGCCGAAAAGTTGGGCCAAAAGGAGCAGGAGAAGGTGGTAAACCCAGCTGCCCAGGAACGCCCCCGCCACGGGGAAGAGCGGGTTCCCCCGGGAGAAGGAGGCGCCCAGCCAACTCAAGGCCACGACCGTGAGCAGGAGGGCCAGGGCCTGGCCGCCCAGAGGGAAGGAGGAAAGGATGTCCAGCGCCAGCCCTCCGCCGAAGGCGACCACGGCCCCTTCCACGCTTCCCCGCACCATACCCCAGGCCAGGGCGACCAGGAGAACCAGGTCGGGCCGAACCTCCAGCAGGGGAAGGCGCGGCATCAGGCTGACCTGGAGCAGGGCCAGGAGAAGGACGGCCAATGTAATCCCGTAAACCACCCGGACCTCACTGCCGGCGAAAGGCGCTTCCGTCAGCCGGTCGCCGTACCTTTACACGGCCGCTCAGGGGGACTGGGTTCCCAGGACGATAGAGACCCACTCCAAGCGTTCAAAATCCACCGCCGGCACCAGTTCCACCTGCTGATGCAGGTCTGCCACCGTCACCAGGTGAAGGATGCGGCCGATCGGGATGCCCGGGGGAAAGCCCTCCTCCTCAAAAGGCGGCAGGCGCAGGCCCGAAGTGAGCACCCAGTCGCCCTCATGAAGGATCGCCCCCTGGGGCAGGTAGCGCATGATGAGCCGGGTGCCTTCCTGCCAGCGTCCGTCCACGACGCCGGTGGGCCGGCCCTCAGTCTGGACGACGGCGCTTACGGAACTGCCGATGTCGGTGATGAGGAGGACGTCGGCGGCGTTGGGGTAGACCCGGATGACCCGCCCCACCAGGCCGGCCGGGGCGATGACCGCCATGCCCTCCCGGACCTCCCGGGCCTTTTCCTGAGCAGTCCAGCCAACCCGGAGCGTCTGCTGCCAGCCGGTGGGATCGCGCCCGATCACCTCGGCTTCCAGGAGTTCCAGTCCCGGATGGCGTTCCCGTAGCCCCAGAAGGGCGCGGAGTTCCCGGTTTTCATGCTCGATCTCCTGGTAGTGGAGCCTTTCGGCGGTCAGTTGCTCCACCACCGCCCACAGACGTTTATTCTCTTCCTGGAGTCGTTCCGCTTCCTGGAGACGTTCCCAGAAGTCGCCGGCCTGCTCTCCCCCGGCGTAGAAGGCGCGCTGGAGCGGGCCGAGGACCCAGGCGAGCGACCCCTTGACCACCCCTAGCCCGATCACCCGGTCGGCCAGGAGGAGGAGAAGGCATGTAGCCAGCAAGACCAGGATCAGAACAGTTGACCGGCGCATAATCACCACATTAGGGGCGACCCTTGAGGTCGCCCATCCGAGGCTCAGGTAGTAACCGGAATGGGGCGGAGACGCTGGCTGGCCAGGACGATCTTACGGTAGCGTTCAAAGTCCTCGATGATGACCCCGCAGCCCCGGGCCACGCAGGTCATCGGGTCATCGGCGATGCGCACCTTGATACGGGTCTCATGGGCCACCCGCCGGTCCAGTCCTAAGAGGAGGGCACCGCCGCCGGCCAGGACGATGCCCTGCTCCATAATGTCGGCCAGGAGTTCGGGTGGGGTTTCCTCGATGGCGGTGCGGATTTCCTCGACGATGCGGTTGACAGGGCCGGCGATGCCCTCGCGCAGTTCCACGCTGCTCACCTCGATCTCTTTGGGCAACCCGGTGAGAAGGTCGCGGCCGCGCAAGGTGACCCGACGCTCTTCCTCCAAGGGGAAGGCCGATCCGGCCAGTATCTTAGCCCGCTCGGCCATCCGCTCGCCGATGAGGAGGTTGAAGGCGTTACGGGCGAAGGCGATGATGGCCTCGTCAACCTCGTCTCCAGCAGTACGGATGGAACGGGAGACCACTACGCCTTCCAGGGAAATCACGGCGACCTCGGTCGTGCCGCCGCCGATGTCCACGATCATGCTGCCCCGGGGCTCGGTTACTGGCAGGCCGGCTCCGATGGCTGCGGCCATCGGCTCCTCGATGGTATAGGCCTCGCGGGCGCCGGCGTTGATAGCGGCGTCCTTAGCCGCCCGCCGTTCGACCTCGGTCACGCCGCTCGGAACGCCGATGATAACCCGTGGGCTGGGGTGCACAAAGAGGCCACGGGCACGCTCGTGGGCCTTCTGGATGAAGTAGACCAGCATCTGCTGGACCACATCAAAGTCGGCGATGACGCCGTCCTTGAGGGGGCGGATGACCACGATGCTGGCCGGCGTCTTGCCCACCATCTCCTTGGCCTGTTCGCCGACGGCCAGGACGGTTTTGCTCTTTCGTTCGATGGCCACCACCGAAGGCTCCCCGATGACGATGCCCCGGCCGCGCACGTAAACCAGGGTGGTGGCGGTGCCCAGGTCAATGCCCAGGTCGCGGCTGAACAAGCCCATAAAGGCCGAAATCGGGTTGGCCATGCCGGCCCTCCTTGTCCCGTCGGATAGGTGTTTTGTTCGTATTGTACTATACCTAGCCCAGATGTGCAAATGGGCCATTTGCAGACCAGGGCAAAGCGTAGTACAATATCTTCTGAGCTCTTTGCGATGGAGGTTCCGATGGCCGATAAACATCTGGTAGATGAGGACCGCCTGCTCTTTACCTTCCTGGAGATGGCGCAGACCAGCCACCGTTCGGGAGAGGAACAATTGCTCGCCCAGCGTATCGTCACCCGGTTGCGCACGTTGGGCCTCAAGGCCGGCACGGATAAAACCGGCAACGTCATCGCCCACCTCCCCGGCCAGGGGGAAGCCATCCTCCTGAGCGCCCACCTCGATAGCGTGGATCCTTGCACCGGTGTCGTCCCCGTGGTCGAGGCCGGCATCATCCGCAGCGACGGGCGTACCGTCCTGGGGGCCGATGACCTCTCCGGCGTCGCTGCCATCGTCGAGGCCCTCCAGGTGGCGGTCGAGAAGAAGATTCCCCACCGCCCAGTGGAGGTCGTTTTCACCGTGGAGGAGGAGACCGGCCTCACCGGCTCCAAGAACCTGAACTATGGCGAGATCAAGGCCGGTATGGGGGTGGCCCTGGATGGGGGCGGACCTTTCGGGGCCATCGTCATCGCTGCCCCTTCCCATAACATGATTTCGGCCGTCATCCGGGGTAAGGCAGCCCACGCCGGCGTGGCTCCGGAGGAAGGCATCAACGCCATCCGCGTGGCCGCCGAGGCCATCGCCCGGATGCCGCTCGGACGCATCGACCCCGAGACCACAGCCAACGTCGGGGTCATCCGGGGCGGCATCGCCACCAACATCGTCCCCGACCGGGTGGAGATCGAGGCCGAGGCCCGCAGCCGGGATGAACGCAAACTCCGCCAGCAAACCCAGGCTATGGTCGAAGCCCTGGAGGAAGTCGCCCGCGCTTATGGGGCCGAGGTCAAGCCCCAGGTACAGCGCGCCTACAACGGCTTCACCCTTTCCGAGGAGGATAAGATCGTGCGCCTGGCCATGCGGGCCATCGAGTCCCTTGGGGTAACGCCCCGGTTGGAAGCAAGCGGCGGCGGAAGCGACGTCAACATCTTCAACGCCCACGGCATTGCCTGCGCCAACTTGAGCACGGGCATGATGCGTTCCCATACCACGGATGAATGGATCGCCGTCAGCGACCTGGTGCGTTGCGCCCGCTTGGTGTTGGAACTCATCCGCATAGACCAGAAGAAGGAGGAATAGGGCTCGGAGCATAGGGCCCAGGGCATAGGTGTAGGAGGAGAAGGGAAGTAGGGGGACAGGGAGATAGGGCCCGGTGCCGAGGAGGAAGAGGGAGGACGAACTTCTACCGAGTTTCGGAGGAAAGAAGGCCAGGAGTGGAAAAGAGGATGAACGAGCATCAGAGGTGAAAGTGTGCGTTCTAAACCGGAAACCGGAGGAAACGATGAAGGAACTGACCGATCGGGCTCTGGAAACGGCGCGGGTGCGCGGGGCAACCTATGCCGACATCCGCATCGTCCGACGCGAGGAACAGCGTATCACGGTGAAGAACGGCGTGGTGGCGGCCATCTCTCACGACGTCAGCCAGGGCCTCGGGGTGCGAGTGATCGCCGAGGGGGCCTGGGGCTTTGCCGCCAGTTCCACTCTGACTTTGCAGGAGGCCGAGCGCGTCGCCGCCCTGGCCGTGCAGATCGCCCGGGCCTCGGCCATGGTGCCGGGCCGGGAACCGGTACGACTGGCCCCTTGCCCGGCCGTCGTACATCGCTACGTAAGCCCCTTCCGTAAAGACCCCTTTGCCGTACCGCTGGAAGACAAGGTGGCCCTCCTCCTGGCCACCGACGCCGAGATGCGCCGTGTCAAAGGCGTCAGCGTGGCCGAAAGCAACTTTGTCGCCTTTCGGGAGGAAAAGGTCTTTGCCTCCAGCGAGGGTTCCTATATTGAGCAAACTTTCACCGAAACCGGAGCCGGGATCGAGGCCACCGCCGTGGGCGACAACGAGTTGCAGTCGCGGAGTTATCCTACTTCCTTCGGCCGGCAGCAACTCCAGAAAGGCTACGAACTGGTCGAGGAACTGGACCTGGTGGCCCACGCCGGCCCTACCGCCGAAGAAGCCGTGGCCCTCCTTTCCGCTCCCCAGTGCCCGGCCATGGTCACCACCATCATCCTGGAGGGCTCCCAACTGGCCCTCCAGATCCACGAATCGTGCGGCCATCCCACCGAACTGGACCGCGTCCTAGGGAGCGAGGCCTCCTACGCCGGCACCAGTTTCCTCACCCTGGAGAAACTGGGCACCTTCCGCTACGCTTCCCCCCTGGTCAACATCGTGGCCGACGCTACCGTCCCCGAGGGATTGGGCTCCTTCGCCTATGATGACGAAGGCGTGCCGGCCCAGCGAGTCTACCTGGTGCGCGAGGGCATCTTCCGGGGCTACCAGAGTTCGCGGGAGACGGCCGCCGTCCTTGGCCAGACGAGCAGCGGCAGCATGCGGGCCGACGGCTGGGGCAACATCCCCCTCATCCGCATGACCAACATCAACCTGGAGCCGGGCGAATGGGAACTGGAGGACCTTATCGCCGACACCGAAGAGGGCTTCTACCTGGCCACCAACCGCAGTTGGAGCATTGATGACCGCCGGCTGAACTTTCAGTTCGGCACGGAGGTGGCTTACGAGATCAAGAACGGCAAATTGGGCCGGCTCTACAAAAACGCCACCTATACCGGTATTACCCCGGAATTCTGGGGGAACTGCGACGCCATCTGTAACGCCCGGCACTGGAAACTCTGGGGTACGCCCAACTGCGGCAAGGGCGAACCTGGACAGGTCGCCCACGTCGGCCACGGCTGTGCCCCGGCCCGCTTCCGCAACGTTCAGGTGGGTGTAATGCGCTGATGGATGAGTCTCCCCTTGCCCCCCTCCTTTCCTTGAATCCGACCGAGATTCGGGATTACCTGGTCTCTCTGGCCCGGCAGGAAAAATCGGCCGCGCTGGAGACGTTGCGCTGTGCCCTGAAGTTGCCGGCCCTGGCCGAGGCCGCAGTAGAGGCCCTGGGAGAAGTGCCGGAGCAGGAGGCCTGGGACCTTTTGGAAGGTGTGGCCGCCGAGAAGGCCGACCTCCGTAAGGCGGCCCGTCGGGCGCAGCACCGCCTGCGCAGCCGGGGCTTTGTCCCGGCCGCGGCCTGTCCCGAGAAGCCGCCCGAGGCGCGGGGACAGGCCTGGGCTTCCTATTTCGACCGCTTGGGCGAGCAGTATCTGCGCCTGACCCGGCCGGCCTCGCTGGGCATGGTCCACTTCGCCGCCTTTATCGTCTCCTTCCATGCCCTGGAAACCGCCGATTACATCCTGGCCGGCCGGGAAGAGGTCGAGGAACTCCTGGCCGAGGAAGATAAACGCTTCGGAAAAAAGATGGTAGAGGTGAGCCCGGCCTATGTGGCCTACCGAATCCGCCAGGCCGTCGCCCGTAGCCGCGAACACGGCAAAGCCCTGCCAGAAGATTACTCCGAGGCGGCTCGCTTGCTCGAGGACATTCCGGAGGAAGTCGAACCGGAGGGACTTTTGGCCGTCCCGGATGTCCAGCCTTCCTTAGATGAGGCGGGGCGACTTCTTTCCCATCCCTCGATGTTTCCTTGGCTCTTTCCCTTGGAGAAATTGCTACCCTATGTCAAGGAATGGCTGGATACAGTCGAATATCAACCTGTCCGCACCAAGGAGGGGCTGCTGAACCTGGGGGCCATCCAGGCCCGAGGTCAGATTGCCGCTCGTATCCTGGCCGAATTCTACGATGAGGACCTCCAGGCCCGCCTGCCGGAGCAGTTGCGTGAACAGGCCCGCTTGTTTTACCTTTCGGGAGAAAAGGACCTGGCCGGCATCGCCTGGCGCTGTGCTTCCTCGCTGGGAACTTGCCCCCCCGCCGAAAACCCCTTTCTGAGGGCCCTGGTGAACGTGAGCATGGCCTTGGCCGTCTTTCTGGCCACGGAGGAGATGATGGAAGAAGAGGAGGAGGAAGAAGAACCCTGGATCCCCCTGGAAGGTCCCGGAGGTTTCCTCTGGCTACCGCGGTCGGCCGAAGAGGAGGAAGGGGAAGAAGGGGAGGAAGAGGAACCGCCTCGTCTGTGGTTGCCGGGGCAGGAGTAGAGAGAGAGCAGGGGACGAGAGGGCGAGGTTCCTGCCGAGCCGATGGGGGACCGGGGGAAGACGGAGCAAAACGTAACACGCAATACGCAATACGAAATACGAAATACGCAATACGCAATACGCAACACGAAACACCCAACAGCGATGGCCGAAGCAACCGTCTATCTGGGTCTGGGTTCCAATCTGGGGGACCGGCTGGAAAATCTGCGCCGGGCATTGGAGATGCTCGCTGAAGCAGCCCCCATCGAAACCGTCTCCTCGGTCTACGAGACGGCCCCTTGGGGGGTGAAAGAGCAGCCCCGTTTCCTCAACGCCGTCTGTCGGGCGCGTACCACTTTTCCCCCGGAGCGTCTGCTGGAGGAACTGCAAAGGATCGAAAAGAGCCTGGGCCGGCAGCGTAAGGAACGGTGGGGGCCGCGCCTGGTGGACCTGGACATCCTTTTTTATGATGAACTCGTGTTGGATACTCCCGAACTGACCATCCCTCACCCCCTTTTGCACGAGCGGGCCTTTGTACTGGTGCCGTTGGCCGAGATCGCCCCGGGACTTTATCACCCCCGGATGGGCAAGACGGTGGCCGAACTTTTGCAGACCGCCCCCGATCGGATAGGAGTACGATACTACAGCCCCCCGGCCTCCCTGTGGGACAAGGCGGCCTTTACCCGACCCTGAGAAACCATGAGCGAATCCCTCGAACGTTCTTACCTCCAGGCCCTGGACTATCTCAACCGCTTTGTGGACTATGAAAAAGGGATGCCCCACGCCTACTCCCCGGTTTCCTTCAACCTGGAACGCACCGCCCGTCTCCTTGCCGACCTGGGGCAACCTCAGGAGAAGTATCCCTCCCTCCTCATCGCCGGCACCAAGGGTAAGGGCTCCACGGCGGCCTTTTTGGAAAGCGTCCTGCGCGCTTCCGGCCGGCGCACCGGCCTCTATACCTCACCCCACCTCCATACCTGGCGCGAACGCATCCAGGTCCAGCGCCGGCCCATCGCCAAGGCCGAAGTAGTCGCCTGGATCGAGCGCTTGCGCCCTCTGGTGGAGGAGATGAGCATCCGGGGCGAACACGGCCCGCCGACCTACTACGAAATCTCCACCGCTTTGGCCTTGGGCTACTTTGCGGAGCAGAAGGTGGACACGGCCGTCCTGGAAGTGGGATTGGGCGGCCGGCTGGACGCCACCAACGTCGTCACCCCCGTCGTCTCCATCCTCACCACCATCGGCTACGACCACATGGATATCCTGGGCCATACCCTCGCCCAGATCGCCGGGGAAAAGGCCGGCATCGTCAAGCCGGCCGGATGGACGGTGAGCGCCGTCCAGCAGGAGGAAGCCTTGGGGATCATCCGAGAGACATGCCGAAGGCAGGGAGCGATCCTCTGGGTGGCGGCTGAGGAAGGGGTGCGACAACTCCTGCCCGTCCCGGCCGGCCCCTGGCCCTACCCGCCTCTCCCAGAGGAGGGCCTGTCCTTGCGGGGCCCTTTCCAGCAGACGAATGCTCGGGTGGCCCTGGCGACCGTCCTGGCCCTGCGCCGCCAGGGCTGGGAAATTCCGGATGAGGCCGTTCGCCAAGGATTAGCAACAACCCGTTGGCCCGGCCGGCTGGAGGTGGCCGGCAAGCGTCCCTTTTGGGTGCTGGATGGAGCCCACAACGTCGATTCGGCCCGTGCCCTACGGGAGGCTCTTCGGGCCGAATTTTCCTTCCGCCACCTGATCCTGATCCTGGGCTTTAGCCGGGGGCACGATGCCGCCGCCTTCGCCACCGAACTTGCCCCTTTGGCCACCCACATCCTCGCCACCGCCTCGCATCATCCACGGGCGATTCCCCCCCAGCAGGTGGCCGAGGCCGTGCGGCCGGCCACGGCCGTTCCCGTGGAAGCAGTCGAATGCGTGGCCGCCGCTTTAGACCAGGCCCGCCGGCTCGCCTCCCCCGTCGACCTCATCTGCGTCACCGGCTCCCTCTTCGTCGTCGCCGAGGCCCGCGAAGCCCTGGGCCTGGCCGAGGAGAGAGACTGAGGTTCACGACCGCGTTCCCTGCATCTGGAGCAGGATGCGATAGGTGCAGAAGGTATAATAGCCCATCGCCGCGCAGAGGTAGAGGCCCAGAAGGCCGTCCTTCCAGCCGGATAGGACGATGTAGCGCCGCCAGAACTCCCGAAGCGGCCGGGTCAGGAGGTGGCGGGGACAAGCCCGTACCCCCCTTTCCCACAGGGAAGCGGCCTCCAACCGGGCGTAGCGCCGTTGCTTGGCCCGGAACTCGACCAGGGTGTCCACGTTATAGTGCAGGAGATGTCCGGAAAGGTATGCCGCCCGCCCCTGCAACTGAACGACCTCGTGGACTTTTTGCTCCTCCGGATAGCGCGCCCGTTCCCGCCAGAGCAGGCGCAACTGATGGTCCGGATACCAGCCGGCATGGCGGACCGGCCGGCCAAAGAAGTAGTTATGCCGGGGAATCCAGTAGCCGACGACGGCCTGGGGATCGCCCGCGTCCGGCTCAGAGGCGGTGGCTTCGGCAATTTCCCGACACAGTTCCGCCGTGGCCCGCTCATCGGCATCGAGGAAAAAGACCCAACGGTAGCGACACAGTTCCAGCGCCCGGTTGCGCAACTGGGCAAAGGAGACGAAGGGGACCGGTTCGATACGGGCACCCTTTTCCCGACAGATGGCGGCGGTCCGGTCTCGGCTCTCCGGGTCTAGCACGACCAGCACCTCGTCGGCCAGGCCCTGGACGCTTTCCAGGCAGCCGGCAATGTAGCGCTCTTCATTTTTGGCCGGAACGGCCACCGAGAGGCCCATTTCCTCACCTCATCGCCGCAACCTGGCGGTAGGCTTCCAATCTTTGCTCCCGTTCCTCCGGCGTGATCCGCCCGGCGCGGCAGTCCCGACGGTCCTTCCAGGCCCGCCAGGCCAGCCCCAGACGGGTAATTCGGCGGTGTGCCCAGAGAAAGGCCGGGGAATAGTACTTGCGAAAGAAGCGGTAACGGCTGCGGTGCAGTTCGACGAACATACGGGCGGCCAGTTGCTTCGTACTCTGCCCGCCATAGTGCAGGACGCGGGCTGCCGGGACGTGATAGACCTTCCAGCCAACCTGTTTCAGCCGATAGCAAAGGTCCACCTCTTCCACGTACATAAAATACCCCTCATCCAACAGCCCCACCTCCGACAGCGCCTCCCGTCGCAGGAGCAAGCAGGCTCCCAGCGGATGATCCATCGGGAAAGGGCTTTCTCCGTACATCTGGCGGTAGCGCCCGTTCAGGGGCGAGCGGTAGAGCCGGCCGTGGATGGGGAAAAAGTCGAAGAACGACATGAGCAGCGTGGGAAAAGTAAAGGCGTTCTCCTGGATGGAGCCGTCGGGGTTCAGGAGGCGAGGGCCGGCCGCCCCGACCTCAGGATGGGCCTCCATAAATGCCACGAGCGTTTCCAACGCACCTTCCTCCACCCGTGTGTCGGGGTTGAGGAGGAGGGCGTAATTCGGAGCCTTGGAATCGGGAAAGCCCAGGGCGCGCAGGCCCTGGTTGGCCGCCCGGGCAAAGCCATAGTTTTCAGGGTTGGCCAACAGGAGGACCTGGGGAAACTCCCGCCGCACCATCTCTACGGCGTCGTCGGTGGAGGCGTTGTCTACCACTACGACCTTATGGGGCAGGGTGCAGCCTTGTAAAGAGGAGAGGCAACCCCGCAGCAGGCCGGCGGTGTTATAGTGCACGATGACGATGCCCAGGGAGAGGTCGGCCATCGGGTCGGTCTATGCCGCCCGGGAAACCGGGATCGGGGACGGTTCCTCCTCGGCCGGGCGCACCAAGGTGGAGAGGTCGGTCACCCGGTCGGTGAAGAGGATGCCTTCCAGGTGGTCGATTTCGTGCTGGAGGATACGGGCCAGGAATCCTTCGGCGCGCATCTTCTTCCGCCGGCCCTGGCGGTCCTGGAAGCGCACTTCCACCGCCTGGGCGCGGGCCACCTCCCCATACCAACCGACCAGGCTCAGGCAGCCCTCCTCCCCGATCTGCTCTTCCGGCGAAAAGGACGCGATCTCGGGGTTGCAGAGGACAAAGAGCATCCCCGGCCGGTGGGAAGTTTCCTCTTGCCCTTCTTTCTCGGCCGGCAGTTCGGCTACAATGACCCGCTGGAGAACGCCGATCTGCGGCGCGGCCAGGCCCACGCCCCGGTGCGCCCGCATTGTCTCGATCATATCGGCGATCAGGCGTTCCAGAGCCGAGTCGAAACGCCGTACCCGGCTCGACTTCCGACGCAGGATGGCCTCGTCCTGCGGATCAGTGGCCTGAAGGATGCGATGTACGGCCATATCTCTACACCTGTAGCAAAATCGGTTTCTCAATATTCTAACCGACTTTCGCCCTTGTCTCCGTAAGCCCCGACACAATCTTCTAGGGACATCCGGTACGAAGGATACCACAACCGACTCGGAATTGCAAACCGGACACCGGTAAGCCGCCCCGCACCGCTGGCGATGCGGAACAAGTTGCCGTTCATTACCCCCATCCGCCTATTATGCCGACGCTCCGTACCCTCCGCGCCCCCTCCAAACGATCAACGTTGCTCAACACCTCGCAAGCCCAGCGCGTCGGCGATTCCCTGCATCCCCCGGAGTACGAGGGCGATATGCTGCTCCAGCGGCACCCCCAGTTCGGCCGCTCCCTGCTCGATCTCCTGGCGGTTGACCCCCCGGGCGAAGGCCTTATCCTTCCACTTGCCTTTGACCGAATCCACGGTCACATCCAGGATGCTCTTGCTGGGGCGGACCAGGGCCACGGCCACGATGAGGCCGGTCAGTTCGTCTACGGCGAAGAGGGCCTTGGCCATCCGGCTGGTACGGGGAATGCCGGTATAAGAGGCATGGCCGCCCACCGCTTGGACGATCTCTTCCGGCCAGCCGCGCTCGCGCAGAACCTCCATTCCGGCCCAGACGTGGGTCTCGGCGGTGGGGTTCTGCTCGTAGTCAAAGTCGTGAATCAGGCCGACCAGTCCCCAGAGTTCCTCATCCTCGCCGAAGTGGCGGGCATAGGCCCGCATGGCCGCCTCGACGGCCAGGGCGTGCTTGATGAGGTTCGGGTTATGGGTGAACTCGGTCAGCAACTTCCAGGCTTCCTCACGGGTGGGGAACATATCTCCTCCTACTTGCGGAGCACCTCGTTGCACAGGCGTGCGATCAAAGGCAACAGCAAGACCAGGCCCAGGCAAGGAAAAGCCCAAGGAGATGGGGACACCGTCGGTTCGACAGGTGAAGAGGTCTTGGTCGGTTGAACAGTTGGGAGCATGGTGGCGGTCGGCGAAGGCGAAATGGGCGGCAAGGTGCGAATACCGAAGGGAACGGCGGTTGGGAAGGGTGTAGGTTCGGGTTCTGGGGCTGCCCCCAATTCAGCCCGCCACCGGTTCACAAAGTCTCGGGGAAAGAGGCCAAAAACCTCTCGAAAAGCCTCCCGGTCATTGAAACGAGGGCCGGCTTCTTTATAGGCCTGCAGGTAGCGGCCCAACTTTTCCCAGCCGTAATCTTCAATAAGCGTCTTGACCAGACTGTAACTCTGGGCGTAGGCTAACTTGGCTTGCTCCCGGTCGGTCGGAAACCCGCCGACAATAAAGGAAAGCGGCAACAGCCGGTCTTCAGCGGCCGCTTCGGCTACCTGAGCATCATAATAGTAAGATGCGTAAGATAGGACTGCACACTCGTTATAAACAGCCAGCCCCTCGTCCAACCAGATCGGAGGAACTGCGTAGGGATTGTCCGTCAACTGAAAGAAGAGAAGGTGTGAAATTTCGTGAGGAACAATATATTGCATAGAAATATAATCTTCGGGCTCGATGATCTGCACCGTGATCCCTGCTGAGGGAAAAGCCATGCCGCCAAGCCATTCCTTTAGCGGGGGAAACGCGGTGCGAAAGTCGTCCATATCGCCATAGACAAGGACACGGATAGGAAAATCGAGTCGAGCCCCCAGGTTTCCCTCTAGTTGGCGGAGGGAAGTGCTGGCAATACGGTAGAGTTCTTGGCCGAAGTCATCTCCCCCTGCATACCAGAAGACGGCAACCTCATCGTCCCCCAGGGTTTTCCAAGGAAAGCGGATATCATCATAGTAAAAGGTCTTTTCTTTTGTCGTCAAAACGTGGCCGGCCTCATCCTCAACTTTCCAAAAATATATAATGGGTGCTCCCGGTGGGATGATGCTGTTGGCGGTATACCAACGCCAGGAGGCCTGGACATGCTGGCCCGGGTCGAACTGGAGGGGACACACGGTAGGGGAGTCTTCCCCACGGATCCAGTAATACAGGGTAATCTTGGTAATCCGAAGTTGACCCTCCACTTCGACATGGAAAAGAAGTTTCTCCGGAAAATCGTTCTCCAGACGTTCTGAGGCGATGCGGATAGGCTCCTGGGCCCAGACTTTCCCTGGGGAAAAACTGGCGACCATCAGGATGAGAAGGAGCCAGGCCGTTGCCTTTTTCATCTGACCACCCCTTGGTCCTGAGGGGATATAGGACAAAAACTACTGTACCACCGGCAAGGTAAGCAGGGCGTGTGGGACGATCAGGACATCCAGTTCCCGGCCCTGGCGCTCCTGCACCCAGGCCAGAGCCTCCTCCATCGTCGCCATCGGGACCATCTTGACCTCACGGACCACCTCCGGCCAGGCCGCGCCCACGATGACGATCTGGGCCTCGCAGAGGACCTTGGCCACGATAAAGGCGCGCTGCTCGCCCGGCGGATAGCCCTCCCGACGCAGCCGTTCGACCAGGGCCGGCATGCTCTGGGCTTCCTTCAGGGCCTGGTAGAAGCGCTGCTCGCCGGCACCCTCGCCGGCCCCTTCCGGACAGGCGGCCGGAACGATGTAGGTGCCGCCTGGACGTACTACCGGCGTGGGGGCAAAGTGCAGGTAGGTGGGAGCCCGGCTGGCTTGGTAGAGGTTGGCGTCCTTGGGATAGCCCACCCCGGCGATGGCCACATCGTATTGCTGGGGGATGGGCACCTCGTAGAGGGCGCGGGCCACCTCCACCAGTTCGCGGAAGGCGGCGATGGGATCGCCGGCCCGGACGGCGATGACACGTTTTTCCTCATCCAGGACGACGTTGACGATAAAGCGCAGGCCGGCCCGCCGAGCCGCCTCCTCCAGGGCCTCGCGGAAGGGATTGCCCTCGATCCGCCCCAGACGGGTGCCAGGATGCTCCAGCATCTGCGGGCCGTGGGTGTAGGCGATCATGGCCTCGCCGGCCGCCCCTACCGAAAGCGTCTTGGCTCCGCCGGAGTAGCCGGCGTACTGATGCGGTTCCACGATGCCGGTGGCAATGAGGAGGTCGGATTCATAGGCCAGGCGATTGACCGAGAGCGGGACGCCCGATTCGGTCTTCCCCAGGTCCACCAGCCCTTCCGGGTCGCGAGCATCATGGTCCACGACGCGGTAGCGGCGCACCACCTCGACCCCCAGTTTGGCGATCTTTTCCGCTTCCGTGCTGGGGCGGTGCATTCCCACGGCACAGAGAAAGGTGACGTTTTCCTCGGCCACACCGGCGGCGTGGAGTTCCTCCAGGATGGGACCGACGAGGAGGTAGTCCGGGCAGGCCCGGGTCATATCGGTGAAGGCGATGCAGACCCGGTCGGAGGGGCGGGCCAGGGCGCGCAAGGGAGGCGAGCCGACCGGATGGGCCAAGGCCTCGCGGACGGCGGCCGGCACGTCTGCAAGCGGAGGTATGGGGCGCGATTCTACCACCATCCCCCGCATGCCGGCCGGCAGGGAAAAAGAGAGCCTCCCCTTGCCGTAAGGAACGCGGTACATCCCACACCTCCGGAAATGGACCTCAGAGGGGAAAAGTCACCCCGACCTCGCCGGCGATGGCCCGGAGGTCTTCGTAGACCTTGCGGATCAATGGCACCCCCTCGCGCCGGTTGCGTTCGGTGGCCTCGAACTCCTTTTCGCCGTGGATGTAGATACGGGTCTGCCCTTCGGCCTTGGGCGAATCCTTCAGGCGGCGGATCAGGTCGTCCAAGGTGGCCCGAAAGTCCTCCTCCGGACGGAAGCCGTCTATGCGCCAGGCTCCGAAAAAGTGGCCGACGTTGGCCGGGAGCGGCCGGCCTTCGGGCGTTTTGGGGTAGATGGTATCGGCGTAGCCGGCACCCGGAAGGACGCCGCAGAGGATATCCACAAGAAGGGCCAGGCCGTAGCCCTTGTGGCCGCTCAGGAGTTCGCCGGCTCCGCCCAGGGGAAGGAGGCCGCCGCCGGCACGGTCTTTCAGGTTGCGCAGGACGCGGCCGGCATCGGTGGTATCCAGGCCGCGTTCATCGGTAGCCCAGCCGATGGGCATGGGCTTGCCCAGGCGATCGTAGACCTCGAGTTTGCCCCGGGGGACGGTGCTGGTGGCCATATCCAGGACAAAGGGGCGTTCGCGGCCGGCCGGGGCGGCCACGGCGATGGGGTTGGTACCCAGGAGGGCGTTCCGGCCGAAAGTGGGGACAACCAGGACGTCGGCGTTGGTCATCGAAAGGCCGATGAGGTTGCCGGCCTCCAAGGCCATCATGGCATAGTAGCCGGCGATGCCGTAGTGGTTGGAATTGCGCACGGCGACGAAGCCGGCCCCCACGGCCTGGGCCTTTTCTATCGCCAGCCGCATGGCCCGCACGCCCACCGGCTGGCCCAGCCCGGCCCCGCCGTCCACAAGGGCCGTGGCCGGCGTCTCATACACCACCCGGATCTCCGGCCGGGGAATCATTACCCCATCGCGAATGCCCTGCACATAGCGTCGCAGCCGGGCTACCCCATGAGAGTCGATTCCCCGCAGGTCGGCGGCGACCAGGACATCGGCGGTGATACGAGCATCCTCCTCCGGAACGTCCAGGGCGACAAAGACTGTTGCTACATACTCCAGCAGCCGCTCCGGGTTGACCCGGATGATCTCCGTCTCTGGCATGATTTCCGTCTCTGGCATGATGATCCTCCTCCTTGAAGTCTTTCTAGGCAGTAAGTATACCACCTGGTGAATTTTTTGGCAAAGTGGGATGCTAGACGCAGGCGAAATCGCCGCATGTCGCCTTGGGTTCACGAAAACGCCATTTTGTCGGCAACCGGACGCCGGCGACTTACGTTGCTCTTGACGCTTTTTGCGGTGCACCAGGCCCCCATTTCGTCGGCGATTTCCCCAGAACCTGGAGGACGGGTGTCATGCCTGCCCGCACACCGATGTTGTTTCTCCTCGTCGGTTGAAATTTTTTCCCTCCGGTGGTATGATTTTCGGCGGCGGAGGACGACTTCGTCAACGGTACACTCTCAGAGGAACCGGAGGTCTGTGCAGGATCGAGCAGAGGCCAACCTGGCATTGTCAGCGGTTCTCACTGCCGGCACCGGAGGAACCCATGTTCCTGCATCGGGCAAACATCGTCCTGGGGGTCACCGGCGGCATCGCCGCTTATAAAGCGGCCGACCTTGTAAGCAAACTCGTCCAGGCCGGTGCCACCGTGGACGTAGTGATGACCGAGGTGGCGGCCCGCTTCGTCGGCCCGCTCACCTTCCAGGCGCTCACCGGCCGGCCGGTACACCTAGACCCCTTCCGCCTTCTGGAACAGACCGAAATGCCCCACCTTTCCCTGGCCCAGCGGGCGCACGTCCTGGTCATCGCGCCGGCCACGGCCAATACGCTTGCCAAACTGGCCCATGGCCTTGCCGATAACCTCCTCTGCGCCGTCGCCCTGGCCACCCGGGCGCCGCTCATCCTGGCCCCGGCGATGGACACCGACATGTGGGAGCACCCGGCGACCCAGGAGAATCTGGAGGTGCTGCGCCGGCGCGGGGCCTGGATCGTAGGCCCCGCCGAGGGAAGGCTCGCCTCTGGCCGCATCGGGCGCGGGCGGATGGCAGAAGTCCCCGAAATCCTGGGCACCATCCGGCTGGTGTTGGGACAGGATGGCCCGCTTGCCGGGAAACGAGTGCTCGTCACGGCCGGCGGCACCCAGGAGCCGCTCGACCCGGTGCGCTACTTGGGCAACCGCTCCTCCGGCAAGATGGGCTATGCCCTGGCCCAGACGGCTCTGGACCGGGGGGCCGCTGTCACCCTGGTAACGGCACCGACCGCACTCCATCCGCCGGTGGGAGCGAAACGGGTGGAGGTGCGCACGGCCGAGGAGATGCGCGCCGCAGTCCTGGCTGCCCTGCCGGAGTGCGACATCCTGGTGATGGCCGCGGCCGTGGCCGACTTCCGGCCGGCCGAGGTGGCCGGGCAGAAGATCAAGAAAGGGGCCGGCCTGACCCTGCACCTGGAACGTACCCCCGACATCCTGGCCGAGGTCGCCGCCGAACGCGAGCGCAGCGGCCGGCCGGCTCTGGTGGTAGGCTTTGCCGCCGAGACCGAGGACCTCCTGCGCAACGCCCGGGCCAAACTGGAGGCCAAACGCCTCGACCTGATCGTGGCCAACGACGTCTCCTCGCCCGACAGCGGCTTCGGCGCGGATACCAACCGCGTGATCCTGCTCGACCGCTACGGCCTGGAACAGGCGTTGCCGCTTCTTCCCAAGGAAGAGGTGGCCGGCCGGGTCTGGGAGTGGGTGGTGGAAAAATACATAGGTATAGCCAAGCCCCGCTCCGGGCAGGAGGCGGCAAAACTGATATGAGGGTGACCGGACGAGCCCACCGCCAGGGAATGATACCGCCCACCGAGGACGGCCCGGCCACCCTCTCCTCCGGTGCCGGCAATTGTTCTCGCAGCGCCAGCGCCTTCTCGCGGGGCAGCAGTACCACTTGTGCCGAGAAGTCTGCCTCCTCCGGCCCGAAGGCCGGGTCGTCTATGCGGGGCCGGCCACGGTACTCTCCATACACCTTCCCCATGTAGCCGAATTCCCCCGCCCGAATGCCCTCCACGATGGTGTCGCGCAGCGCTTCCGGGCGTGACAACCGGGGGAAACGGGGGGAGGCAAAGAACATGTCCCGCACCGATTTCGTGCTCCAATCCTCGGCGTGGCCGGCCTGCAGTTCCTGCCAGCGTTGCGCCAGTAGGCCGCCGTCGCCGACTTTTACCTCACTGCCGTCGCCCAGGACGGTGATGCTCTCAAAAACACCCCCGCCGATATGGGCTATGCGCGGCGCGCCCAGGCGGGCCAGCACGGCCTGCAGAGCCTGAAGGGCTTGGGTGTTCTGGGGTAAGGCGTCGCTCAGTAGGGACGAGTCGGCGACTCGTCCCTACTGGAGGTCATCCTGCCCCGGCGGGCGCTTGCCGAGGGCCTGGAGCAAATCCCAGGCGGCGGAGGCGAGAAGGTTCAGGAGAAAGTCTGGCCGCATAGGCGTTCACTCCTTCGCTGCGTCATCAAAAGAGCTCTCGCCGGATTGGGCCATGCGCTGGCGGATGCGGGCGATGGCTTGTTGGGCGGCATTAGCAACTTTGCCTCTACCCTCTCGAGCTAAACGCTCCAGTTCAAGCAGAGCACGTTGGTCACCGATTTGCCCCAGCGCCTCTATGGCAATCAACTTTACTGACCATTTTGAGTCGCGTAGAGCACTTATAAGCGGCTCGATAGCACGAGCATCACCGATTTTCCCTAATGCCCATACTGTATACCAACGTACGTTTTCATTGCTAGTGCTATGCAATGTAGCGATCAGCGGTTCTATGATGGTTGTGCCGATTTCTATTAGAGCATATGCTGCTGCCCAACGCACACTTAGGTTAGAATCGCCTAATGCAGTAATGAGTGCCTTCGTAGAACGTGCGTTACCAATTTTACCCAGCGCTTGCGCTGCGCTCCGGCGCACCAAGGGTTCAGAATCCCGTAAGGCAGCGAGCAATGGATCTATAGTGCTAACATCGCTCGCTGCCTTACGGGATTCTGAACCCTTGGTGCGCCGGAGCGCAGCGC
>JASFBA010000094.1:0-34484 GCA_036172265.1 Chloroflexia bacterium
GGATAAGCGAGACAAGCAGGACGCAGCGACGGTACGCCCCGACGGACCGATCTTGCTTCTCCTTTTCCTTTGCCTATCTCGCCCGATGGCCGTCCTACCCCAGGACAGGAGACCGGAGTCCCTCCCCCCGGATGGGGGGCAGGAGGGAGTGAAGGGCAGCCGGCGTCGCTCTTTCCCCTCCCCTAGCCCCACGGCGGGGACCGGAGTCCCTCCCCCCGGATGGGGGAGGTCAGGAGGGGGTGAAGGGCAGCCGGCCTCGCTCTTTCCCCTCCCCTAGCCCCAAGGCAGGGACCGGAGTCCCTCCCCCCGGATGGGGGAGGTCAGGAGGGGGTGAAGGGCAGCCGGCCTCGCTCTTTCCCCTCCCCTAGCCCACAAGGCAGGAGACCGGAGGCCCTCCCCCCGCTTTCCACGATGGTAAAGTTGTAGCGCTCGAAGAGGCCGGGAGGGGTTCCGTCCGCCCATCGCTTGAAGAGCAGTTCGAAGAAAGCGTCGGGGAGATACGCAACGAGGCCCGCATCCGTGTCGTTGCGGATGTACAGTCCTCCGTTCAGGTACGGTACCTGGGCGAGGGCCGTCTGGAGCCAGGTGGGGAAGCGTTGCGCATACTCGGCCCGGTTCTGCCAGCGATTGTTGAACGCCTCAAAGAAGAGCACGGGAAGCCACTCGGAGTGGAAAGTGTCCGGGGCAGATCTTCCCCCGCCCACGGCCTCCCGATAGGCATTCCAGAACTCCCGCAGGAAACGGCGCGAAGGCCGGCCGTCGGGCCCGTTCAGCCACCCTTTGCGCTGGATGAAGTAGAGGAACATCAGGCGGTTGAGGAGAAGGTGGGTATAATCCCGTGTCCATTCCGGCGGTTTATCCGGATGAGTCCGATGCAGATGTTCCCGAATCCGCTGGAAGGCCTCCCGATAGTCCTGGAAGAAACGTTCGGTGACGCGCTGGACGTTAAAGACCTCCTGGTGACGTTCCCAGACGGCCTCGGAATCGGCTCCGGGGTGAATCTGGATGGCCGAGAGGACCTCCAGGTCGGTGCGGTACGGTTCGGCCGGCCGCACCTCCAGGAAGCGCAGCCAGAGGCGAACCCGGTCCGAACCATCCTTCGGGGATAGGAGCCGAAGCGGAGAGACAAAGGTGACCTGTTCCCAAAGTCGTCCCGTGGAAAACACAAAGAGGCTGTTTCCCTGAGGCTGCCTTCGGTGGAAGGCTTCCAGGATGCGGCGGA
Organism: Chloroflexia bacterium; assembly: GCA_036172265.1. GTDB lineage: Bacteria > Chloroflexota > Chloroflexia > DTKN01 > DTKN01 > JASFBA01. Next base: position 1,223 of record JASFBA010000094.1, read on the forward strand.
TGTCAGTCCGACGAAGGCGGTCCGCAGCGAGTTGGGAACCCGTCCCCACTTCTATGTGGTAGATTCGAAAGGGGAACGGCCCCGGAATTTAGGCCAGAAGCCAGAAGTTCTGGATCAGGCCCTGCACGCCCGCGGGGAAATCGCCGACATCCCAGGAAACAGGTGGGTCCTGGACCGGATAGCCTAGGTATCGAAAGAAGTGGATGGCGCCATCCAGGGAGATGTACTCCGCCAAAGCCTCTTGCAGGTCCATGCCGGCGCTCATCATCCCTCTACAATGACCACCTGCGTATCACCAAAGGCAAGTATATTCGCCACATCGGCGACGCCACCGCCAGGGTCCGGCTCAGGACGGCAGTGGCTGTCCCGCAGTTTGTCGCCGTCACCACCACCGTGTAGGAGCCCGGAAGGTTGTAGACGTGGGTGAGGGTCATCCCTGAATAAAAGCCGGAGCAACCGGTAGTTAGGTAAACTGTACTATAACCTCTCCCATTTGTCAAAAACGGCTGGGCCATAAGGCCTCCGCACCAACTCGGCAGCCTCCCTCGGTTCTCCCCTCTCCTCATCCCCCGTCTCCCCTCGGCTCGACAGGAACCTCGCCCCCCTCCCCTTCTCCCCGTTTCCCCGTCCCTCCTATCCCCAACCTAAAACTGGGTCAATGTCCCCTCGGCCCGGGCCCGCCGCAGGGCCAGGCGAAAGGCCAGCCCCCCGGCTGGCAACGCGATGGCCGCGAATAGGCCCAGCAGGGCCAGTTCCACCCCCACCTGGGAAGGGCCGGCCCCCTGCAGGAGTGCCAGCCGCATGGCGCGCAGGGCATGGGTCATCGGCAGAAGGTAGGAGACCGGCCGGAGCCAGACCGGAAGGACGCCTATGGGGTAGTAAACCCCGCTCAGGAGGGCGGAAAGCCCCCCCAGGACAAAATTCACCGGGTCTCCCCGCTTGGTCACCAGGATAAAGGCGGCGGAGAGGATGCCCAGCCCGCTAAAGGCCAGCAGGCTCAGGAGGAGCACCAGAAGCGCCGTGCCCACATTGGCCTGTCCCAGAGGAGCCCCAAAAAGGGCCACCCCCACGAGCAGGTAGAGCACCACCTGGCCCGAGGCCAGGAGGAAACTCCACAGCGCCGATGTCCCCAGGAACGTCTCCAACGGGGTCGGCGTGACCAGGATAGCCTCCAGCGTCCCCTGCATCTGGCCGGAACGGATGGCTTCGGAAAAGGCATAAAGCCCCACCGCCTGATAGCCGCTGAAGGCGATGCCGACGAGGACGAAGGCAAAGTAGTTGCCCCCGTATTCGGAAAGGTAGGGAGAAGCGGCCGGCCCGAGAAGAAGGGCCATAAAGTAGAAAGCGGCCACCGACATCAGGATGCCCAGGAGTTGCAGGAGAGTGGCCAGACGGTAGGTGATCTGGATGCGGAGGTCCCGCCGGATAGAGGCCAGCACCCGGTTCAGGGTCGCCGGAAGGGGAGAAAGGCGTGGGGGAGGGGGAAAGGGCGGGCCCGCAACCTGTCCCTTGGCCTCGGGCGAAGACATCCCCGCCGGCCGCGGCCCCTCCACAATGGGCGAGGCCGGCCCTTCCTCCGCCGTCAGCCTCCGGAAGACTTCCTCCAGCGGGGCCTGCTCCTGGACGACGTCCACGACCTCGATGCCGGCCTCCAGGAGCGGCCGTAGGATAGCCTCCAGGGGAACTTCCTCCGGCAGGTCCACGACGATGCAGCGATGGCTGGGGCGCGCACCCGGCCGTTCCTCCACCGGCCATGGCCAACCGGCCCAGGGAGGCCGGGAAAGGTGCGGCGGCGGGAACAGGGTGAGGAAATAGCGCCGGTGGAAACCCACGGCCGGCCGCAGGCTCTCCACCGGCGCCACGGCCCGCAGCCGGCCCCGGTGCATCACCGCCACCCGGTCGCAGAGGGCCTCGGCTTCGTCCAGATGATGGGTAACCAGGAAGACGGTGCAGCCCGAGCGGGCGATGCAGCGGATAATTTCGTGGAGGCGAAAAGCAGCCTCCGGGTCCAGGCTGCGGGTCGGCTCGTCTAAGAAGAGGACGGGAGGGTTGTGCAGAAGGGCACGGGCCAGGTCCAGCCGCCGGCGCATCCCGGTAGAAAGCCGGTCGAAACGCTCCCTCAGGGCCTCGCCCAACTCCAGCGCTTCCCCCAGTTCGGCGATGCGGCGGTCCACATATGCCCTGGGCAATCCCTGCAGTGCCCCGTAAAAGCGCAGGTTCTCCCAGCCGCTCAGTCGCCAGTAGAAACTCCTCTCCTCCCCACTGGCCAGGCCCACATGGGCCTTGACGGCCTCTTCTTCACCCAGGTCGTGGCCGCAGATGCGGGCCCGGCCGGAGGTGGGAAGGATAAGGGTGCACAGGAGGCGTACCAAGGTGGATTTGCCGGCCCCGTTAGGGCCGAGCAGACCGAAGATTTCTCCCGCCTCCACCCGCAGCGAGACCTCATCCACGGCCAGGATACCGTCCGGGCAAGGGCGAAGGAGTCCCCGCCAGCCTGGAGGGGCAGGAAAGCGTTTGGTAAGCCTATCCGTTTCGATAGCCGGGTTCAGGGGAAACTCCTTCCTCACCCCTTACCCCTAGGGGCAGGGGATGAGGGGTGAGGGCCGCCCAGGCCTCGTCCAGGGTACGGCTGCGCATCACCTTTCGGCGCAAGGCCAACGCTCCAGGCAGGCCTGGGTGCATCTGGCCCACCAGGGCCTTGAGGCGGCCCAGTATCGCCGGTTCGTAGCCCAACTCCTCCCGAAGGAGGTGCACATACTGCTGTAAGAAACGGTAACGGTCGGCCAAAGTGGGGTGAGGCGGTTCCTCCCCCCGCAACGAGGCAGCGATTTGGGAGAGAATCCAGGGGTTAGAAAGGGCCGCCCGGGCCACCATCAGGCCGGCGCAGCCGGTCTCGGCAAAGCAGCGCCGGGCATCGTCCACACTGCGGATGTCCCCACTGGCAAAGACGGGGATGCGCACCGCCTGCACGACTTCCGCAAGGAGGCTCCAGTCGGCCCGGCCGGCATAGCCCTGAGCGCGGGTGCGCGGGTGCAGGGTGATAGCGGCACAGCCGCAAGCCTCGGCCAGCCGGGCCACCTCCACGGCAACAATGGAACGCTCATCCCAGCCGGAGCGGAACTTGAGCGTTACCGGAATGGAAAGGCTCCTTTTCATCATCTGCAGAATGGCCTCCAAGCGCCCAAGGTCGCGCAGGAGCGCCGCCCCGGAACCGTTTCCGGTCACCTGGCGCGAAGGACAGCCGGCGTTGAGGTCCACGATGTCCGCTCCCCGTTCGGCGGCCAGCGCAGCGGCCCGGGCCACCTGTTCCGGGTCATGCCCGGAAATCTGCACGGCGATGGGATGCTCGTCCGGATGCAGATCGAGCAGGCGATGGGAACGCAGGGCCTTGGGGGTAAAGGCTGCAGCACTCACCATTTCGGTGGTCACCAGACCGCACCCGCCCAGGGAAAGTATGAGGCGACGAAAAGCGGAGTTGGTCAGGCCGGTCATCGGGGCCAGGGCCAGAGGAGGCGAAACGGTCAAGGAGCCGATCTGGATAGCCTGGGGGACGGACATCGCTAGGAGATCAACTGGGCCAGTTCATGGGCCTCCAGGATGGGCATAAAACGGGAGAGTTCGACCATCTTGAAAATCTTACGGTGGTGGGGGCTGACGTTGATGGCATAGACCAGGTGTCCCCGCTTGCGGGCGGCGACGATAAATTTGAGCAGGCCGGAGATGCCGGCCGAGTTGATAAAAGCCACCTCGGCGAAATCCAGCACCGTAGTCTTGCGGCTGCGCCCACAATATTCCTCGATCTCACGGGCTGAAAGGGCGTCAATGCTGGGGGTACGGATATGGATGATGGCCACATTCCCGCGATCTTCCATCTGAATCATAGCATCTGCCTCCTGACCTGCTCACCGGGGCATAGATACTTCTTCCTATGGGGCGGGGTTGCCCCGTCCCACTTCAGGGTGGATATGCAACCACATGGTAAAGGTGTTTCCTTCCTCACCGGTGGAAAATTCGACCCGGTCTACCAGTTGGTGGATGAGAAAGAGGCCCAACCCGCGAAAGTCGCCCTGCTGGAGGGCCTCTTCGGTGAGGCCCTGACGGCGAACCTCCAGGGGACGGTCCGGCTGCCCTTGATCAATGACGCGCACCACCAGTTGATCGGCCTCCAGGGAAAAGACGATCCCGACATGTACCTCGCGCCGGAAGCGGTTGCCATGCTCGATGGCGTTGGTCACCGCCTCACTCACGGCCAGGGTCAGATCGGCCACCTTTTCCTCGGAAAAACCCATCTGGCGGCCGATCTCCTGGGCTGCGGCCCGGACCACCCGTTCAAAGACCAGGTCGGAGGGAATGCGCATTTCCACCCGGTTCATCTCTTTCTCCCGTTTCAATATTCCAGCACGCTGGTGGTGGCCCGCAGCAGGCGGTCGTACTGCTGCAGGTAGGCCATACCGACGGTGCTGTTGCCCAGTTGGAGGTGACAGGCCCCCAGGTAGTAAAGAGCCTGGGCATGATGGGGGTTGGCCTGTACCACCTTTTCAAAACGGGGAATGGCCTGGGCCGGTTCGCCGGCCTCCTTGTAGGCCAACCCCAAGAGGTAATACGTCTCCACATCGTCGGGCCAATGTTTCAGCACAGTCTGAAACTCCTGGATGGCCTGGCGGAAGCGGTTTCGCTTCAGGTGGATGACGCCCATATCGTAGCGCAGGCTGACCAGTTGTGGTGCCAGTTCCAGCGCCTTTCTCCAGGCGTTCAGGGCCAGCATCTCGTTATTCATAGCCATATACAGCCGGCCCAGGAGGTAGTAAGACTGGGGGTTGCGCGGGTCCAGCCGGATGGCCCGCAGCAGGCACTTCAGGGCCGGGGCCGGCCGGCCTAGGATGGCCAGGACCTTGCCCAGTTCTTGAAAGACATCGGCGCTCTGCGGATACCGCTGGGCGCAGCGATAGAGCAACTGGTAGGCACCCTGGGGCTGTTTCAACAGGCGAAAGACCCGGCTCATCTTGACACAGGCGGCGACATACTCGGGCGCATCCGGCGACACCTGACGGTACTCGTTCAGGGCATCCTTCCAGCGCTTCTGACGGGCCAGCAGGTTGCCCAGAAGGTAGCGGGCGCAGTACTCCTGGGGCTTCCATTGTAAAAGCGCCCGATAAATGCGTTCGGCCTCTTCCGGGTAGCCCTGGACTTTGAGGTCTTCTGCCAAACGGTAATACCACTCCACCGCCTCCTGTTCGGAGCGTGCCTCCAGGCCCTCGCCGACCCTCTCCATCTTGAAAGTGGGTTCCACCCGCAGGGCCTCGGCAAAGCACTTCTGGGCCAGTTCATGGGCGCCGTGAGCCTGGTGCATCAGGCCGATGTAGTAGAGCGGTTCGGCGGCATCGGGCCGGCAATCGTGGGCTGCTGTGTAGAAGATGTAAGCGGCACCGGGGTTGTCCAGCGCCTGGTAGCAACGCCCCAGGGCAAACTTGGCCTCGTAAAGATCGGAATTGTGCTTGAGCGCCTCCCGGAAAGCGTTGATGGCCTTTTCGATCTGGCCCTTGGCGGCGAAGGAGACGCCGATGTTGTAGTGGGCTTCAGCAAGTGAAGGGTCGGTCTGCACCGCGTTGAGGTATTCCCGCAGGGCTCCATCCCAGTCGTTGCGCAGCGCCATGGCGTTGCCGATGTAGAGGTAGATGATCGAGCGGTCGCGGTCGGTCACCGGGACTTCGCTGGCCTCCCCTTCCACATAGGCGGCGATCAGGGCCAGGCGGAATTCCTCCGCCGCCCGGGTGTAATCGGCGTTCAGGTAGGCCTGCAGCCCTTTGCTAAAGGCCGAGCCGGCCCGGGTGGCCTCCATAAAACGCTCGCTGCCGGTAAAGGTATCCAGGTCCAGAACGACCAGTTGGATTTTTTCTTCGTCGGACATGGTTAACCATCCTGATACGCAATACGCAATACGCAATACGCAATACGTAATACATATTCCGTATTGCGTATTGCGTATTACATATATCCTTCCAAGGTCAAAAAAAGTTGCTGCAGCAGTTCGCGGGATGGCCCCTGACCCCAGCGTTCACGCACCGGGCCGGCCAGGGTCAGGATAGCGGCCCGCCAGACCTCCATGGGGGCATCGGTGGGCAAGGAGAGGCCCTCCAGTTGCTCGCGCAGCAGCCGGCCGCCCTCCGGGCCCAGGATGTCGGCGGCCACTTCGGCCATCTCCCGCACTCGATCGGTGTAGCGCCGGCGCAGCACCACCAGGGTGATGTCGTCGTCCTGGGGTTGTGGGCCGGTGAAGGCACGCACGGCCCGGACGATCTGGCGGGCAAGGGTGCGTGGCCGTCGGGAGGTGCTCTCGCTCAGCAGACGATAGAGACGCTCAAAGCCAAAGAGTTCGCCCCGTTCGTTGGTCGCTTCGACCACACCATCGGTATACAGAAGGAGGACATCGCCGGGCTGCAACTGGGTGGTGGCCTCATCGAAGGTGCAGTCGCGGTCAATCCCCAGCGGCAGTCCGTCCAGTTCCACTTCACGGGCCGTCTCATTGAGGATGATGGGGTAGTTATGGCCGGCATTGGCCAGGTGGAGGGTCCCGTCGGTGATGTCCAGATGGGTGTAAAGCAGGGTAACACAACCTTGGGGAATCTGCTCGATCAGGGCCTGGTTGATTCGGGAGAGGGTCAGGCTGGGAGAGGCGTGGTTGCGGGCCTCGATGCGGAAGAGGGTACGGGCGACGGCCATATGCAGGGCGGCCGGGATGCCTTTGCCGGAGACATCTCCGATCATAATGCCCCAGTGGGTGGAATCGAGTTCGACAAAGTCATAGAGGTCGCCGCCCAGTTCCCGTGCCGGGAGGAAGGAAGTGCTGGCCTCCCAGCCGGGCAGGTGCGGGCTGCTGGCCAGGAGGAGGCTCACTTGGATGTCGCGGGCCACGCGCAGGTCCTGATGGAGGAGGTCGTCATTGGTTACGACAGCCGGGAGCGTTTCCGGCCGGGGGGCGGGCGCACTCGCCTGGGCCGGAGGAAGTTCCCCGCTGGCCTCTTTCCGGGCGGCGACAAGCACCCGGACCAGGAAAAAGACCCCGGCAAAGGCCATCAGGTACAGGAAAAGGGCCAGCACGTCATGGCCGGAAATTCGCCCTGGAAGAAGGCGGCCCAGCCAAAGCCCTAGATACAGAAGGCTTGTCCCTCCGAACAGGCCCGATCCGGCTGCCCCGGGCACCTTGAGGGCAGCCCAGGTTAGCGGCCACAGGAGGAGCAGAAAGAGCGGATCCTGGGGTTGGGTCAGCAGGACGCCGCCGAGCGTTATCCCCAAGGCCCCTCCCGCCGTCAGGGCCAGCCAGCGCCATGGCTCTTTTTCCCATGCCAGAAAAACGGCCAATCCGCCCGCCGCCGGCAAAAAGCCCAGTATCCATTCCAGCCAGGGCAGACCAGCCAGGCCGGGGAGGTTACCTCGGCCGAAGATCCCCAAGGCCACCAGAAGGAAGGCCCACCATTCCAGGAAAAGGACCTGCGCCACCCATGGCCGTCGGACCAGTTCGCTCATCCGGCAAAGCATCCGCTTCATCCCCAAGACCTCTGTTCCGGCAATACCGGAGCAAAGCCTTCCAGCGTCTCCAGATGTTTCCGGCAGGCCTGCCGGAGCAGGTGTACCGGAACGCCGTCAATCAGGGCCTCTTCCGGCCGGCCCAGGAGGGTGCGCCAGGTCCGGCGAAAAGCCTGGGCTGCCCGACGACGGTCGGCCAGGGCCAGGAAGAGGTCGCCCAGGTAATAATGGGCGGTAGGCGAGGAAGGGTTCAAGTAAGCCGCTCGTTCCAGATCGGCAACGGCCTGTTCCATCTGACCCAGTTGCCGGTGGATCAGGCCGCGCAGGAGGTAAAGCTCCTCCGCCAGGTCGTCCAGTTCCAGGGCACGTTCACAGGCCTGCAGGGCCTCGGTGTAGCGCCCCTGGTTGGCATAGACCTGGGCCAGGCCGCAAAAGGCCTCCACCAGGTTCGGCTCCTCTCGCAAGGCGGCGCGGAAAGCGCTCAGGGCTTCCTCGTACATCCCATCGCGCAGGCAGGCCAGGCCGTGCTGGTAGTAGGCCCGGGCCGGTTCCTCTCCGGCGGCCACCCTCTGCCGCTCTATCTCACTTCGGCGAACCGGCTGAGGATGGGAAGGAGCCATCCCCAGGAAGAGCGGCCGCTCCACGGAACTTCCGCCGGGGATAGAACGAGGCCGAGGCAGAGGCACCTCCGGGCGAATCGGGCGAACGGCCCGACCCTTGCGATAGAAAAAGACGCCGCCCTGCTGCACCCGCTCAAAGGCATCAAAGACCTGCCAGAGCGTCTCGGAAAAGCCGATGAAAAGGTAACCGCCCTCCTTCAGGCAACGGTAGAGGTTGGCCATCAGGCGGCGCGAGGTTTCGATGCGAAAGTAAATGGTCACGTTGCGGCAGAAGATCACATCTACCCCGTGGACGAAAGGCGGCAGCGGTTCGGCAACCAAATTGACCTCGTGAAAGCGAACCATCTCCCGCACTTCCGGATGGAGGACGTAGAATTCGCCCTGGTGTTCAAAGTACCGGGAAAGGTAGGCCGGTTCGACCTGCTGCACCTGCCGTTCGGTGAAACGTCCCTGACGGGCGTACTCCAGTGCCTGCCGACTCAGGTCGGTGGCCAGGATCTCCACCGGACGGCGGGGAGGAAGGCCCAGCACCTCGGCCACGGTAATGGCGATGGAGTAGGGCTCCTGTCCGGTAGAACAACCGGCGCTCCACAGCCGCAGGGGGAGATCGGCCGGCCGGAGGCGCTCCAGTTCGGGCAAGACGACCTCGGCCAACAGCCGAAAATGGCGCGGATTGCGGAAGAAAGAGGTCTCCCGGTTGACCACTTCTTCCAGGAGGGCGCTCATCTCCTCCTTGCCGGCAGGTGAATCGAGCAGGGCCAGGTATTCCTCCCAGGTACGGAGGCCGTGGTGGCTCAGCCGGCCGGCCACAGTGCGGGAAAAGGAACGGCGGCGCGAGTCGTCCAGGTAAATCCCGCTACAGGCCTGGATGCGTTCGCGCAGCTTGGTGAAGGTAGTCTCATCCAGTTCCCATGCTTGCGACATCGCCACGCCTCATCCGGCCTGAGCCGGCCGGTCCACCACGGCCCGTAGAAGGGCCGCGGCGATCTCCTCCACCGGAAGCACCTGCTGAGCCGCTCCCAGTTCGATGGCCGCCCGGGGCATGCCAAAGATGGTAGAGGTGGCCTGGTCCTGGACAATGGTTACTCCCCCGGCCCGACGGATGGCCAACAACCCCTCGGCCCCGTCGCTTCCCATACCGGTCAGAAGGATGCCAACGGCCCGCCGGCCAAAGTTCTGAGCCGCGGCCTGCATCGTCACATCCACCGAGGGAATGAGGGGAGTACGGGGCGTTTCCGCAAGGTAAATGCGACGGCGGTCCGGAAGGAGGTGGCAGCCCTCCGGGGCGATATAGACCCGACCGGAGGTCAGCCCATCGTCCTGATGGGCCAACCCCACGCGAAGGCGCGTCTCCCCGGCCAGCCATTCGACCAATCCTCGGGTAAAGCCCGAAGCGATGTGCTGGACCACCAGGATGGGGGCAGGGAAATCGGCCGGCAATTGCGAAAGGATGCGCTGGAGGGCCCGCGGCCCCCCGGTGGAGGCTCCGATGACCACCAGGCGGGCAGGTGCCTCGGCCGGCATCGGGCTGGGTTCGGCCGGGACGGGGGCCAGGGGAAGCGGCCGGCCAGCCCTCCGGCGTCCCCGCAGGTGGGTGATCACCCGCACACGGGAAAGTAGACGGACGCGCTCGATAAGGGCCTGGGCCTTGGTGCGCAGGGCGGCCGGATCCTCCCCGGCCGGCTTCTCCAAAATGTCGAGCGCGCCGGCCTCCAGCATCCGGAAGGAAAAGTCCACATCCTGCTTGGAAAGGGAGGCGGTGACAATAAGGATGGGTGTGGGATGATAGGCCATAATCTGGCAGGTGGCCTCGTAGCCGTCCATCTCCGGCATACGCACGTCCATCGTGATGACGTCCGGCCGCAGCCGGGCGGTCATCTGCACCGCTTCCCAGCCGTTGCAGGCCAGGCCGACCACCTCGATTCCCGGGTCTCCCTCCAGAATCGAGCGGATGACCGACCGGGCCACCGGGGAATCGTCCACCACCAGGACCCGCAATTTCCGTCCACTTTCCATCTCGGGCCGCATACGCGCTTCTTCCGGTCTCATTCGATCCCACGCAGGCGCAGAAGAAAACCGACCCGTTCGCCCAGTTCCAGAAGGTCAAAGTCCTTGTTCAGGTAATCGTCCATCCCCACCTCGAAGCCGACGCTGGTATCGTCCATCGAGGTCAGGGCGATGATCGGGAGGTCACGGACGGCCGGATTCTCGTCCCGGCGCAGCCGCCGGCAGACCTCGTAGCCGTCAATGCCGGGCAGGCGGATGTCAAGGACAAGGAGATGGGGCGGATCGGCCCGGATACGCTCCAGGGCCTCCTCTCCGCTAAAGGCCACGCTGACCTGATAGCCCAGCGCCTCCAGGCGGAGTTTGACGATGTCGGTGACCAGGCGGCTATCGTCCACAACCAGAATCCGGGCGGCCAATGCGCACCTCCTTACCCGATCAGGTGGGCCACGGTTTCCAGGAGATTGCCCTGATCGAAGCGGCTCTTGGTGATATAGGCCTGGGCGCCGAGTTGCATCCCTCGCCGGCGCCTTTCCTCATCGGCATAGGCGGTAATGATTACAATCGGCAGATTGGCCCAGCGGGGGTCTTGCCGGATGCGGGCGGTCAGTTCCAGGCCGTCCAGTCGCGGCATCTCGATGTCGGTGATAACCAGGTGAAAGGTGCTGCGCTCCAATTTCTGGAGGGCATCCAGCCCATCCTGCGCCGTCTCCACCCGGTAGCCGGCTGCCTCCAGGATGCTCCGCTCCAGTTCCCGGGTGATCAGGGTATCCTCGACCAGCAGGATTCGAGGTGGGTCGCGGGGCGGAGGTGGGGCAGCGCGATCCCGCATCTCCTCCGGGAGGCGTTCGGCGCGGATGGGAGCGGCCGGCCGGGTGCTGGGAAGGCCGCCCAGGTCCAGGATGGGGATGACCTGGCCTGTTCCAGAGATCGTCGCGGCGGAGAAATAGGGGCTACGGCCCAGAATTTCTCCCAGGGGCTGTACCACGGCCTCGGTTTCGTCCAGGAGGCGGTCCACGGTCAGGGCAACCTGGTATCCATCGCTCCCGGCAATGACGGCTACGGTCCGGCCTTCTTCCGCAGGAGCGGAAGCCAGGCCCAGGGCCTCGGCCAAAGAAAGGAGCGGAAGCGGCCGTTCCTGCCAGTAGAGGACCGGGCGTCCTTCCACCCAGACCGCCTCCTGCGGTTGCGGGCGCACCAGGCCGCGGACGACGCCGGAGGGGATGGCCAGCGTTTCCCCGGCCGTTTCCACCAGCAAGACCGGGATGGTAGCCATTGTCAGGGGCACATCCAGGGTAAACACGGTGCCCTGGCCGGGGTGGGTTTCCACCTGCACCAGCCCGTTCAGCCGGCGTAAGGTGGTCTGCACGGCGTCCAGTCCCACCCCCCGGCCGGACATCTCGTCGGCCTGGCGGCGGGTGGTAAAGGCCGGCCGGAAGAGGAGTTCCAGGAGGGTCCTTTCGTCGGCCTGGTTCGCCTCCCTCTCCTCCAGCAGGCCGCGTTCGACGGCGATACGGCGCACCTTCTCCAGGTCGATGCCCCGGCCGTCGTCCCGAACGCGGATGTGGACACGCCGGCCCAGGGCCTGGGCCTCCAGGACAAGTCGCCCCCGGGGCGGCTTACCCAGACGGACCCGCTCCTCAGGAGGTTCGATGCCGTGCGAGAGGGCGTTGCGCACCAGGTGCACCAGCGGTTCCCGCAGGAGGTCCAGGACCCGTCGGTCCAGTTCCACTTCAGCCCCGCGTACCTCCAGGGCAACTTCCACCCCACATTCGCCGGCCAGCCGGCGCACCACACCCGGAAAGACTTCAAAGAGGGAGCCGATGGGCACCATACGGATGGCCCAAACCTGCTGCTGGAGTTCGGACAAGTTCAAGGTGGAACGTTCCAGCCAGGCAGCGTGCTGACGGCCAAGGACGTTCCCTCGAGCGTTCTGCTCCTCCAGTCGGCGTTCCAGTACCTCCATACGGCGGGACAGTTCCTCGATCTGACGAGGGCGGAGACGGTCGCGGAACGTCTCCAGCGTTTCCCTCAGGCTACGAAAAGCCCGCTTCGTCTCCTCCTGGGCCTGGAGGAGTTCCTCCAGGAGAGTCTGGTGTGCTCGGGTCTGCTCCTGAAGGAGCCGGGCTTCTCCCACCAGACGGGAGAGGCGGTCCACCTGCTCCATATCCACGCGCATGGTCTCGCGGGGCAGGCCGGCCGACGGGGTGGCAACGGTGACGACCGGGGCCGTCTCCGGCCGGGTCTCCTTCACCCCCAGCAACCCCTGCAGTTCGGCCAGCAGCCCGGCCAGGTCCACAGCCTCGCCCCGACCTTCGAGACGGGCGGTGGTCAAGGCGCGGATGCCGTTGCTGGCCTGGAGGAGGACATTGCCGACTTCCGGGGTTAGAAAAAGTTCCCCCCTGCGGATCGCCCCCAGCACGTCCTCAATCTGATGGGCCAGGCGGTTGATCTCGGCAAACCCCATAATCTTGGCCGAACCCTTGGTGGTGTGGATGGCCCGCATCATCCGGTCGAGCAGGGCGGTGTCGCCAGGGTTGGCCTCCAGGGCGGTCAGACCCTGCTCCAGGAGGTTCAGGTTCTCCCAGGTTTCGTCGCGGAACTGTCCGTAGAAAGCGGTCAGGTCAATATCGGTCATCCGAGTTCCATCCGTCCGGCAGATTGCAACTGTTCGGCGATTTCCGAGAGGGTAGCGGCTGCCTCGGCCAATTGCCGGCTGCCTTCGGCCGTCTGATTGGCCACCTCGGCGATCTCCCGCATCGTCTCCACGATCTGTTCGCTGGCGGTACGCTGCTGGGTGGTGGCCAGAGAGATTTCCTGGGCTGCCTCGGCGGTGCGCTGGGCCAAGAGGACGATCTCTTCCATCGCCCGGCCGGCCTGGTAGACCTGGTTCACTCCGCGCTCCGTCTGTTTCAACCCCTCCTCGGCGGCCATGACCGAAGCATTGGTGGCCCGCTGAATCTCGGCGATGATGCCGCGCACCTCTTTCGCCGACTCCATGGCCCGGTTGGCCAGGCTCTTCACCTCGGCGGCAACTACGGCAAAACGCCGGCCGTGTTCACCGGCCCCGGCCGATTCGATGGCCGCGTTCAGGGCCAAGAGGTGGGTTTCGTCGGCGATATCGTTGATGATCTCGATGATCTCGCCGATGCGCTGGGAATGTTCCCCCAGCGCCAACACCTTATCGGCCAGTTCCTGCACCCGGCTTTTTATTCCCTCCATCGCCGCTACCGTCTCATCCACAGCGCTCTGCCCTCGTCCCACGGCCTCCAGGGTCTGTTCGGCCACCTGGGAGACGTTCTCCGCACTCTGGGCAATCTGGCGGGCGGTATAGCCCATCTCCTCGATGGTAGAGGTTACCTCGCTGATGGCCGAGGCCTGCTGGGCCGCACCACTGGCCTGCTGGCGGGAAGTCGCCGAAAGTTCGGTCGCCGAGATGCCGATCTGGGTAGCCAGATTGACCTGCTGGATGCCTTTTTCCACCAGGCGCTCGTTGGTGCGCAGAATCTCCTGGGCCCGCTGTTCCGATTCATGCACAGCCTCTAGCAAAGAGAGGGCGTTCCGGCGGGTGACATAGGCAACGTAGAAGAAGGAAACGACCAGTCCGGTGCCGTACTGGAGCAAAAAGGCGTGCAGGGAGATGCTTTCCGTCGCAGAGGAGGAGCTGGCACTTCCTGAAGACTGGAACAGGCCAAGGGCAACGAAGAGGAGAGTGGCCAGGCCGGCGACGAAATAGACGGTGTTGCCGGACAGGGTTGTCCCGCTAACGACGATCGGCCAGAGAAAGAGGACGGCCGAGAAAAAGGGCCACAGTTTTCCGCTGACCCAGCCTTCATGGCCGCTCAGAAGGGTGGCGACAACCAATGTGGCCAGGACCAGAAGCCAGGCCCCTTCCACCGGCCGGCGGGCATTGGCCAGCGGGATGACGGCCAGACAGAGAAGCAGGAGCAGGCCCAGCCCGATCCAGGTCAGCGTCGTCATCTCTACGACGACCAGGTGGAACTGATGGGCCAGGAAATGGGCCAAAAGGATCACGAGCAGGCAAAGGAACTCTACAAGGGCCAGGCGGCGAACGGTGGTGTTGCGCCGCACCTGCTCCTCCGTCGAAAGGTTGGGCGGCGTGGTCAGATAGGATAGAATCCCCTGTTGCCAGTTTCCCTGCGCCATAACCACCTCCTACGGCCGGCTCTGGGCGGAGGCCAGGGCCAGCAGTGTCGAGACCTCTTCAGGGGGGACAACCTGCCCCAGGTCGAGGAGGGGCACCAGGACGTCTTCTTGCCAGACCAATCCCCAGACCACCGGGCGGGACTGGATTTCCTGGAACAGCCTGGGCAGCAAAGTGACCTGCTTCCAAGGTAGGAACACCGGCCCTTCGACACCATCCACGCGGAAGGAGAGGGGCGATACTTCCCGAGGAGGAACGAGCAGGATGCCGCGCCGCCTCTCCTCGGCCATCTCCAGGCCCAACCGTGCCCCCAGGTCCAGTATGGGGACGGTTACTTCACCCAAAGGGAGCAGGCCCAGCAGATCGGGAGGCCCGCCCTGAATCGGGTAAAGCGTTTCCTTCCGCCGCAACGTTTCCACCTGGCCGGCTTCCACGGCGAAACGGCTGTGTCCCACTTGTAGAAAAAGGGCCATAACCCCTTCATCCGCCATGGCGAACCGCCTCCAGCAAGCCGGCCAGATGCAGCACTCGGGTGACCTCTTCTCCCCGGCGGGCAATGGCCTGGAGGAAGGGAGAAGTGCCCTCTGCCTCGGCCGGGGGTGCCTGCAACGTGGATGTAGGTAGAGCGGCGACGTCCTCCACACGGTCGGCCAGCATGGCGGCGACGATGTTCCCTTGCTGGACGACGATCAGACGGCTTTCGGCAGTCGGCGGCCTTTCCGGCAGGCCGAGCATGTGGCGCAGGTCCAGCACCGGGAGGACCTCCCCGCGTAGGCCGGTAGCGCCCAGGACGGCGGCCGGCAGCCCCGGCAGCGGGGTAATGTGGCCGACCCGGCTGACCTCGCGCACCACTTCCAGGGGAAAGGCGTAACGCTCGTCGGAAAGGTAAAAAACGAGCACGCTTAGCATTTCCTCCGGGCCTTTTTCCGGTTCTTCGGCCCGTCGGGCAATCTCTTCCTGGATTTCCTGAATTCTCCTGGAACGGCCCATCGCCTCAATACCGTTGCCCGCCCACACAGGGCTTATCCACCTGTTCGGAACACGGTTGCCTTTCCGCCCATTTTTGCCGAGCCGTCCCATACCGGCCGACCCCGTGCAGGACTCGGCGTTGTTTTCAAAATAACATTGTACTATATCCGGCACGGTTGCGCAAACCGGTGCCTGACATCCACTTATTCCGGTAGGTCGGTTGTCAATCCGACCCGTGAAGTTTTGACATCCCTCCCCTCCCGTGGTATCATAGATACAAGATTTTGCCATAGCCGCGGAGTTACAGGAGATGGCCAAGACGATCCTGGTGGTCGAGGACAGTCCGGATATCAGCCGTTTGCTTGAACACATCCTTCGCCAGGAGGGTTATCAGACGGTCGTGGTAGACGATGGGCCGGCCGGCTGGGAATCCTTCCAGCGCCTCCGACCTGACCTGGTGCTCCTGGATGTCAACCTCCCCGGCCTCAGCGGGCTGGAACTCTGTCGGCAAATCAAGCGTGTCTCCGAGACACCGGTGGTTATGTTGACCGTGCAGGCCGAGACCGAAGCCGTCCGCCGGGGACTGCAGGCCGGAGCCGACGCCTACCTGGCCAAACCGTTCGAGATCGGCCAGTTGCTGGCTACCGTGGAATATGCCTTGCGTCCCCGTATCCGCCCGCTATCTGCTCGGAAAGGGGGGGAAAGTGGAGCAGAGAATCCTGGTCATTGACGATAGCCGAGAGATGGGCCTTTTCCTGGCCCGCTTTTTGCAGGAGGAGGGGTTCCTGGTCTCCACCGTCTCCGATCCCCGCGAGGCGATGGCCGTCTTCGAGGCCTTCCAGCCGGACCTGGTACTGTTGGACCTGAACATGCCGTATATCAGTGGCTGGGAAATCTGCCGGCAGATCAAAGCGACCCGCCCGGTGCCGGTGGTGATCTTTAGCATACGCGACGCCGAAAGCGACATTGCCCGTGGTTTTGCCCTTGGAGCCGACGATTATCTGATCAAGCCGTTCGAACTTCCCGACCTCCTTCAACGAATCGAGCGCTTTTTGGGAAAACCCTCCGGTTCGGGCAGGGGAGCATGACAGCGTGTTTCTTTCCCCGACGGCCGGCTTCGTCTCAGCCGGTATCGTCCAGAGACTGGGATCAAAATTACACCTAGAGGAGGCAAGAATGAAAACCGAAACGTTCCGTGGTCGTGATTTTATCACCCTCCTGGAGTGGAGCCGCGAAGACGTGGAAACCATCCTCGACATCGCCCTAGACCTGAAACGTCGCTTCGCCATGGGCGAACCTCATGACCATCTCTTACGCGGCAAGACCCTCTTCATGATCTTTTACAACCAGAGCCTGCGCACCCGCAACTCCTTCGAGGCCGGCATGACCCAACTAGGCGGCCATGCCCATTACCTCGACCCGGAGAAAATCTACACCCCGGCCCTGCCGGGCCGCGAGGTAGCCTATACCACCGAGCGCGTCTCCGACGTGGCCCGGGTGCTTTCGCGTATGGGCCACGGCATCGCCATCCGCTGCTACGGCGATCCGGTGGACTGGGTCTACGGCGGGGCCAACGAGATGATCCGCAACTTTGCCTATTGGGCCGACATCCCCGTCCTGAATATGGAGGACGACAAATACCACCCCTTCCAGGCCCTGGCCGACATCCTCACCGTTCGGGAAAAGTTCGGCGGCTTCCGCGGGGTCAAGTTCGTTATGAGCTGGGCCTATTCCCCCAGCATCCACAAGCCCCGGGCCGTGCCCCAGAGCGCCATCATCGCCGCCACGATGATGGGCATGGAGGTGGTACTGGCCCATCCCGAAGGTATGGAACTCGATCCTGAGGTGCTGGAGGCCTGTCGGAACTATGCCCGGCGCTACGGCGGCTCCTTCGCCATAAGTCACGATATGCGCGAGGCGGTACAGGGGGCACACGTCGTCTATCCCAAGTCCTGGACCGCCGTGCCCATGTTCAAGCCCCCGGTAGGCGAGGATAGTCCCCCCAAGGCCAAGGAAATCTTTGAGCGCAACCGGCACTGGATCTGCGACGCCGACCTCATGAAACTGGCCCACCCTGAAGCCATCTACCTGCACTGCCTTCCCTGCGACCGTGGTTTTGAGGTCACGGACGAGGTCATTGACGGTCCCCAGTCGGCTGTCTTTGACGAAGCCGAGAACCGTCTCCATGTGCAGAAGGCGGTGATGAGTCTGGTGATGCGGTAGACGGTTATATCCGGCACATCCGAAACCTGCAGCAGGGCAAAACGGAATTCGGCGCCCATCTGGTGCGAGAACCAGAAGCGCCCCTCTTCCCACCGGTGATGACCTGGAAAGCTGAAAATGTCCCACCTGAGTCCCAATCCCCGAAATGGAGGTCAAGATGGATCTATACGGACGCGACCTGCTCTGCACCCAGGAATGGCCCTTGGAGGGGCTGGTAGCCGTGCTGGATCTGGCGGCGCGGATGAAGCGGGAGCGATTTTCTCCGCGCTGGAGCCACCTCCTTCAGGGCAAGACTTTCTTCATGTTCTTCTACAATCCCTCGGTGCGCACGCGCCAGTCGTTCGAGTGCGCGGCTACCGAACTGGGGGGACATGCCCAGTACCTGGAGCCGGGGGCCATGCGGCTGAAGACGGCTACCCGGGCCGGCGAGACGGTGGAGGACGCGGCCAAGGTGATGAGCCGCTACGCGGCCGGCATCGGTATCCGCATCCTGGAGGACAAGATCAGCGCTTACGGCGAGGGCGATGCCCTTTTGCGCGAGTATGCCTACTGGGCCGACATCCCGGTGATCTCCATGGCCCACGACAAATACCATCCCTGCCAGGGACTAGCCGACCTGATGGGCTGGGCCGAGTGGCTGGGGAACGGGCCGGGACGGACACTGGACCTCTCCGTCCTGCAGGGGAAGAAACTCCTCCTGACCTGGGGGCACGGGGCCCTGGCTCGCTCCTGGTGCAGCGTCCAGGAGGCGTTGCTCATTGCCTCCCGCTTCGGCATGGACATCACCTTGGCCTACCCTGAAGGGTACGACCTGGACCCTCAAGTCATCGCCTGGACCCGGGAAAACTGCGCCGCCCGTGGCCACACCTTCGAGATTCTCCATGAGCCTGACCGGGGTTACGAGGGGGCTCACGTCGTTTATTCCCGTCACTGGATGAGCCCCCAGGCTTACGAGGGTGGCATCTTCCACAAGGAGGAAGAAATTCAACGGGCTCTGCAGCACCCGGAGTGGATCTGCACGGCCGAACGGATGGCGCGGACCGATAACGGCATCTTCACCCATCCGATGCCGGTGGATCGGGGCCACGAGGTAACCGACGAGGTCGCCTCCGGCCCGCGTTCCTGCATCTACGACGTGGCCGAGAATCGCCTGCACGTTCAAAAGGCGGTTATGGCACTGACGATGGGCAACTGGTAAACCTCTACGGGCCTGGCGGGCTTTCCCGTCGGGCCCATTACTTTTGAGAGGAGGAAAGTATGAGCAAGAAAGTTGCTGTAGTAGCCATCGGTGGAAATTCGCTCATCAAGGACAAAGACCACCAGACCGTCCCGGACCAGTATGCCGCTGCAGCCGAAACCTGCCATCACATCGCCGGCATGATCGAGCATGGCTGGGATGTGGTCATCACCCACGGCAACGGCCCCCAGGTAGGCTTCATCCTGCGGCGTTCGGAACTTGCGCGACACGAACTGCACGAAGTGCCCCTGGATTCCTGTGGAGCGGATACCCAGGGGGCCATCGGCTATATGCTTCAGAGGGCCCTCTACAACGAGTTTCGCCGGCGCGGGATCAGGAAGTGTGCAGCCACCGTGGTGACCCAGGTGCTTGTAGATCGGGACGACCCGGCCTTTCGCAACCCGACCAAGCCGATCGGCTCCTTTATGAGCGAAGAGGTGGCCCGCGAACGGGCCCAAATGGAGGGTTGGGTCGTGCGGGAGGATGCCGGCCGCGGCTGGCGGCGGGTGGTGGCATCTCCCCTCCCCAGGCGCATTGTCGAACTGGAGGCCATCCGTTCCCTGATCGAGCGGGGCTTTGCCGTGATCGCTGTGGGCGGCGGGGGCATCCCGGTGCTCGAAGATGAGAACGGCGACTTGGTAGGGGTGGAGGCGGTCATTGACAAGGACTATGCCTCATCCCTCCTGGCCCGCAGCATTCAGGCCGACCTCTTCCTCATCTCCACCGCCGTGGAGAAGGTGGCCCTGAACTACGGCCGGCCGGAACAACGCTGGCTGGACCGAATGACGCTGGATGAGGCTCGAAAACATTACCAAGAAGGTCACTTTCCCGCGGGCAGCATGGGGCCGAAGATTCGGGCGATCATCGAGTACCTGGAGGCTGGGGGCAAGCAGGCCATCATCACCAACCCGGAGAACTTGGAACGGGCCCTACGGGGGGAGACGGGGACACACATCTTCCCTGGCTAAATAAGCCGTTCAAAACACCGGGAACCTGCTTTCCCTGCCGGCAGAGCGACAAATAGGATAGCACGTAAGGGCGCGATGATATTGCGCCCTTGCTCCGGCAGCCAGGCCGTACGTACCCGCTTGCGAGAGAAAGGCCTTTCTCCTCTTCCCACCCTTCGTGCCATTGAGCGGGTCCTTCACCATGCCGGAATGACCCATCCTCTCCTTTCAAGGAATTCTCCTCGGCGCACTCAGGAGGCGTCGGAATTCTCATTTATAACCGGCCGTAGGTCGGATGAGAATCCGACCTGCCGAATTATGGGCGACTACCGGTGGTTTACCTATGGAGAATCAACATGGCGTCTCCAAAACTGTAGAAGCGATAACGTCGGGCGATGGCTTCCCGGTAGGCGCGGAGGACGGTTTCCCGGCCGGCAAAGGCGCTCACCAGCAACAGGAGGGTAGATCGCGGCAGGTGAAAGTTGGTGATCAGGGCATCCACGGTTCGGAAGCGGTAGCCGGGGTAGATAAAGAGCCGGGTCCAGCCCTCGAAAGGAGCCACCTCGCCGCTCTGGGCGGCCGTCTCCAAGGCCCGCACCGCCGTGGTGCCCACGGCCACTACGCGCCCACCGGCCCGCCGGGTTTCTCGAACGGCCTGGGCCACCTCGTCCGGCACCCGGCACCACTCGGCGTGGATAGGATGCGCTTCGATTTCTTCTACTTTCACCGGGCGGAAGGTATCCCATCCAATATGCAGGACGACGAAAGCAAAGCCCACCCCCCGATCCTGCAGTTCGGCGATCAGGCGAGGGGTAAAGTGCAGGCCGGCCGTGGGCGCGGCCACCGATCCGGCCACCCGGGCATAGACCGTCTGGTAGCGTTCCACATCGGCCAGCGGCTCGTGGATGTAGGGCGGGAGCGGCACCATCCCCAGCCGCTCCAGGTGTGGCTCGACCTCCTCCGCAAAGCGGAGTACCCATGTGCCATCCGGGCGGGTTTCCTCCACGCGGGCGAGCAAGATCGGCTCTTCCCCCAAAGCCAGTTCCAGCCCGGGTCGGATGCGCTGTCCGCCGAGGAGGGCCTCCCAGCGGCGTTCGTCCAGCCGGCGCAGGAGGAGCACCTCCACCCGCCCGCCGGTGCGCGCCTTGCGCCCCAGCAACCGGGCGCGGAGCACCCGGCTTTCGTTGGCCACCAGGAGGTCCCCCGGCCGGAGGTAGGCCGGCAGGTCGCGGAAGTGGGCATGCTCGATCCTTCCGCTATCCTGATACAGGACGAGCAACCGGGAGGCATCTCGAGGCTCTACCGGGTGCTGGGCGATGAGTTCCGGCGGCAGTTCGTAGTCAAAGTCGCTGGTCTTCACATCCGTCCCAAAAGTTCCCGCAACTGACGGGCGTTCTCTACGGCATAGCCGAAGGCATCGTTGTTGAAGTATACATAGATGCTCCGGCCGGCCCGCTGCTCTTCCGAGAGCCACCCGGCCCAGTCCTCCAGTTCCTCCTGACTATAGCAACTGGCGTAGAGGAGGGTGGCCCCGTGCATGCGCACATAGACGGCCGGCCCGACGGCCCGACGGGGGCTTTCCAGGCCGGGCATGCTGGGCAGACAGAGGGCGGCGCCGTAACGTTCGAGGAGCGAGAAGGCCTCGGCACAGAACCAGGAAGGATGGCGAAATTCAAAGACGTGGAGCAGGTCCTGCGGGAGAAAGCGCAGGAAGGCCTCCAGCCGTTCGGGGGAAAAGTGCCAGCCCGGAGGCAACTGGTAGAGGAGCGGCCCCAGATGATCTCCCAGCAGACGGGCCCGCTCCAGGAAACGGCCCAGCGCTTCTTCCACCTGATGGAGTTTTTTCATATGGGTAATGTAGCGGCTGACCTTGAGGGCGTAAAGAAAGCCCG
The DNA here is from genome assembly GCA_036172265.1 of Chloroflexia bacterium. Classification (GTDB taxonomy): domain Bacteria; phylum Chloroflexota; class Chloroflexia; order DTKN01; family DTKN01; genus JASFBA01. The sequence continues at coordinate 22,804 of JASFBA010000094.1, forward strand.
GCGGGGCCTGCTCCTGCCAGCGGCGGAAGGCCGTCTCCTCAGGAAGACGGTAGAAGGTGTTGTTGATCTCGACCGTGTCAAAGTGGTCGGCGTAGTAAGCAAACCAGGCCTTCTGAGGAAGATGGGGCGGGTAGAATACTCCCCTCCAATGAGGGTAAACCCACCCGGAAGTGCCGATAAAGCCCGTCATTTCAAGTGCCCTGACCCCCTGAGCCCTACTCCACCACAAAACTCGCCGTCCAGGCCGGCTGCTCCGGCTTGGGCGACATCTCCTGCCAGGCCTCGTCGGTCAGCCGGTCGGCCATCGGGTGGCGGAACTCGTAGTAGGAAAAGACACCGCCCTGGGTCAAGGTCTGCCGGCCTTCCACCAACACGACGACATAGATAGGGAAAGCGTCGCCTACCCCTTCCTCCAGCACCTCGCTGCTGTTCGGATCGGTATGCACGTCGGCGATGACGGCCATGCGTTCGTCGGTCTGGGAGGTGATCTCGCCGGCCACTTCCTTGGAGAAGGTGGTCAGTTCCTCCAGCGTGTCGCCGATGCCACGGATGGTCTCGTACTCCTCTTCGCTCAGCGCCTCGCCGCGCAGCTCCTTTTCGGCCATCGTCTTGAGCGCCAGGAGGAGGTCCCGCATCTTTTCCACCTTGTCGGCCATCTCCTCGTTCAGAAGCCCCCGCCGGCCCAGCCCCTCCTGCATCTGGGCGCAGAGGGCGGCCAGCCGGGCATAGACTTCCGGCTGTGGCTCCACATACCCCTGGGTGGCCTCCGGCTCTGGGGGAAGGCCCGTAGCGCCGACGGTGTACGATTGCTTGGCATAGAGGATCGTATCGTGGCGGAGTTCGCTCCAGGAGCCCAGCCAGGTATGCAGGTCCTTATCGGCCCAGGCCGGGGAGCGCATAAAGTAGGGGTAGCCTTCCCCTTTGACTTCCAGGAGCGGGCGGAGGGCATGGAGCCAATTCCAGTAGAGGTTGGTCGTCCACTGCTCCGGCGGGAGGGCGGCAAACTCCCCTTGTACTTTGGCCAATTGCTCGGCATAGCCCTCGTAGTCGGTATCGCCCTCGGCGGTGAGGATTTCCAGGGCGCGGCGGCTGCCCAGGGCAGCCGGAATGTCCAGCCCTCGGGGGACGCCGCGAATCGGGCCGGCCGGGGAGTAGGAAAGGGTAAAGGGCCGGCCGCTCCCCCGATACTGCCTCACCCGGTTATAGACCAGTTGCTGGAAAATGTACGAATCGGGGACAAAGCGCTGGCCCATAAAGCGGAAGGAAAGGGCTACTTCCTCAGGCTTGTACAGGTCAACCACATAGCCGCCCAGGATGGCCGGAGGGCGAAGTTTGCGGGCCTCCTGGAGGAAGGAGTCCAGACGGCCTTCGTCGGCAAGCCGGGCGGGGTCGGGCAGGCCGCCGAAAACCTTCTGCGCCAGGTCGGCATAATCGTAAACGGTCAGGTCGTCGGCCGCTCCGACGAAAAAGACCGTTGGCTCGTAGATGCGTTCCCAGACGTCCAGGGCGGTTTCTTCCCCGATCCTGGCGGTATAGAGCGCCCGGACGATGAGGAGCGCCGCCCGCGTCTCACGCCGCGCCGCCTCCACGTCGGCCGGGGTGCTCAAGTGGAAGGACATCCGCCCGTACCACATCATGGCCCGGAAGTAGCGCTGGAAATCCTCGTTGCGGGTGTAGTGACCGCGGGGGACGTACTGAGAGTAATCCTCGCAGATGTGGGGATAGCGGGCACAGTTGGCCTGGGCACAGCCCTGGCCCCAGATAGGGGAGCAGGCAATGCCGGCGTGTTCGGCGATGAGGGCGAGTTCCTGCTCGACCAGGCCGCGCACGGCCTCCGGCACCTGCGCCTGGGGATCGAGCAGGCGCAACCCCACGGCAAAAAAGGCCATGTTCTGGCGGGACGCCTCCTGGAGGGCGCCAGAGGCGGCGTTATAATCGGCTTCGGCCGCCTGGAGCATCGCCGCGCTGAGGGCCTTCAGGTCGGCGATGAAGTGTTCCTTTTCGACCAGACGCAGGGCATAGTCATAGAGGATATGGAAGGTATGGAGCACGGCGTCGGTGGTTACAAAGATGGGGATGTTGCGTTCCTTGGCCCCCTGGTAGATGGTATAAATCTGCCGATACCCTTGGGGAACGACGACAAAGCCGTTTTCTTGCAAGGCGGCTTTTTGAGCCTCGTTCAGGATCGAAAGGAACTGGGGGTTGCTGAGGGCTGCCAGGTCGGGGGTATAGGCCGGGGCGGCGGGGGTCACCTTCACCGGGACGGGTCTGTAGGCGGCGAAGCCGGCCGGCCGGGCCGGAATCGGCCGGGTTGGGCCGGCCGTAGACTCACCGGCAGGCAAAGATGGCGGAACACAGGAAACAGCCAGGAAAACCAGCAGAAATGGGGGAAGCCAGAAGACCTTGTACATGGCACGCCTCCGGATGTCGGGAGAAAACTCTCCTCCTGCACTCTACTCGGCCTGTTCTTCCGATTTCCACAGCCGGCCGAACTGGGCGTCGAGGGTGGCCAGAACGTCGGCCTCCAGGAGGCCGCTCCGACGGATCTCCTCCAGGGTATACAGCCGGCCGCGTTCCTCCGGAGGAGACGGCGTTTCGGAGAAGTCGGCCTGGGGGGGCTTTTCCATGCGGGCGATAACTTCCCGAAGTTGCGGAAGCGCCTGTCGGGCAAAGTGCAGCACCACGCCCAGGCGAGTATCGGGGCCGAAAATGATGACGAGAAAGACCTCCGGCGTCACTTGGGCAGAGTAAGCGCTGTAGCGTTCGCCCTCGTGATAGTTGAGGCGGAAAGATCCATCCTCACCGAGCAGGGCTGCGATCCCGGAGGCCGCGGCAAAGTCGCCGGCCACTAGCGCGGCCAGGGCAGAGATGTTGAGGTCTTCGATATAGCCCTTGGTGGCAATCACGTAGCCGTTTCCCTCCACCAGGAGCACGCAGCGGGCGCCGACCTCCAGGCGCAACTGGGCCAGGAGGATGTCGAGTTCGTCCAGTTGCTCCCGGCTCAAGCGTGCCCCGATGCCAGAGGAGAGGCCGGCCGGAACGGCTTGCCGATGTCGGGCCACCTCCCGCTCCACGATCTGGAGCAGTTCCTCCGGACGGTAGGGCTTGAGCACAAAATCGCTCACACCGCTGCGCAGCGCCTGAATGACCGTTTCCGTCGATCCGTAGGCCGTGATCATCACCACCGGGGTATGGGGCAAGCGCTCCTTAATCCGACGCAGAAGCGCCAGCCCGTCCATGCCGGGCATCTGCCAGTCGGTGATGACAAGAGCAAAAAGTTTTTGCCCTAAAAGCAACAGGGCTTCTTCGGCCGTCCCTGCCGTCTCCACGGCATAGCCGCGTTTTCCCAGCAGTCGCTGCAGGCTCTCGCGGACCACCGGATCGTCATCCACAACCAGAACTGCTTCGCTCATCGGCTGCTCCTGGTCAAAGACCAGAGGCCGGCCGCTAGGGTATCTGACGGAGGGATGCCGGTTAGGACCGGCGTGCCACACCTATCCGAACCAGAATCCGGAAGCGGCCGTATTCCACCTGGGCGAAACCGTCGAGGCCGGAGGGCTTTCAGCCTTGGGGCAGCCGGAAGAGTTCGTCCACCAGGTCCACTCCACAGGCCAGGCCCTCGACCCAGGCGATAAAGCGCCGGACCGTCTCCTTGCCCACCAGCATGGCTCCGTGCTGGGGGGCGATGATTTCGATATCCAGTGGGCGAACCATCTCCGCCCACAACTTGAGCACCTTATTGGAAGCCATATAGCGCCGGTGAAAGGTCTCCATGTACTGTAGGTGGTCGTCCAGATCTCGAACCGTGACATAAGTCTGTCCCAACGAGGCCCCGAGGTCGCCGGAGTAGAGGATTTTGGAGACCGGATCGTAGACCTGGAAGTTGGCCGGCGAATGCAGGAAGTGGGCTGGGATCACCTGGAGCGGGCAGCCAGCCAGGTCCAGCGTCATTCCCCGGTCGGGAATGGGCAGGATGCGTTCCATCACCATGTCGTCCACCCCAAAGTGCATGATAAAGCGCATCCACGGGCCGGGGATATAAGCGATGGCTTCGGTCACCATCAACCAGGCGTTGGTGGCGGCGACGATGTCCGGGTCCTGATGGGAAAGGAAGATGTACTTCAGGTTGCCCATAGGCACAACGGCGGAAAGTTCGCCCAACACCGCCGCATAGACCTTGTGCCCCCCGGGATCCAGGAGCATGGCCTGGCCGCGATGGACGATGACGTGCTGGTTGGCCTGGACCATCTGGCCCGAGGTAAAGTCCTCCAGGAGGACGTTTTTATGCTCGGCGTTCTCAAAGAGCGTCTGTGACGGCATGGCACCCCTCCCTAGCCCAAAATCTCGGCTACGGCCTTGGTGCCTTCGCGGACTTCCAGAAGGACCATCCCCAGGTTGGCCCCTTTTCCGGTGATGCCCACGAAGGCAGCGTTCTTTCCGGCGTAGGTGATGACAATGTTGCCCTCGCTCCCCTGAATCAGGGTTTGCTGGAACTCACCCCGCTCCAGTTGGGCAATGGAACGGCCGGACAGACTGAGGATGCCGGCTGCCACTGCCCCCACCCGCAGTTGCTCCAGGTTAGGAGGCAGGGCCGCTGCGATCACCAGTCCGTCCAGGGTGATGACGGCCACGCCCTGCAGGGCCGTCGCCCGTTCGACGATTCCGCGAACCGCGGCCTCCAGTCGCTCTCCACGCTTCATCGGTCTTTCCATCGTGCTTGGCTCCTTTTCTTGCACTCGTTGCTCGTCCAGACGGCGTTTGCCCTCCATCACGAGCGCCAACCACGGCATCCGAACGGTTACCCTGGGTGGAAGGATGCCCTGTTCCACCTCAAACACTCCGGAATCCCAGGTCAGGAAGCGGTAGACGGCCTCTTCCCCCTGGAGTGTGCCGGCCTGGGCGTGGACGATCTCGCCGCCCTCGAAGTACAGGACGATTTCTTCATCGTCACGTCGGGCTATGAGGCGTGCCGGCAGGCCGGCCTGACAGTTCCACTGGATCAGGTCGGCGACATCCAAGCCCTGGAGGTTTCCCTGAACAGCCATCTTCACCCGTCCTGCCGGCCGGCCGCAGGCATGCCCACGCCGGCCTGGGCCGCCAGTTTGCGCTGGACATCCAGAAGGACCCGGCCCATAATGGCACGCAACGTTTCCGGGACACCCAGGCCTCGAGTGGCGACTGCCTCGAAGCAAGGGTAGTTTCCCACGTCCAACGCCGCCCTGAGTTCGTCCACCGGGAGAGCATCGGGCAGGTCACGCTTGTTGAACTGGATAACCAAGGGAAAGCCGGGGAGACGCCTTCCGACCTGCCCCAGGTGTTGCTCCATATTTCGCCAGGAAGCCCGGTTTTCTTCCAGCCGGCCGGCCTGGGAATCGGCCACAAAGACGATGCCGTCGGCCCGACGCAACACGGCCGCCCGGGTGGCTTCGTAATAAACCTGGCCCGGCACCGTATAGAGGCCGAAGCGAGGTTGCAGCCGGCCGATCGGCCCAAGTTCCATCTGCATGAAGTCGAAAAAGATCGTCCGGTCCTCCCGGGTGCTCAGGGTGAAAAGTTCGCTCCGGGTGGAGGGGTGCAGCCGGGCGTGAATCTGCTCCAGGTTGGTCGTCTTCCCGCTAAGCGCCGGGCCGTAGTAAACGATGTTCAGATAGAGTTCATTCGTTTTCCAGTTGATGAACACTGCTTTCTCCTTGCGGAGGTTCCGCCACCGGCAGGATCACGGTGAAGGTACTCCCCTGGCCGGGCCGGCTTTCGACCCGGATTTCCCCGCCGTGGTCGCGGACGATGCTATCGCAAATGGCCAGACCTAGCCCGGTGCCCTGTTCCCCTTTGGTGGTGAAGAAGGGTTCGAAGAGGTGCTCCATGACCTCGGGTGGAATGCCGCTGCCGGTATCGGCCACCTGCAGGTGAACTCGGCCATCTTGGGCACAAGTACGGATGCGCAGTTGCCCGCCTTCCGGCATGGCATCTTGAGCGTTGAGCACCAGGTTCAGAAGGACTTCTCCCATCTGCCCCGGCGAGGCGTAAACCGACGGCAGTTCCGGATCGAGTTCCTGGATGATCTCGATGTGCCGTTTTCCCAACTCCCGGCCGGCCAGATGTAGCACCTCCTGGACGACCTGGTTCAGGACAACCGGCCGGCGTCCCTGGCGCGGCGGCCTGGAGTAGTCGCGCAGACGCTGAACCAGGTGGGCGATGGAGGCTATCTGGCGGTCAATTTTTTCCAGGTCCTGGTGCAGATGCGGGTTGACGGTGCAATTGGGCGGGCAATCCTCCCGGATGAGTTCCAGCAGTCCCAGGATGCCGGTCAGGGGGTTGTTGATCTCGTGGGCGACGGCGGCGCTCAGCCGGCCCAGTGCACCGAGTTTTTCGGCATGGCGGAGGGAAGCGTGGGCCTGTTCCAACGCCCGTGTCCGCTCCTGGACCTTTTGCTCCAGGGTAGTGTTCAATTCGGCCAAGGCATCGTAGGTGCGTTTGAGGCGGAGCATGGCCCGCACCCGGATCAGGAGTTCGACATTCCCGGCCGTGCGGGGGAGGAATTCATCGGCGCCGGCATCCAGCGCTGTGGCCGCGGCCGAGAGGTCGTCGGCCGGCGCAACGACGATGACGGGGATCATGGTCGGGGAAATCCTCTTGACCTCACGGATCGTCTTTCGGACGTCGCCATTAAGGGTGAGGAGAACGAGGTCGGGCGGTCGGGTGCGAATAGCCTCCAGGAGCGTCTCTTCCCCGAAGGCGTAGGTCGTGACATAGCCAGCGGCCTGGAGCACCTGGGCCATCCGCCGGCCGAATTCCGGATCGGCTTCAGCGATGAGAATTTCGGCGAAAAGAAAGGGCGATTCCATCCGGACGCCGCCTCACACTCTTCTTAACTGGACTCTGGCGAATTTCGCCCCACTACACTCCTGCTCCTCGGCCTCCCGGTAGGGAAATTGCCGACAAAATGGCCTTACCGGTGCAGCACGAACGGTTATCGATAGCAATATAAGGCGATGTCGCTGGTGTCCGGTCTTTGAAAATATTATACACCCGTCGGGCAAAATTTCAAACCGGGTGGCGAATTTTGCGAAAGCGGGGCAAAACCTCCTCGGCTCCGCGCAGCGCCTCTATCGCTCCGAACCGTTTGGCCGGCTTCGCCTGCATGGCCCAGACTATCCGCCGGCATGGTGCCGATCCATCCAAGCCATGGTACTGTGGGGTCCACTGATGGGCTTTATGTTCCGTCTGGGCCGAAACGGGGGCTTGACATTTCCTCCCGTTGTGCTATACTGGGTTCACCGCCCAGCGGGACATAACATCACCGTTGTCCTGCCCTATGGCCTTTTGTTGGGGGGCATCCTGGCGAAACGCGAACGGTTATCGGGGCAACATAAGGTTTCGATACGCTTCCGCTTGCTTTGCTCGCTCGCGGCGGCTGAAGCGCGTGCCGTTAGGTGGAACCACGGAGGTGCTTATGCCACAAGCCATTGCCAATCCTGAAGACCTGGAGCGCTTTGCCTCCGAGTTAAAACGCTTCAACAGCCAACTCACCGAGAGCATGAGCCGCCTGAATGGACAATTTGCCCGTCTTGGCGATACTTGGCGCGACCAGGAGCACCAAAAGTTCGCCCAGGAGTTTGAGCAGACGATGCGCGTGCTGCACCAGTTTATGCGCACCTCGGAGCAGCACATCCCCTTCTTGCTGCGCAAGGCGCAACGCCTGCGCGAGTATCTGAGCCAACGATAGGAGGGATGCGCAATGAGAGGCGCCGATGTCCGTTCCATCCAGGCGCTGGCGGACCTGCGCGCTACCTTGTTGCGCTTCGGCGCGGATACCGAAGCCGCGTTGCGCGCGATGGACGCCCAGGTGCGCCACACACTGGAGTATTTGGGCGAGCGCCAGCGGCATTGGGAAGCAAAGGTACATGCTGCCGAGGAGGAACTCAGGCGCGCCTACGCCGCTCTGAAACGCTGCCAGACGTCAGGATGGGTGGACCCCAAAACCGGCCAACGGGTGATTCCGCCGTGCACACAGGAGCACGCATGGGTACGACGAGCTGGCCAAATCCTGGCCGAAGCCCGGGCCCGCTTGCGCGAAGTCGTCGAGTGGCGGCGGCTGGTGGAACGCACGGCGGAAGAGTATCAGCGCCAGGCCCGACGGATGGCCGCCTGGATTCAGGAGGAATTGCCCAAAGCGAGCGGATTGCTGGAGAGCAAGGTGAACACTCTCTACGCCTATACCGGCATCGGACCGGGCGGCGTCCCTTCTTTTGTGCCAGCGACCTTCGCCACTGCGCCGCCGGCGGATGCCGCTGCCGGAGCCGCCGCGCTGGGGGCGCTGCTGGCGGCCGTGGGGGTGGGTGTGGCCGGCGTCGCCGTCATCCGCTGGCTGGGCCAGGGAGTGCAGAAAGCCCTGGGCGACGTGGGCGAGGCGCTGGCGGCCGACCTGGCGCGGCAGGAGGGCCGGCTGCGCGAGGTCCCCTTTGACCAGCCCAAGCACGGCTTTGACCGCGTCTTTCTCACCCCCGACGGGCGGGTGGTCATCCTGGAGAGCAAGGTCGTAGGGGCGCACGGCCGTGCGCCCACGGGCGAATTCCATCCCGGCCAGACCCAACACGGCGAGCAGGGTTCGCCGGAGTGGATCGCGGCCACGGCGGAGAGGATGGCCGATCCATCTTCCGCTCAGTGGAGCCCGGCCAACGAGCGCATCGCCGCGCTGATCCGCGAGTTGGGGCCGGAGAACGTTCCGGTCGTGGCCGTGGTCATTGAGACGGAAACGGGCCAGGCGCACATCTACCATCGCCAGGGCAACGAGGACTGGACGCCGCTCCGGGAAGGCATCTCCCTGGCCGAGGCGCTCTCGGCCGAGGCAAGCCCACCCGCCCCTCTGCCCGGCGGCCTGGAGCGAGAGACAAGCCCGGAGCGGGAAGTTGGCCCCGGCGGGGCAGAGAGGCTGGGCTGAGACTGCAAATGAACCACCAAGGCACGAAGGCACTAATGCAGTAAAAAGCGCGATTTGTAACTCTGGGCGATATACCACAAAGACTCGAAGGAAAAGCGCAATTCTTTTGTCGTTTGGGTTAAATCTTTGTGTCCTTTGTGGTTTTCAGACAGGCTAAAAAGAGGTGAAAGAATGCGCTATGCTCCCATTTCCGATAAAGCAGAAAGCCTGGCCAAAGCCATCGTGGATGCTGCGTATGCGGTTCACAGCACCCTTGGGCCTGGCCTGCTGGAGAATGTCTATGAAGTTTGCTTCTGTCACGAGTTGACTAAACGGGGCTTGTCCTACCGCCGACAAGTTGTGGTGCCGATTGTCTACGATGGGATCACATTTGACGAAGGCTTGCGACTTGATGTGCTGGTGGAAGAAATGGTCATCTGCGAATTGAAGGCAGTGGAGGTCATACATCCCGTTTTTGTGGCTCAACTCTTGACCCAATTGAAATTGACCGGAAGACGACTGGGTTTTCTGATCAATTTCAATGTGCCGCTGATCAAGCAGGGCATCAAGCGAGTCATTTTATGAATCTTTGTGCCTTGGTGTCTTGGTGGTAAACAGAGAACACAACGGAGGATGAGATGGGAAACCCGCATCAACTGGTGGAAGACCTGCGGACGGCCTTCCAGATGCTGAACCAGCGCTGGGAAGAAACGCGTTCGGTGTGGAACGACGTGGTGCGCCGGCATTTTGAGCGCACCTATTGGGAGCCGCTGGAGCGCCAAGCGCGCGCCACTCACGAAGAGGCCGCCCGCTTGGCCGATGTGCTGGCCAAGGCGACGCGCCACGCGCCGTGACAGAGGATTTTCACCACCAAGACACCAAGCCACAAAGGATACGAAACGACATCTCTTGTCCTTCGAGCCTTTGTGTCTTGGTGGTAAAGAGAATTGCTCCGCCCCTTGGAACGAGTAGAATGAGGAGGTATCCCATGTCCGAACCCATTTTGATCCAACAACAGCGCGCCATCCTGCGCACTTACTATCAGGCTATTACTCAATTAGCCCAGGCCGGAACAGAGGCTCAAAACTTGTTAGTGCAAGCACGCGATGCTTTCGAGCAAGTAAAAAACTTGCTTGTATCAGCAGGTGAGCAAGCACCTCTGCAAACCTTCCCTATTGCTCCTCCTTTAGGAGACGATGCTCGTTCTCAATTTGCTCAGTCGGTTGAGAGGGTGTTGAAACTTGCAAATGTAGTGAAAATGACCTTAGATTCTCTTCCCTCTAAATGGAACGTAGTCGCAACCTGGCAGGCGCATAAGAAACCATTATTCGGTGGTGTCGGTATCTCGTTAGCTTTTAGTCCAGATGGCAAATATCTCTACTCTAGCGGCTCAGACATGCTGCGAGTATGGGATGTTCAGACTCGGAAAGAGATCCGCAATCATCCTGTTAAAGCTTCGCAATTGGCGATTACGTCGGATGGGAAAATTCTTGTCGCTAAATTCGATGAAGAGATTTGGACGGTAGACCATCGAATTTCGGTATATAACATTCCAGAATTCAGTCTTTTGAGGACCATTAGAAATAAGTTCGCAAATATAAATTGGAGGATTGCCCCCCTTAGCCGGCCTGTGGACCATATTATTGCAGGAACAAGTTGTGTTAGGGGTCGGGAGGATGGGAAATGTGTTAGCAGTGGGCTATTCTTTTGGAATCTGGATAGTGGTGGAGAGGACTGGTATGAGATCAAAGGGATAACTTACCTATCACCAGTGGCCTTAGCCAAGCATCCAAGCGGCAAACTATTGGCCGCCACTTGGGGAGATGGATACATAAAAGTCCTGGTTGGTGGACAGATTGTTACTACTTTTCACAGCGAGCCATTGATTAGCTGCGATATCTCCCCAGATGGGAGATTGTTGGTATCGGGAGGAGCAGACCGCACCGTGCGGTTATGGGACCTGGAGAAAGCTGTTGAATTGTGGAGACATTCTTTTGACAAGCAGATAAAGAGCGTCACTTTTTCACCGAATGGAAGGCTAATCTCTGCAGCAATTGAGAGTGGAATGGTGAAATTGTGGGATGCTCAAAGCGGAAAGGAACTGGCGACCATTGATGTCTCATCACTTGGTAAACCTGAGGATCTGGCCTTTGCACCCAATGGGCGACTATTAGCTGTAAGTGGAAAAGAGCAAATCTTACTTATCAAGGGTGAATGGCCCGATCTTGCATCCAATAGCAGCGATCTTGCCCAAACGATGGCAGAAGTCGAGCATTTGTACGAACGTCTACTCGGGGAGATTTCAACTAAGCATCGCCAACTCGCCGAGACCGAAATCTTGGGGCGCTTGAAAAGCTGGCTTTCTGATTTCGAAGTGGCGATTAAGCCTTCAGCGGCAAACTGGGATCACAAAATCTGGGAGACATGGACACCATCTTCAGAGATCTCCTTAATTCCATTCCACATCGGTCTCCTTCAAGTGCCCTTCCAAGCAGATCAACCGCTTTCGCTTCCAGCCATGCTTTCTTTCCCGAGTGGCAAGTCTTTGATCTTCATAACCCCAAGAGAGGTACAAGTCGCTGCTGCCCAGATAATCCAATCCCTCCTCTTCCGCCTCCTCGCCACCCTCCCGCCCGGCAAACTGCGCTTCACCTTCATTGACCCCGTTGGCCTCGGGCAGAACGTCGCCCCCTTTATGGCCCTGGCCGATTACGACGAGCAACTGGTCACCGCCCGCGCCTGGAGCGACCCGCGCCACATT
>JASFBA010000095.1:0-3532 GCA_036172265.1 Chloroflexia bacterium
CCCCCCCCGCCACGGCGAGGGCTATGAGGAGGTCTGGATGCTGGTGGGTTCGGCCGAGGCCGACCCGCGCAACGGGCGCATCTCTAACGAGTCGCCGGTAGGACAGGCTCTCCTGGGCCGGCGGGTGGGCGAGACGGTAGAAGTGCAGACGCCGGCCGGCGTGACCCGGCTGACGATCTTGGAAGTCGGCTGAACTCCGAGGTGTTGGGTGGAACTGAACGAGTACCAGCGACAACGGCTGGAAAAGGCCCTGGACCTGCGCCGGAGGGGGATCGATCCTTATCCGGCGCGCTGCCGGCGCACCCACAGCGTGGCCCAACTCTGGACCGAACTGACCTTCCCTCCCGAACCGGTCCAGGTCCGCGGCCGGGTTCAGCAGGAAGAGGAGTGCAACCTGGTGGTCGGGGGCGAGCGCTTGCTCTTGCTCTCTCTGCCGGCCGGGTTCGCCCCGCCGCCCGGAGAAATGGCCTGTGGGGGGAGGCTGACGCTGGCCCCAAACGGCCGCCTGGCGCTGGAAGTAGAGGTCTGGGGAGAAAACCTGCCGAACACCTTCCGCCCCCTTACCCTGACCCAGATCCGCGAGATGATCCTGCCCGACCGGGATGAGGTTGTCCTGGCCGGCCGGCTGAGCGGAGGCATCCGCACCATGGGGCGGGTCACCTTCGTGGACCTGGAGGACGGAAGCGTCTTGGAGCACGACCAGGGCTTCTTCTGCCCGCATATTCAACTTTTTCTCAGTCAGGCCGTCCTGGGGGAAGAGGGATATGCCGGATTTGCCCGCGACTTTGACCCCGGCGATTTTGTGGAGGCGGCCGGCCGGCCCTTTTTCACCCGCCTGGGCCAGTTCAGCCTCCAGGTCTCCTCCATCCGGATGCTGGCCAAGGCCATCAACCCGCCGCCGGAGAAGTATCACGGCCTCACCGACGTGGAGAAACGCCTGCGCGAACGCTACGCCGACCTCCTGGCCAACGAGGAGGTACGCCACCGCTTCCGCATCCGGGCCCGTATCCTCCAGGCCATCCGCCACTTCCTCGACGAGCGCGGCTTTCTGGAGGTGGAAACGCCCGTCCTCCAGCCGATCTACGGCGGGGCCGCCGCCCGACCCTTTATCACCCACCACCACCAACTGGACCAGGACCTCTACCTGCGCATTTCCTTCGAACTTTACCTGAAACGGCTGCTCGTCGGCATGTATGAACAGGTTTATGAGATCGGCCACGACTTCCGCAACGAAGGGGTGGATCGGGTCCACAACCCCGAATTCACCCAGTTGGAACTTTACCAGGCCTATGCCGATTACCGGGACATCATGCGCCTGATGGAGGAGATGGTGGCCTTTGTGGCCCGGGAAGTGGCCGGCGGCACCCGCATCGTCTACCAGGGGCAGGAGATCGACCTGACCCCACCGTGGCGGAGAATACCGCTTCTGGAAGCCGTCCGTGAGGCCACGGGGATCGACGTGGAGGCTTACCCCGATGTCGAAAGCCTCCGTGCCGCCGCCCGGTCCCTGGGGGCGATGATAGAGCCGACGGCCACACGGGGCAAGGTGGTGGACCTGCTCCTTTCCAACTATGTCGAGCCGGCCCTGATCCAACCCACCTTCCTGTACGATTACCCCTTGGAACTTTCCCCCCTGGCCAAGCGCCAGCCCGATCGCCCCGACCTGGTGGAACGTTTCGAGGGCTTTGTCGGCGGGATGGAACTGTGCAACGCCTTCAGCGAACTGAACGACCCTCTGGACCAGGAGGAACGCTTCCTGGCCCAAGGGCGGGCGCGGGAGCGCGGCGACGAGGAGGCTCACCCGATGGATCGGGACTATCTCAACGCGCTCATGTACGGCCTTCCCCCCACCGGCGGCCTGGGCGTGGGCATAGACCGCCTGACCATGCTCTTGACCGACCAGACGACGATACGGGAAGTGATCCTTTTTCCCCACTTGCGGACGTAATGTTGCGTATTGTATTGCGTACGCGTATTGTGCGTATTGTGTATTGCGTGTTACGTATTACGTATTGCGTATGAGCGACCGGGCGAAGGAGGAGCCAAAGGCCAGGCCGCGTTCCAGTTCCTCCTCGGTAGGCGCGCCGGCCCATTCCAGAGAGCCAGCAACCTCCCACCCCAGTTCTCCAGCCAGCGCTTCGAATTCCCTCTGCGCCCCGCCGCTCCACCCGTAACTGCCAAAACGGGCCATCCGTTTGTTGCGGATGCCTTTACGTCGGGCGATGTCCAGGACGTGGACGAGCGGGGGAAAGAGGCCGGCCTCATAGGTGGGAGCGCCGATCATGACGCCGCTATAGGTCCAGAGGGCCGGCAAGATATAACTCACGTGGGTACGGGTGACGTCAAAGATCTCCAAGGATACCCCCTCTCGGGAAATGCCCTGGGCCACGGCATTCATCATCTTCTCCGTGTGGCCGTACATCGAGCCGTAGAGCAGGGCAACGCCGACCTCCCCCGGGCCGGTGGCGTAGCCGGCCCAGCGGCGGTACAACTCCAGGATGCGGCTGGGGTCTCGACGCCAGATCAAGCCGTGCGAGGGAGCAACCATCGCGATTGACAGGGCGCTCAGCCTTTCGATGGCCCGCAGCACCATACGGCTGAATTTGGCCACAACGTTGACATAGTAGCGGAGGGCCTCTTTCTCATAAAAAGCCAGGTCCGTGCACTCGTCATCGAAAATGCCTCCGCGCAGGGCCCCGTACCCGCCAAAGCCGTCGCAGGAGAAAAGGATACGGTGGGTCGTCTCGTAGGTCATGATGGTCTCGGGCCAGTGGACAAACGGGGTGGAAAAGAACTGGAGCGTCCGTCGGCCCAGAGAGAGGGTTTCGCCATCCTGGACCGGACGGAAATTTTCCGTAACCCCGTAGAACGTTTTGAGGAGTTCTCCGGTCTTTTCGCTGCCCAGGATGGTGGCCTGGGGAGCCAGACGTAGGAGCATCCGCAGGACACCGGTATGGTCCGGCTCCATATGGTTGATGACGATGTAATCGAGCGTCTGGAGGGGGACGATGCTGCTCACCTGATCGAAGAACTCGTCCGTCTTGAAGGCCTTGGCCAGATCCACGATGGCCCGTTTCTCATCGCGGACCAGGTAAGCGTTGTAGGAAACACCCTCTTGGGTAATCGGCCAGAGGCCCTCGAAGAGGTCGGTGGTGCGGTCGTTGACGCCGACCCAGAAGATGTCCGGGCAGATTTCGATGGCAGGCATGATAACCTGGTTTACCAAACCTGCCTAAATTGCAAGTCTGGCTGGCTGCCTTTCTTCAGCCACTTTTGACGCTTCAACGAGGATCGCCCCGCCGGGTCTTCCATCCTCTCCACGCCCGTTTCGAGTCTCCGCGAACCCACTTCGGCGACTGAGAATCATCCATACTTGCCGCTCAATGTTCTGCGTATCGTATGTCCAGGGGAATTGCTCCCGCCGGATAGCGTTAAACTGCTTCTTGAGGGCGTAGGCCGACGGCTGCTCCCCACTTTCATACCGGCGTCTCCATTCAGCAAGCCCCCAATTGAAACAGAAACGAGCCACACC
>JASFBA010000096.1:0-29605 GCA_036172265.1 Chloroflexia bacterium
CCGAAGCCCCCCGCAGAAAGGCGCTGCCGCCGGCGTCAAAGTGTCCCCGTGCCCCGGCCGGCCTTCAGTGGACACCCGTCCTCATCCCCGTTCCTCTTCGCAGAGGGCCGGCCGCCGGCCGGCCCCTACCTGCCCCCTGCACCCCCGTCGGGGGGTATAGCATACCCCCCGAAGCCCCCCGCAGAAAGGCGCTGCCGCCGGCGTCAAAGTGTCCCCGTGCCCCGGCCGGCCTTCGGTGGGCACCCGTCCTCATCTCCAGATACCCCTAGGGGTATATCCACCCGGCGAAATAAGACAACTCCTGCGGAGTTGTCCTACGAGTCCCGTACGCTACTTGGCACGCAATGCTCAACCGTCCGGTCCCTGAAAACGCTTTTCGGACGCATTCCAAGCCCCGATCTGTGAGCCCCAAGCCCTGACGTGGTTTGACAACTTCCGGCCGGCCCGGTTATACTGGAGCGTGCTCCGGGGCTTTTCCCGTGAAGGAGGTCAGATGCGCATCTTGGTTACCGGCGGGGCCGGCTATATCGGCAGCATCGTGGTCGAGCACCTCATCGAAGCAGGCGAGGAGGTCGTCGTCCTGGACAACCTGAGCCAGGGACATCGGGCGGCAGTCCATCCCCGGGCTGCCTTCGTCCAGGGAAGCGTAAGCGACCGCGCCCTCCTGGATGACCTCTTCCGCGCCTATGCCTTCGATGGGGCAATGCACTTTGCCAGTTACACCCTGGTGGGAGAGTCGATGGAGCAGCCCTTCCGCTACCTGTGGGACAACGTCATAGGCGGGCTGACGCTTCTTCAGGCCATGGTGGAGCACGGCGTCCGCCGCTTTATTCTCTCTTCCACGGCCAACCTCTTCGGCCGGCCCCGACGCATTCCTATCGCCGAAAGCGAAGCCATCGTCCCTGGAAGCCCGTATGGGGAATCGAAGCACATCCTGGAGCGGGCGCTCGGCTGGCTGGACCGCATCTACGGCCTGCGCTACGCCTCCTTGCGCTACTTCAACGCGGCCGGTGCCACCGCCGAACGGGGCGAGGACCATCGTCCCGAGACGCACCTCATCCCCCGTGTCCTCCAGGTGGCCCTGGGCCGGCAGGAACACGTCGTCATCTACGGCGACGACTACCCCACCCGCGACGGCACTTGTGTCCGCGACTATATCCACGTCTCCGACCTGGCCCAGGCCCACATCCTGGCCCTGCAGGCCCTGGATCGGGGCAGCCGGGTCTACAACCTGGGGAACGGACAGGGTTTTACGGTGAAAGAAGTGATCGAGACGGCCCGCCAGGTAACCGGCCATCCCATCCCGGCCGTGGTCGGGCCGCGGCGGGAGGGAGACCCGGCCGTGCTGGTGGCCTCCTCCCGGCGCATCCGCCGCGAACTGGGCTGGCGCCCCCGCTTCCCGGACCTGGAGGCCATCGTCGCCTCGGCCTGGGAATGGCACCGTCGCCATCCAGAAGGGTACGAGGACTAGCGTTGCGCATTTGCCCGCTGCTGCGTAAAAATTCTGAAAAAATTCTTCTGATCCTCGTCCTTCTCCTGGCCCTGGTCCTGCGCCTGTGGCTGTGGAGCCGACCGGACCATCCCCTGGCCAACGACGAGACCGAGTACCTGCCGGTGGCCCGGGACCTCGTAAGTGGGCGGGGATTTGTCTTCTACGACTCCTACCGCTGGCTGCGCGCTCCGCTCTATCCCCTCTTCCTGGCCCTTTTCCTCTGGCTGAGCGGAGGGAACGCCCGCGTAGCGACAATGGTCCAGGTCCTCCTGAGCACGGCCACGGTCTACGGCTTTTATCTATTGGCGCGGCGGCTTTTCCCCGGCGAAAAGGGAAGGAGGGCCGGCCTGGCTGCGGCGCTGCTTTCCGCCCTCCTTCTCCCCTTTGCCACTTTTCCCTCCCTCTTTATGGCGGAGACGCTCTTTACCTTCCTCTTCGTGGCCTTTTTCCTCACCCTCCTCCAGGTGCCGGAAACCCGGCCGGAACGACGTAGCCTCTGGGCCGTCCTTGCCGGGACACTCCTAGGGTTGTGCGCGCTCACGCGCGCGGTGGCGCTGGCCTTTTTGCCGGTGGCCGGGCTGTGGCTGTACTTCAGCCTACATGCCCGGCCGGATGTATCCTCCGAAGGTGCCGTGGCCGGCCGAAGGCAGAGATGGGTTCTGCCGCTCCTCTTCCTCGTTTCCGGCCTGCTGCCCATCCTCCCCTGGACGGTGCACAACGCCCTGGCCTATCACCGCTTCATCCTCCTGGACACCGGGGCCTCCTACAGCCTCTGGGCCTATTACGACGGCAGCCCACATCCGGACATCGAGGAGATCAACCGTCGGTTAGAGGCCATCCCCAACCCGGCCGATCGGCAGGCTTATGCCATCCAGAAGGGGCTGGAAGTTGTGCGGGAAGATCCGGGAAGTCTCCTGCGCAAAGTCCGGGCGACCTTCCCCTACCTTCTGCGTATCAAGCCTATCGAGGACCGCTTCCTGAAACTGCCCTATCGGGAGCCCTCCTTCCCCTACTTTCTCCTGGCCATCCTCTTGGACGACGGCCTCTATGCGGCCATCGCCGTAACCTCGCTGGCCGCCTTCGTCTTCCTTCCGGCCTCGCGGGGCAAGGCGCTGGCGTTGCTCTGGCTCGGCTATAACCTGGCGACGATGATGCTTTTGCACGCCGAGGCCCGCTACCGGCAATTGCTCTTCCCTGTCCTTATCCCCTATGCCGGCCTCATCCTGGCCAAGGGGCGACGGTCCTTCCCGGCAAGGGGTCGGCTGTGGAAAGCGGTGCTGTTGGGAGCGCTCCTGGCCGGCTGGGCTTATTGCTTCATCGCTTATTCCCCCTGGGAATGGATGGCGACGAACCTTCGGCGGGGGTTTTACCAGATGCTCGGCCAGGTCTATGGGGCGCTGGGCCGGCCGGAAGAGGCGATTCGTTCCTATGAGCAGGCTATCGAAGCGTCCCCACGCCATCCGGAACCGTACTACGACCTAGCGCTTACCCTGGAGCGAATCGGCCGGCTGGAGGAGGCCGCGGAGACCTATGCCTCCTGCTGGCGACTGCGCATCAACTACTTGCCATGCAGCACGAGCCTGGGTAACCTCCTACGGCAACGGGGAGAAGAAGAGGCGGCCCGGGAGGCCTTTCGCGGCCGTTATGTGGCCGAGGAGGAGGTCGTGGCCTGGGCCTGGGAAAACCTGGTCCTGAGTCCTATGGAACGGTTGGATGTGGGGAACGGGCTGGATGTCGGCTATGTCTACGGCGTTTACGCAAGCGAGGCCGGGGGAGGAGTTACCTTCCGCTGGACGACGGCGCAGGCCCGCTTTCGGCTGATCGCCGGGGAGTCGGGGATGGCCCAACTGCGGCTGCGCCTGGCCGCTCCGGGGCGGGAAGCCCTGCCGGCCGTGCTCCGCATCGTCGGAGGAGACGAGACGCACTGGACCCTTGGCCCCAATTGGGCCACCTACGAGACCGGCTGTTTCCCGGTAAGAGAGCGACAGATGCTGGAGGCCCTCCTGGAAAGTCCCACCTTTGTTCCCCGCGAGCAAAATCCGGCCTCGACCGATCCGAGGGCCCTGGGGGTGCAGGTGGACTGGGTGGAAATGGTGATCCAGGTTACTTGCAATTTTTCGGAATCCGGGTATAATATAGGTACTCCCTTCCCCTAGTGCCCCTGGCGGACGGGTTGCTCAAGCAGGGGGGGCTACCCTGTCCGCCAGGGGGAGTTTTTGGGCCGGCGATGGACACCGCGCTTCTGGAAGAACACCTCGGCCGGCTGGGGTTGCACCTGAAGCCGACGCAGCGGGAGCGTTTCTGCCGCTATTACCGGGAACTCTTGGACTGGAACCGACGGGTCAATTTGACCGCCGTTGTAGACTGGGAAGAGGTGCAGGTCCAACACTTTTTCGATTCCCTTACCTGTTTGCCCTATCTTCCGGCCCGGGCCTGGGAAGTGCCCTACCGGATGGTGGACATCGGTGCCGGGGCCGGTTTTCCGGGACTGCCGCTCAAGATCTTCCTCCCCCATGCCGGCCTGACCCTGATCGAGTCGGTGGCCAAAAAGACGGCCTTTCTCCGCCATCTGGTCGAGGTCCTGGAACTGGAGGCGGTCCTGGTCCTCACCTGTCGGGCTGAGGAGGCCGGCCGCGATCCCTCCCATCGCGAGGCCTACGACCTGGCGCTGGCCCGCGCCGTAGCCGGCCTGCCCACCCTGGTCGAATACGCCCTACCGCTGGTGCGCCTTGGTGGATTCTTTGTGGCCTACAAAGGACGAGAGGTGGAAGAAGAAGTGGCCCGGGCTCAGGTAGCCTTGGACCTCCTGGGCGGGCGTCTGAGTGCGGTGCAACCGGTAGAATGGCCCGGTCTAGAGGCCCCCCGCCACCTGGTGATCATCGAGAAGGTTTCACCCACCCCTGAACGTTTCCCTCGCCGGCCGGGCTTGCCGGCCAAGCGCCCCTTGTGCTAGACACGCACAAGCCTTCCACTTCGGGGAGCATGGCATGCCCCCGAAGCCCCCGCACGGTAGGGCGCAATGGCATTGCGCCCTACCGCCGGCCTAAATCTCCTGCCGGCGCAAGGCGGCCCAGGCCCCCAGCAGGGCCAAGGCGATGAGGCCCAGGCTGATGCCTAAGGCGCTCCAAGCCGGCTCGACTTCCCCTCCCAGAAGCAGGCGACTCCCCCAGGAAACCAGTTCACCTGGGAGGTGCCGGCCTATCTGAGGAAAAGCACCGGGAATCAGCAGGAGGGCGAAGAAGGCGGCGGCCAGGCCGGCCGCGGCCGCTTGGGAACGGGCCAGGGTGCTCGCCAGGAGGGTTAGGGACATATAGACCAAGAGTTCGAGGAAAAGGAAAAGGTTGAGCAGAACGAAGCGACCGGCCTCCAGAGGTTCGGGAAAGAGTAGGCGGGTGTAGGAATAGCCTCCAAGTGCCGCCAGAAAGAGGCCGGAGAGAAAGGTCACCCCCAGGGCAACAAATTTGGCCAGGAGAAAAGCCCCTCGGGAAACCGGCTTGGAGAGGAGCATGGCCGCCGTACCCCGTTCTTTCTCCAAGGCGACCGCTCCCATCGGCACAAGGAGGGCCAGAAGGAGGCCGAACTGGCTGACGTTCTTGACGTACTGGCCCACGGCATCGGCGATGGTGGGCGGAGGTATAAGCAGACTCAACTCCGGTGGGGCTCCTGGTATGCTCTTGAGCAGTAGAGGCGTATAACGGGCGATCGGTGGGCTGCTCCAGCCGAAAAAGGCCAGCACTACCGCCGCGATGAGCAGACGGTAGGTTCGCCACTGTTCCCGAAATTCCTTCCGCAGCAGCGTGCCCATCATTCCCTCATCAGGTGCAAGAAAACATCCTCCAGCGTCGGCCGGGACCACTCGTAGCGCTGCACGATCAGGCCGGAGACCGCCACCAGGGCCGGCAGTTCGGCCCGTGCCCGTTCCACCGGGCCCACTGCCAGATGCACTACCCGGCCGGCCGTCTGTGCCCCGGTCACCAGCGGGTTGCCTTCCAAGGTGCGGACCCAGCGTTCCACCTCCTCTACGGAGGCGTCGAATTCCACCTCCAGGACCGGCCGGGCGTAGCAGGAGAGGAGTTCCTCCCTCCCGGCGGCCACCACCAGCCGGCCTCGGTCAATGATGGCCACGGCGTCACAGATGCGCTCCACGTCGGCCAAGATGTGGCTGGACATGAAGACGGTGGCCTGGGCCCGCAACCCGGCGATCTGCTCTAGAATCTCGTGCCGGCCGGCCGGATCCAGCGCGCTTACCGGTTCGTCCAGGAGGAGCACTTCGGGGCGATGGAGGAGGGCCTGGGCCAGCCCTAGGCGTTGGCGCATGCCTCGGGAAAAGCCCCCGATGCGCCGGCCGGCCACCTCCTCCAGGCCGACCGTCCGGAGCACCTCTTCGGTCCGGGCACGCCCCTCCCTTGGAGAAAGCCCGTAGAGCGGAGCGACCAGGTCGGCCAGGAACTCGCGGGGGGTCATCCAGCCGTAAAAGGCCGGCACTTCCGGCAAGTAGCCGACTTTGCCCCGGACATCGCTCTTCCCCACCTCCACGCCGGCCACAAAGGCCCGGCCGGCGGAGGGCCGCGCCAGGCCGGCCAAGATGCGCAACGTGGTCGTCTTGCCGGCCCCGTTCGGCCCCAGGAAACCGTAAACCAGGCCGGCTTCGACGACGAGGTCCAGCCCATCCAGCGCTCGAACCCGGCCAAAGCGCTTGTGCAGCCCCTCGATGCGGATGGCCTCCATCTCACTCCTCACGGCCGAACAAAAGGTAAACCACAGGCCCGATCAGGTTGACTAGGACGACCAGGAGCGCCCAGGCCCATTTCGGCCCCCGGGTGCGCTCACGCCGGAGGAGGTCCACCAATGCCACGACCATCAGGATAACCTGGAGAAGAGTGAGCGGAATTAGAAACGGAAGCCACGGTAACCATTCTTCCATCACTGCCTCCTAGATAGCCAGGCTCGCAGCATTTCGGCTTTGTCGCATCGGCCCAGCCTGAGGTAGGCCTGAGCCTCATATTCCAGCGAGAGAACAGGGACCCGCATCCCGGCGATTTCCACCCAGCGCCGGTGGTCAGTAACCCGGACCGGCTCCTCCCAACTTCCATTCTCCAGACGCTTCTGGATGTCCCCCATAATTTCAACCTGGACACCGTCTATCTCCAGCCGGCCCAGATGGGAACGAATCCGTTCCGACTCGGAAAAGCGCACCGGCTGGACCACGAATTCGGCCAGACATCGCTCGATCTCATAAGCCCCTCTCCGATCGGTCTGAAGATCTATGTCATGAACTTCTACCGGCACGCCCTGGAGCGCCATTCCCAGGCTACCTGTAATAGCCCATTCCACCAGGCTGCCCTCCAGGCAGGTGCAAATCCTTTGAAGCACCTTCAGGTGTTGGTAGGGGACCACCCATACCCTCCGATCCACATCAGTAAGGAGTAGGACCTGTCCCCCCTTAAAAAGATCGGTCCACCATTGAGGGAGCGCCCGAAGACGGGCCAGCATCTCCCGTATCCAGGAAACACGTTCCTCGATAATGGCAGCCTGCAAACGAGGAGAGTTCATGATCTTACTCCTTCCAGAAGCGCCTGGTACCGAGCACGGGCATAGGGCACCAGATCGCCGGCCCGCCGCAACACATACAGTTCATACTCGGCCAGGGCATCCAGATCGGTGCAATAGAGCAATTTCCCCCGGATCACTTCGACGGCGAGAAAAGGTCCGGCCTCCGGCAAAACGACCAGGTCCACCCGGGAAACGCCTAGGAGGTCCTCCAGTTCTATCGCCAGTCGCACCCGCTCACGTACACTGAGACGGCAACCGGAAGCCGGCTTGACGCCAATATCCACATCTGAAGTCAGATAGCGGGGCAAAACGGCCTGCCCATGCACCCGGCCGGCAATTTCCTCAGCCCGGCTTCCAAAGGCGTACATCGCCTCCAAGTTGTACCGTCGCCCGACTTCCTCCAACGACTGACGCAGATTCATTCTTTCCCAAGTTGACTTCTGAAAAGTGGTAAGGTAGAATAAGAAACTGCATAAACTTTACCTCAAAGGAATAAGGATGTCAAATCCTCTGAACAAGGCCGAGGGAATGCGTGCTATCTTCAACGCCGACGACTTGGGCGATTCGCAGGCCATCAACGCGGCCATCATACAAGCCCACTGCCGGGGAGTGCTCACCAGTGCCAGCCTGATGGTGGCCGGCGAGGCCGCCGAGGAAGCCGTCGCCCTGGCCCGGGAGCATCCCACCTTGGCCGTCGGGTTGCACATCGTTATGGTGGACGGCCGGCCGGCTCTCCCTCCCCAGGAAATCCCTCATCTGGTCGGCCCTGACGGACGCTTCCCCCAGGATGCCGTCGCCCTGGGATTGCGTTGTTTCTTCAGCCGTACCGCCCAGGCCGAACTTGCCGCCGAAATCGAGGCCCAGTTCCGCCTCTATGCCCAGACCAACCTGCCCCTGGACCACGTGGACGGCCATTACCACCTCCACCTCCACCCTTCTGCCCTGCCCATCATCCTTTCCCTGGCCCGGCGCTACGGCGCTCGAGGTTTCCGCCTGCCTCGGGACGAATTGGGGCCGGCCCTGGCCTGGAGCCGCCGGCAGGCCGGCATCCAGGTAACCTGGGCCGCCATCTTCGCCCTGCTCAATCGCTACGTCCTGCGGAAACTGCGTCCCTTTCCCTTTGTTACGACCGAGCGCGTCTACGGCCTCTTTCACAGCGGCCGGATGGCAGAAGGCTATGTCGTCCGCCTCGTGGAACAAATGCACGCCTCCTCCGCCGAATTCTACCTCCACCCCAGTACCAGCCCGCCCCAGAAACCGTTCGGCCCCAACCCGGGCGATCTGGAAACGCTCCTCAGCCCGCGCCTCCGGGAGGTATTGGAAAGGCGCGGCATCGCCCTTTGTACCTATACCAGGCTGGCCGAAGAAAGGGAGGGAATATGAGCCTCATCCTCATCCTCCTGACCCTGGTAAGCGGAATCTACTGGATTCTGGCCTGGTGGACCGTGCGTTCCTTTTTCCACAGTTGTCGGGCCGGCCCTTCTGACTATACACCGCCCGTCTCCGTACTCAAGCCGGTCAAAGGCCTGGACCCGGAGATGTACGAGAACTTTGCTTCCTTCTGCCAGCAGGATTACCCAGAATACGAAATCCTTTTCGGCGTAATGGACCCAGACGATCCGGCCGTGCCGCTCATCCATCGGCTGCAGGAGGCCTATCCGGAACGCTCCATTCGCCTGGTGATCGCCCCACCTTTGGGCACCAACAACAAGGCCAGCATCCTGCACGCCCTGGCGAAAGAGGCTCGCCACAACCTCCTGGTGGCCAGCGATAGCGACATGCGCGTTCGGCCGGATTACCTGCGGCGAGTGGTAGCCCCCCTGGCCGATCCCCAGGTCGGGCTGGTCACCTGCCTGCTGCGCGGGGTGAAAGCCCGTAGCCCGGGAGCGGTGATGGAAGCGCTGGAGATCGGAACCTGCTTTCTCCCGCCCGCATTGATGGGGCTACACGTCTTCAAGATGTCGTACGCCTTCGGCGCCTCCATCGCCCTGCGCAGGGAAACCCTGGAGCGCATGGGCGGGTTCGCTGCTGTGGCCGATTACCTGGCCGACGACTACCAGATCGGAGCACGCATCGGGGCGCTGGGCCGGCGGGTGGTACTCTCCGATTACCTGATGGATAATGTGCTGGGGGATATGCCCATGGATGAGGTCTGGGACCGCTATGTGCGCTGGCTGCGCTGCGCCCGGGTCAGCCGGCCGCGAGAGTATATCCCCATGGCCATCACCTTTACTATCCCCCTGGCCCTGCTCACGTTGCTCTGGCTGGGCTTTAGCGCGGCCGGGTGGCTCCTTTTTATGGAAAGCCTGCTCATCCGGGTCTGGTCCGTCTGGCATATCACTCGATACACGGATGACCGGGAGGTGCGTCGGAACCTGCTCTGGCTGCCCGCAGGAGACCTCCTCCACGCCGCCTACTGGGCAGCGGCCCTGGTCGGACGCCGGGTCGTCTGGCGGGGGGAGGCCTTTGAGGTAGACCGGGAGGGCCGGCTTGTTCCGGAACACTCCCGACCTCTCCTCAGTTAACCGTTTACACGTTCGCACGCAGCATCCATGCGAACAAAGGAGAAAAAGGTGTCTCCCTTACGGTTTCTTGGCCGAATCATTGCCCTATTCCTGACCTTTCTCTTCATCCTGTTGACGCCGGCCCTGCTCCTGGCTTATAACTTCCAGCAAAGCCTCCTGGGAAACGAGTTCCCCGAACGGCTGGTGGCCGCCGGCCGGCTGCCCGAGATGCTCCTCCGGCAGGGGGCCATCCTTCTTGCAGAGATAGTTCCTCAGGCTGCGGGGGACCTGCCTATCGCTCATTTGAAGGCTTCCGACTGGGAGAGAATCCTCCAGGTGGCCATGCCGGCCGAGGAGTTAGAACGCTGGGTTCGGGACGGCCTGAGCATCCTGCAAAAGTGGGTCCGGGAAGGGGGAAATTTTCTGGAGGAAATCGTCATCCCCCTGGGGGGGATGCGGGAAAACCTCCTCCGCGATCCCAACTGGACTCTCCTGCGGGTGCTGACCGAGGCACAGCCGGCCTGCCGGGGCCAAGAGCCCCTGCCTTATCCCGAAATCCCGATCCCCCGCTGCCGGCCAGAGGGCGATCTGACGGCGTTCTACCGGGACGTGGGGAAACGTTGGCAACAGCAGCCCAAAGAGGTCTGGCGGCAACTCTGGCGCATTCCCCTTCCCGATAACCTTTCCCTGAGCGACGTCGTGGACCTGAAGGTGCAGGCCCAGATTCGGCAATTTGATCGCAGCCAGCCCTTCTACTGGATTCGCCTGGCTGAACGCTTCCTCCTTCCCCTGCTTATCCTCCAGGGAACCATCCTTCTGCTCCTCATCGTGCTTCTGGCTGCTCGCAACTGGGCCGAGGTGTTGCGCTGGGCCGGGGGGCCGGTGGCCCTGGCCGGCCTCCTCACCCTCCTCCTCGGCCTGGCCCTGCTCCTGATCGGGCCAAGCCTGCCTCTGACGTATGTCCATCAGGAGGAAATTTCCCGGGCCCTGGACCAGGTGCTCCAGGAAGCCATCTACCTTCTGGCGTCCGAAATGTGGCCACCCCTTACCTCCCTGGGCGGCATCCTCCTGGTCGCGGGCCTGGCGCTGTGGGGAAGTTCGTTCCTTATCCCGGTCCGGCCGGCTGGAGAAATACGGTACTAATGGAGGAAAAGATGCGATTTCCCCGTCGTAGCGGCATTTTACTTCACCCCACCTCGCTTCCGGGTCGTTTCGGCATCGGCGATCTGGGGGCGGAGGCCTATCGCTTCGTAGATTTCCTGGAGGCATCCGGCCAGACCTATTGGCAGGTGCTTCCCCTGAGCCCGACCGGCTACGGCGATTCCCCTTACCAGGGCCTCTCCGCCTTTGCCGGGAACCCGCTCCTCATCAGCCCGGAGCGTCTGCTGGAGGCCGGCCACCTCACCGAAGAGGACCTCCGGGACATCCCTCCTTTCCCTGAGGATCGTGTGGACTATGGGCCGGTCATCCGCTACAAGTTCGGCCTCCTGGAACGGGCCTTTGCCCGCTTCCGCGCCCAGGCCGGAGAGGAAGAACAAGAATTTGCCCGCTTCTGCGCCCGGGAGTCCCACTGGCTGGACGATTTCGCCCTTTTCATGGCGCTGAAGGAGACCCACGACTTTCGCCCCTGGTCGGAATGGGAACCCGACCTGAAGATGCGGCGGCCGGAAGCGCTGGCCCGCGGGCGGGAACGGCTGGCCGAGAGGATAGAAAGCCACAAGTACCGCCAGTGGCAGTTCTTCGAGCAGTGGCTGGCGTTGAAGCGCTACGCGAACGAACGGGACATCCGTATCATCGGCGACCTGCCCATCTTCGTAGCGATGGACAGCGCCGATGTCTGGGCCAACCCCCATCTGTTTTACTTTGATGAAGCGCTACGCCCCACGGTCGTCTCCGGCGTGCCGCCGGACTATTTCAGCGAGACCGGGCAACTCTGGGGGCATCCGCTTTACCGCTGGGAGGTAATGGCGCAGGAGGGTTATGCCTGGTGGATCGCTCGCTTTCGCATGGCCTTTACTCAGGCCGATGTGGTGCGCATTGACCACTTTCGCGGCTTTTACAACTACTGGGAGGTGCCGGCCGGCGAGGAGACGGCGGTGAACGGGCGCTGGGTCTATGGGCCGGGAACGGACCTCTTCCGCGCCACCGTCGCCGCTCTGGGGGAAGTAGCCATCGTCGCCGAAGACCTGGGCGATTTCGATGAGGAATCGCGGGCCGGCCTGGATGCGCTCCTAGCCGAGTTCGGCTACCCCGGGATGAAGGTGCTCCAGTTCGCCTTCAGCGGCCCGGAAAACCCCTTCTTGCCGCACAATTACACCCGCGACGCTGTGGTGTACACCGGAACGCACGATAACGACACCGCCGTGGGCTGGTGGGAGATGTCCTCCACAGAGGAGGAACGCGACTATGCCCGCCGGTACATTCCCACGGACGGTTCGGACATTGCCTGGGACCTTATCCGGCTGGCCTGGGCTTCGGTAGCCCATACGGCCATCGCCACGGTTCAGGACCTCCTGCGCCTGGGGCACGAGGCGCGGATGAACCGCCCCGGCCTTTCGGGGCCGCCCAACTGGTGCTGGCGGATGCGGCCGGGGGCGTTGACAGAGGAGGTGGCCGACCGGTTGCGGGAGTTAACCCTGATTTATGGGCGCAACAGGGTGGAACGGGGAGGAGAACCGAGAGCAGAGAAATGAGAAAAGGGCATGGGAGATGAAGGGACAGGGAAGACGGGAGGGCGAGTCTCCTGCCGAGTCGGTAGGGGACAGGGAGACGGGAGGGCGAGGCTCCTGCTAGGCGATATGCAGGGGGGAGATGCCGCCG
This sequence comes from Chloroflexia bacterium, assembly GCA_036172265.1. Lineage (GTDB taxonomy): Bacteria > Chloroflexota > Chloroflexia > DTKN01 > DTKN01 > JASFBA01. The sequence continues at coordinate 12,370 of JASFBA010000096.1, forward strand.
CTGGGGAAGCCGCAAGCGCGGTAAAAGGCCTGGGCCGGCTCGTTGGCGTGGGAGGTATCCACGAGGAGGCAGGTGCTTCCCCGATGGCGGGCCAGGCGCATCGCCGCCTCCACCAGGCTGGCCCCGATTCCCTTGCGACGGTGGGCCGGCTCCACGGCCAGTTCATCAATAAGTGCTCGCGCTCCCGAAAGGCCGATAGGGAAGGACATCGAGAGGAAGCCGACCACCTCCCCCTCCAACTCCGCCACCAGTACCTCCAGGAAAGGGCTTTCTCGTAGGCGCTGCCGGGCGGCCCGGAGGTCCTCTTCCGCGTCGGGCAGGTCGGGAATCAGGCGGAGGAGTTCCAGGACTCGCTCCTCGTCCCGAGGGGTGGCCCGACGGATACACAGGCCCGGCAGGGGTTCCAGACGCAGTCCGGCCTCGGGAAAGGCCTCCAGAGGACGCCTCCGTTCCCGTTTCCAGCGCTCCAGCGCCTCCCGATGGGTACGAAAGGCCAGTCGTGGCATTTCCTCCGGCAGGAAGACGCGCACCTCGGCGGCATCGTCGCCGGCCTGCAAGGCCCCTCCCATCTCGTGGGCCGTGTAGAAGATGACCACCCCGCCGGGCGGGTCGTCGTCGAAGGAATAAACCCCTACCAGTCGGTCTATGGCTACCTCCAGGCCGGTTTCCTCCCGGCACTCTCGGACGGCCGTCTGTTCGCTGCTTTCCCCGGATTCGACAAAGCCGGCCGGGAAGCACCACCCCCCGGCCTGCGGAGGGTACTTGCGACGCACCAGGACCAGGCCGTCCGGCCGTTCGACGATCACGGCTACGCCGGGCAGGGGGTTATGGTAGTAGACAAAGCCGCAGGAGGGGCAGACATCGCGCACTCGGCCGGCCTGCTCGCGCCGTTCGAGTTCATGCCCACAACGGGGGCAAAAGCGCATAGATATGCTCATAGGAATGTCCAGAGGGCCAGGCCGCTCGGGGGGTCGAACCGGCGGACCAGGGCCGGCCCCAGCACCTCCTGCAGGTAGAATTCTCCGACAAAGACCTCCCCCTCCAGGAGGTGGCCGGCCACCGTGCTGCCGTCCTCTGCCGAGAGGACGATGTGCAGGTGGACAAAAGGCTGCTCCTCACGGAGGGAGACGTTCCCATGGCAAGAGGCGATCTCACGGAATCCCTCCACCGGGAGGCGCAGGTACTCCCGGCGGGCCTCGTCGAAATAGCCCACGACGGCCCGACGGAGGGTGCCGATGGCCGAGATCCAGCCGGCCTGCACCCCCTTCTCCCGGCAGAAGTCGGCCAGGGCCACCAGGGGGTCCTGTCCCTCAGGGAGCCGGCCGACGAAGGAACGGCCCAGGTGGAATTCAGCAGCCTGGGTCATCTCTGATCTCCTTGGCTAGGCATGCCTAGCACGACATGATTTCCACCGATTACACGCAACTCTTACCTCTAGTCTGCCTTCCCGGTGGACGCCTACTTGCTGATGAAACTGGCCGTCCACGCCGGCCGCTCGGGCACCTGGCCGGAGGATAGCATCGCCCGCCACTTTTCATCCGTCAGGCGATCGCCCATCGGCCAGGGAAACTCGTAATAGGAAAAGACCCCACCCCGGGCGATGTGCAACCCACCGGCACCGTCCGGAACGACGACGTAGATTTCGAAGATGCGGCCGATGGCCTCCTCCAGAACCTGGCCGTGAGGGTCGGTGGCCACGTCGGCCACGAGCGCGGCCTGTTCTTCCTCTTCAAAGAAAGGTCTTCCCTCGGCCCCTTCCTGATCGGCGGCGGCCAGGGTGATGGCCTCCAATTCCCCTCCGTAGTAGTGGATGCGCTCATAGTCCTGGTCCGTAAGGGGCCGGCCGGCCAGTTCGCGCTGCGACACGTCCAGAAGGAAGGTGAGAAGTTCCTCCAGACGCCAGAGGTTGACGCGGACGTTTTCGCTCAGGAGGCCGCGGCTTTCCAGCCCGTCGCGGGTCATCTGTGCCAAGGCCAGCAGGCGGGCATAGGCCTCCGGATTGGGCTCGACCCAGCCCCGCCGCGATGTCGGCATCGGTCCGCCGCCCATTTCGGCCATCACCTGCTTGGCGTAGAGGATCGTGTCATGTTTCAGTTCGGTCCAGGAGCCCAGCGCGGTGTGGATGTCCTTGCGCGCCCAGGCCCGGGTCTGCATAAAGGCCGGGTACGCCGCTCCCTTGGGCTCGAGCAGGGGCTGGAGGGCATAAAGCCAGGCCCAGTAGAGGTTCTGGGTCCAGGAGTCGAGTTGCAGGGCCAAGATTTCCCCGCGCAATTTCGCCATCTGCTCCGGATAGCGGCGGTAGGCCGTCTCTCCCATCTCGTCCAAGATGGCATATGCCTCTTCGGAGCCCATCGCCGCCAGCACGTCCAGCCCTTTGGGCAGCCAGCGCCCCTCGACCTCGCGCTCGATCAGTTGCTCGAAGATATAGGCATCGAGGACGAAGCGCTGGCCCATAAAGCGAAAGCCCTGGGTGACCTCTTCTTCGTCCTCCCAGATATAGACCCACATCGAGTTGATCTGCGGAGGCGGAAGTTGGCGGGCACCGGAGACAAAAGCCGCGAACTTGGCCTCGTCGGCGATGGCCGAGACCGGGGCATCGGGGCCAAAGGTGGCGTCCCAGAGCGCACCGTACTCGTGAAAGCCTAGGTCGTCCGCCTTGCCGACGATAAAGGCGGTGGGGTCGTAGACCTGCGCCCAGACTTCGGCGGCCGGCCGGCCCTCTACCTTGGTGTTGCGCAAAATGTAGGTAATGAGCAGCGCCATCCGGGTCTCGTCGGACACCATCAGGCGCATATTGATGCGGCCGTACCACATCATGATGCGGAAGTAGCGCTGGAGTTGCTCGCTGCGGTTGTAATGGCCGCGAGGGATGTACTGGGAGTAATCCTCGCAGAGGCAGGGCTCCTTGCTGCAATCGGGCGTGCGATCACAGGCTTCGCAATGGCCCGGGCAATCCTGGCTGAAAATCGGGCTGGCACCCGGACCTCGGTGGTCCCTAATGAGCGACAGTTCCGCCGCCACCAGATCGGCCACTTCGGCCGGAATGACAGGGGCAGGGTTGATCAGGGCATCCGCTACGGCGAAGTAGGCCACAACGTTGCGGGCCGTTTTCTCCAGCGCCGTGCCCCGTAGTTCGGCATAGAGGTCCTGCGCGGATTTCAGACAGGCCGCAGTGAGGGCGCGGATGGCCGGCTCAAAGTACTCCCGCTCCAGGTCGCGCAGCACCTTGTCAAAGATTAGGTGGTAGGCATGATAGACCGAATCGGTGGTGACGAAGACGGGGAGTTCTTGGTAGCGGGTGGCCTCATACAGTTGATAAAACTCCAGCCACTCGGCCGGCATGACGAAAAAGCCGTTTTGGGAAAGGAAGGTACGTTGCGCTTCGCTGAAGGCAAATTGGTCGTAGTTGCCCAGGCTCTCCAGGTCCACCGGAAGGGCATACCCTTGGTAGGTCGTGGGCAAAGAGACCGGTACGGCGCGGTAGGCCGCAAAGCCCGGCCCACGCTGAATCGGCGGCGGTGTGGGCAGGATGCCGGCCGTCGGAGATGGGGCAGAGGTCGGCAGCGGGGACGGCACAGGAGTAGGGGGAAGAGGGGGAGAGGTCGGCGGGACCGGGGTCGGGATGGGGCCGGCCGTCGGGGACAAGGGCGGGGTACAGGCCGGCAGAATGGTCAAGAGAAGCACGGCAAGAACGACTCTGATCCTCATCGGAAGCCTCCTCTAGGGGATAAATCACATTTAGTATATCACCGACTTCCCCATTCGTCAAACAATGTAATTGGCGTAGGGAAACGTCCCTCTAGGACAAAGCCGAAGCCGTTCCAGTGCCAGACGTCTATGGAGGTCGCCGGGCCGAGGGGCCCGGTGGCATAGTTTCCCTCCAGGGCAATGAGTTCGTTATGCCCATCGCCGTCCACGTCGCGGACCGCCAGGGCCAGAAACGGCACGGGCAGAGCCGAGCCGGCCCAGACTTCGCGGCCGGTAAGGGGATCGAGCAGGATAAGGTGGCAACTTCGGCCGGCCGTGTCGTGAAATCCCGCGATGGGGCTGGGAAGGGAAGACCAGCGCTGGATGGGCCAATCCCTCCAGCGTCGCCAGACCAGAAGCACCCATTCCGAGGTGCCGTCGCCGGTCACATCGGCCAGAGTGGCGGAGGCGATTTCCCAGTCGGAGCGAGAAGAGAGTAGAGAGATGGGAGGGGAAGAGAAAAGGATGGAAAAGCCGTTCTGAACGGTGACCTGGGGGGCCGAAAAAGCACAGCCGAGCAGTGTGGCCAGGATAAGGAGGATAGCCGTTGCCTTCATCTGTACGCTACCGGCGGTTGAGGCTGCCCGATCGTCGGCCCTACTTCTCCGACAGGTCTTTTAATCTTTCCCTTCCTTTGCCAGCATCTCCCGAACTCGTGCCACGTACTCGGCGCTGGCAGCGTCGTCAGTCAAGAATTCGATCTCTTCCGGCTCGGAGATGCCCAGACCCAGGGAAACGGCCCGAGCGATCTGCGCCTGGGCAAAGACACGGCCTCTTTCCACCTCCGGCGTCGTGCCCAAGAGGCGCAGGACGGCCACGCCTACCGCATCCAGTGCGACCCGGTCGGTCCCGGCCAATACCACTTCCGCCCGTACCCGTTTCCCCTGGTCCGGCCCGCCGCTTGTAAAGGCCTCCACTCCATCCACCACGACCAGGGCCGGCTGATAAGCAACGTTGATCTCGGCGATCATCGGCCGCTGGTAGCGAGAGGAGTGCAGTTCCTGCATATAGTCGTATCCATCCGGTCCGTACCGGGCGACCATTCCCACCGAATTCTTCAGCGACATCGTAAAGTGGCCGCCGTAGGCATGGGTCTTCAGGCAGCAGGTCTGGACGACGGTATCGGCCTCCAGGATGGGGCGGGCAAAGAGAAAACCCCGCTTCCAGTGGCCTTCTGACAATTGCACCAATACCCAATCCTCTGCCCTCAGATCGTCCAGGACCAGCGCGGTGAACCCCAGTTCCTCTGCCATCCGGAAAATACCCTTCGCCTGCATCACCCAGCGCGTGTCCGCCATCCCGCTGCGGTCGGCTACGGTGATGGAGCGAGCACCCCATTCCCACAGGGTCTCCACCAGGGTGCGGAGGACATCGTTATGGGTGGAGCCCGGGGCCGGGTCGGCGCTGTTGAAGTTCGGTTTGAGCAGGACGGACTTGCCCTCCACCGGGTTGGTCCCAAGGAGGGCTAAGGCGCGGCGTACCCCTTCGGCACGGTCGGCCGTCTTGACGAACGCCACCCGGGCCGGTCGTGTCACCGGCGGAGGCGAAGGAGGAACAAAGACTTTCGGGGATGGGGGAGGAGGGGTCGGGGAAGGGCGTGGGGTTGGGGTCAGCGTAGTCCTGGTCGGGGAGGGCATAGGAGCCGTCGGGGACGCTGTAGGCGGGAGTGGAGAAGGAAGCGGGGTCGGAATTTGCGTGGCCTCCGGCGGGACCCGCCGGCAGGCCGCCAGGAAGAGCGCCAGGCCGGCCGTTCCCAGGCGGATCAGGAAGTCACGCCGGCTCATAGGAGGATCGGTAGACACCGGCTTTTGCATCGGTCACCTCCCCGGATAAAGGCCCCGCATAGGCTGGATCGCTCGACAAGTCAAGGATACCACAGTCGGCGCTGCTGTCAAGGCCGGCTTGCCCGGCAGCGATGAACCTTTAGAAATTCCTCGTAACTACCCACCAGCAGCCCGACAGACCTCGGTATCTATAGCCAGGATGCCCTACGCCCGGGCGAGATTTAGGCAAACATAGGTCCGTCAAGGGCAAAATTTGATGTTTAGGCTATCCTTGTGATATAATCTCTTTAGATTTCTTGGGCAGATCGGACGGTTCGAACGTGGAGGCCTGTTCCCGGCTGTCGGACGGCTGGGTGTGACCGTAAAGAAAGGAGGCCCCATGGCCATCACCAACTTTGACGATCTCCTGGCCGAGGCCCGACGGGTCGGTCCTAAACGGATCGCCATCGCCGGGGCCGAGGAGCACGAGGTGCTCCTGGCCGCCCAGGATGCCACCCAGCAGGGCTTTGCCCGGTGCATCTTGGTAGGCCAGGTGGAGAAAATCTACCAGGCCGCCCAGGAGCACGGCATCAGCCTTTATGGAATGAGCCTTCTGGACGAACCGGATATCCGCCGCACCATCCGGCGCACCGTCCTCCTGGCTGCCGAGGGCGAAGCCGACGTGATTATGAAGGGTTCGGTGAGCACGGGGAGCCTCCTGAGCATGGTGCTGAACCGCGAGATCGGATTGCGTACCGGCCGGCTCCTTTCCCACGTCGGCGTCTTTGAGGTGCCTGGATACGACCGCTTCATCTTTATCACCGACGGCGGGGTCAACATCTCTCCCACCGTAGATCAAAAACTGGAGATCATCTACAACGCCGTGCAGGTGGCCCACCGCCTTGGCCTGAAGGAGCCCCGGGTAGCCCTCCTGGCGGCTTCGGAACTCCTCAGCCCCCATATCCCGGCCTCGCTGGATGCCCTGGCGCTCACCAAGATGGCCGAACAGGGCTGGGTGGAGGGAGCCCTGGTGGACGGCCCCCTGGCCCTGGATACCGCCGTTTCGCCTAAAGCAGCGGAGATTGCCCAGGCTAAAGGGCCGGTGGCCGGCCACGCCGACATCCTGGTGGTCCCCGATGTGGACACCGGCAACATGGTGGCCAAGGTGATCACCTTCTTCGTGCGCGGCCGTATGGCCGGCGTGGTGGTGGGAGCCAAGGTTCCCCTGGTCATCAGTTCACGGGCCGACTTGCACGAGATCAAACTGGTCTCGATGGCCTTGGGAGTGGTCCTGGCCGCCGGAAACACGTCCCGCTCTTGAGGGAAGCGATGGAAGTGCGCTGGCCTCTCCTGGCCCTGGACATCGGTTCGGGGACGCAGGACCTTTTGCTCTACGATCCAACCCTTCCTCTGGAAAACTGCGTCAAGATGGTCCTGCCCTCCCCGACCCTCCTCCTGGCCCGGCGCATCGCTCGGGCTACGGCGGCCGGCCGCGACCTCTTCCTCCACGGCCTCCCCATGGGCGGCGGCCCCTGCGTCTCGGCCCTCAAACGCCACCTCCAGGCCGGCCTTCGGGTCTATGCAACGCCGGAGGCGGCCCGCACCGTCCGGGACGACCTGGCAGAAGTGCAGGCCCTGGGTATAGAGGTTGTCCTATCTCCTCCCGACGACGCCCTTCCCCTGGAAACGGGGGACATCCAGGAGCCGGCCCTGCGGTCCGCCCTGGCCACTTTCGACCTGGAGTGGCCGTCCTCCTTCGCCGTCGCCGTGCAGGACCATGGGGAATCGGCCGGGGAGAGCCAACGGCGTTTCCGTTTTCGTCAGTGGGAAACGTTTTTGGCTTCCGGAGGCGACCTGACAGTCCTCCTCTATGAGCAGATTCCATCCCATCTTACCCGAATGAAAGCCGTACAGCAGGCCCTTCCGGGGGCGTTCCTGATGGATACCGGAGCGGCGGCCGTCTGGGGAGCGCTCTGCGACGAAAGAGCCGCCGCGCATCGGGAGGAAGGGCTGATCGTGGTCAACGTGGGCAACCAGCACACCCTGGGAGTACTGGTGCAGGGGAGACGCATCTGGGGGCTTTTTGAGCACCACACGGCCGTGCTGGATACGGCCGGCCTGGCCCGCTGGGTGGAGGAACTCCAATCCGGCACCATCTCCGGCAAAGCCGTCTATGCCGAAAACGGGCACGGGGCCTGTGTGGACCCGCACTACCCAGGGGAAACCGGGCACTTTCGCTTCGTCGTGGTCACCGGGCCGCGGCGAGAACTGGCCCGTCCGCTGGGCTACCACCGGGCGGCTCCGTATGGCGACATGATGCTGACCGGGGCGTTGGGTCTGGTCTCGGCAGTGCGGGTGCGGGCCGGGTTGGAGGAATTGGCACCGGGGTAGGGGAAACAAGGGGACGGAGACGACAAGGAGACCAGGGGAAAGGGGACAGGGGGCCGGAGGGCGAGGCTCCGGCCGAGCCGATGGGGGACGGGAGGGCGAGGCCAATGGGCACGGCCCTCTCCCCCTTTTCTCGCGCACGGAGGAGCAAGACGGCGATGCGGTCCCCAACTCCCAATTCCCATAGAAGTTGACAGCCGGCCGATAGGGGGGTATACTGCGAGCAAAAAGACGGAAACCGGTGGCTGTAGAGGCAGAACCATTTTCTCAAGAGCATAAGATCGGTGCCATTCCGGTGTACGGGCATCGCTGGGCCGTAGAACTGCTTCGGCGGCAGATGGCCCAGGCGAAGGTGGCCCACGCCTACCTCTTTACCGGGCCGGCGCAAATCGGCCGGGGCACGCTGGCCCGCTGGCTGGCCCAGGCCCTGCTCTGCGAAGAGGAGGCCTCGCCTCCCTGCGGCCGCTGCCCGGCCTGCCGAAAGGTGGCGGCGGAGACCCATCCCGACCTGCGCCGTCTCCACCTGAACCTCCAGGAGGGCAACCGGCGCACCTTGGGCATCGAGGCCGTTCGGGAAATGCGCCAGGGCATCGCCGAACGGCCTTTCTACGGCCGGCGTAAGGTCTACCTGATCGAGGACGCCGAGTGCATGACCGTGGAGGCGGAAAACGCCCTGCTCAAGACGCTGGAGGAGCCGCCTCCCTTTGTCGTATTGCTCCTGGTAGCCCTCTCCGACCACCTCCTCCTGCCGACGATCGTCTCGCGCTGCCAGGTTCTTCCGCTGCGGCCGCTGTCCCGCCAGGAGGTGCGCCAGGCTCTGATGGAACACTGGGATGCTTCGGAGGAGCAGGCCGGGTTACTCTCTTCCCTGAGCCAGGGCCGGCTGGGGTGGGCCGTCCAGGCCCTGAGCGACCCCCAGGTGCTTCGGAAACGCCAGGAGAATCTGACGGCACTCAACCGCCTGCTGAGCGCCGGCCTCTTGGAGCGCTTTGCCTTCGCCGAAGCCCAGGAGCGCCTCTGGAGGCAGGGCAAGGCCGCCCTCGTCCTGGAGACGCTGCAGTGCTGGCAGGGGTGGTGGCGCGACCTCTTCCTGCTGACTCAGGGTTGCGTAGACCTGGTGGTCAACCAGGACCAACTGGAAACCCTGCGGAACGCCGGCCGGCAGGTGTCTCCACAGTCGGCCCTGGCCTTTCTCCAGGCCTTGCGGACGGCTCAGGAACGGTTACAAGATCAGGTTAACCCCCGTCTGGCCCTGGAGGAACTGCTCCTGGAACTTCCCGTAGTCGTGTAACCCCGGAAAATCCGGAGGAGGAGTCTGTGCCCCGAGTTGTGCTGATACGTCTGCGCCATCCCGGCCGGCTGTACCACTTTGAGGCCGGGGAGTTTGACCTTTCGCCGGGGGATTGGGTGATCGTCGAGACCGCCCGGGGGCGCGACCTGGGCCAGGTAGTGCTCCCCCCGACCGAGGTCCCCGAGGAGGAGTTGCCGGAAGAAGTGAGGCCGGTGCTCCGGCCGGCCGGCGAGGCCGACTTCCGCCGGACCGAACGCTTCTACGAAAAAGAGGCCGAGGTCCTGGAACGGACCCGGGCCCTGGTGGAAGAGCGGGGCCTGCCGATGCGCCTGGTGACGGCCGAATACAGTTGCGACGGCCGCTTCCTGACCATCTACTTCACGGCAGAGAAACGGGTGGACTTTCGGGAATTGGTCAAGGACCTGGCGCGGGAGTTCCGCACCCGCATCGAACTGCGCCAGATCGGGGCACGGGATGAGGCGCGCCTTTTGGGTGGAATCGGCATCTGCGGCCGGCCACTCTGCTGCGCTACCTTCCTGCACGATGCCCTGCGCATTTCGGTACGGATGGCCAAGGATCAGGACCTGCCGCTGAACCCGATGAAGATTTCCGGGGTCTGCGGCCGACTGCTCTGCTGCCTGAGTTACGAATGGGAGCAGTACCGGGAAATCAAGGCACAACTGCCCGCGGTCGGTGAGGAGGTCGTAACTCCGCAGGGCCGAGGTGTGGTCACGGCGATCAACGTGCCCAAAGAGGCGGTACTGGTGGAACTGCGGCCGGGCTTCACCGTGGAGGTCCCGGCCCGGGATCTCCCCTCCCGCCGGCCGGGGGAAAGGGTACCGCCTCCGGAGCCTCCGTGCGAACACCTGGAGGGCTGGGGCGAACTGCTGGAGGAGGAAGAGAGGGAACTGGTAACGGTCGTGGCGGAAGAAGGGCCGGCCCAGGAGCCGAAGAAACGCCGCCGGCGGAGAAAGCGCAAGCGACCTGAGGGGGCCGGGGCAGGGCCGGCCGCCGCTCCCGCGACTCCATCGCCCCAGGGCCGGCCGCAGGTGTCGGCCGAAACCCCGCCCCAGAAGACACCGGCTCGAAAGCGCCGGCTGCGCCGCCGTCCACCTTCCGAGACGGCCCGATCCTAGGAATCGGAAAGTTCAGCCCCTCCCAACCGGCCGGAGGATGGCCCCTCCGGCCGTTCCTCCGCTTCCAACCTCTGGAGGTGTTCTAGAACCACCTGCCGCCAGTAGGGGTCCTGGTCTCGCTCCAGGTAGGCGTAGAAATCCTCGACGGCGCCGGCCCGGTCCGGCGGGGAGGCATACCAGCGGGCAAAGGCGCGGTTGAGGTAAGCGCGGGCCATCCGAGGAGCAAGGGAGATGGCCCGGCTCAGGTCGGCCTCGGCCCGACGGTGATCGCCCAGTTCCCGCCAGTAGAGGGTGCCGCGCCAGTAATAGAGGTAAGGGTTGTCCGAGTCATAGCGGAGGCCACGGGTAAAGCAATCCACGGCCAGCCGGTAGGCCCGTCTCCAGGCGAACTGGTTGCCCAGGGAACGGAAAAGCAGGCCCAGGTATGTCCAGAGCGTTACGGCGATGAAGGAAAAGGGCATGGTAACCCTCCGGGCCGGCCTAAAGGGGTAGCGGTGTCCCTACATGATCGCTTCCGACATCGGCAGAAGGGCTTCGACATCCTGACGGGTGAGGAAAAGGGCCGCCGGTTTCTCCTTACGACACCAGCACCACCGCCTCCATCGCCACCCGCGCCCCCCGGGGCAGGGCGGCTACGGCGACGGCGGTGCGGGCCGGAGGTTCCCGGGGGAAGAACTCGCCGTAGACGGCGTTCATCGCGGCAAAGTCGGCCATATCCTGGAGGTAGACGGTTACCTTGACCACCCGCTCCAGGGAAGAGCCGGCCGCCTCCACAATGGCCCGCAGGTTTTCCAGCACCCGGCGGGTCTGGGCGGGGATGTCATCGGGGGAAACCAGAGTCCCGCTCGATGGGTCCAGGGGAATCTGCATGGCAGTAAAGAGAAAGCCGCCGGCGATCACCCCTTGTGAGTAGGGGCCTACCGCCGCCGGCGCGCCCGGTGTAGTTACGATCGTTCGGCCGGCCATCGTTCCTCCTATGGGGCGAAGTATTTCCTGCGCTCCTTATCGAGATGGTCCACAATGGGCTAACACTTTGCTTCACCGCGGAGGCGCAGAGAGCGCCGAGAAATGAAATCTCTGCCTCCTTCGCGTCTCTGCGGGAATAGTCGGAGATTTTTCCATATCCTACCTTTTTCTTCTCGATTTGTCAAACCACGTGCGGTTGACAACCTTATCCCAGAGCGATAAAATTTGCTTGGCCGGCGACCGAACCCCATCCGGACGGAGGTGCAAGATGAAACGCCTGGTGGAATTCTCCCTGGAAGACGGCAGCACGATTCTGGTCGAGGTGGAAGCGCCGGGGGAGGCCGGGTTCGTTCCGACCGCACGGGGGGAATGGAACGTCCCGGAGCGGGCGCGGCAGACCTTCGAGGCCGCCTGGGAGAAGGTGCGGCCGGCCGCCTCCGCCATCGTCTCCAAACTCCGCGCCCTGCACGATCCGCCCGACAAGGTGGAGGTCACCTTCGGGCTGAAGATGGACGCCGAGGCCGGGGCGGTGATTGCCTCGGCCGGGGTGGAGGCCAACTTCAAGGTGACGCTGACTTGGCGGCGGGAACGGCCGGCGACCCTCCCCACCCCCCAAGGGTGAGGGCCGGGAGGTCTAACCTGTGGACTCGCTCAAGGACTGTATCGTCCGCATCACCGATGCCCAGGGGGAAATCCTGGGCACCGGCTTCCTCCTGAACGCAGAGGGACTGGTGGCCACCTGCTACCACGTTGTAAAGGAGGATGTGCAGGCGGCCTTTCCCAACGAGGCCCCCCGGCCGGCCCGCCTCTGGAAAGCCGACCCGGCGCACGACGTGGCCCTCCTCCAACTCCAGGGGAAACTCCCGCCCAATGCCTGCCCTGTCCTCCTGGGCCCCTCGAAGGCGGCCCGCAGCCGCAATTTCCGTACCTTCGGCTACCGGCCGCTGGACGGCTGGGAGGGCATCCCGGCCGAGGGACAGGTGCTGGATGCCGTGCTCGAGGCTCCGGGCCACTCAGAGGTACGTTTCCCGCCCCTTATCCTCCAGAGCCAGCACCTGCGGGGCGGGATGAGCGGGGCGCCGGTCTACATCCCGGAACTGGACCGGGTGGTGGGGATGGTCACGGCCCACTGGGATGCCCTGGCCGCTAGGACCGGCTTCGTCGACCGCGACACTGCTCTGGCCACCCCGTCCGAGGCCATCGTCGCCCTCGCCCCGGAAGTGCTGGCGCTCCACCCCCCTGATGTGCGGCAAATTCTCCGGCATTACCCCGGCTTGAGGGATCACCTCGTGGACTTTGACATCGCCGAACACACCCGGCGCTTTGTGGGCCGGGAGTTCGTCTTTCGGGACTGGCTGGAGCCTTTTTTGACGCGCAACCCCTGCGGCTACCTGCGCCTCACCGCCGAGGCCGGCCTGGGCAAGACGGCCATCGCCGCCGAGGTCGCCCGGCGCTACCACGCCCCCGCCTTCTTCCTCAACGCCAGCCGGGGCCTGGTGCGGGCCGATCGCTGCCTGAACCACCTCTGCGCCGAAGTGATCGGCCGCTACGACCTCCCCTACGACTACCTGCCGGAACGCGCCGGCGAGGACTCTTCCTTTTTCCTCCACCTGCTGGAAGAAGCGGCAAAGAAGGTTTCTTCCTCCCCCCAGCAGGAAGAGGCAAAAAAGCGGGTCCTGGTGGTCATAGACGCCCTTGACGAGGCCGACCCGGTCCCGCCCGGCCGCAACTGGCTCCTTTTGCCCGACCGGCTTCCCCGGGGGGTCTATATCTTCCTCACCCAGCGCCCAGGCGACTACCTCCTGCGCACCGATCCCGATACGCCGGTGGAGGAGCGGGAAATCGTCTGGGATCAACCCGAGCAACAGGAGGACATCGAAAAGTTCCTGCGCCAGGAGGCCGGCCGGGAGGAAATCCGCCGCGCCCTGGACGGGGCTTCCCCACCCATCTCCATAGACTCCTTCGCTGCGGCGATGAAAAGGGCCAGCGAGGGGAACTTTATGTACCTGACCTATGTCCTGGCCGACATCTCCCACCGGGAACCGGGCTTTGACCCGCTGCGGCTGGAGGAACTCCCCCGAGGCCTTTCGGGATACTATGCCCAGTTCTGGACGCGGATGGAGGAGGCGCGGGATAGGGAGGGTTGGAAGGAGTGGAAGCAACTCTACCGCCCGACCGTCGAACTCCTGGGGGTGGCCCGTGAGCCGGTGACGGCCGAATGGTTGGCCGCGCAGATCGGCCGGGAGGCGGAGGAGGTGCAGGAGCGGGTGCTCGAGCGCTGGCGGCGCTTCCTGCGCTCCGAACGACGCGACGGGGATGAGACCTGGCGCATCGTCCACCGCTCCTTCGCCGACTTCCTGGCGGAGAAGGTAGACCTGGCCGCGACTCACCGGCGCATCGCCGAACGCTACATCCGGCTGGCCGGCGGCGACCGGGGCCGGCTGGCCGGGGTAGACGGCGGCTACGGCATCCGCCATCTGGGGGCGCACCTGGCCGGGGCCGGGCAATGGGAAGACCTCCACCTCCTGGTTGCCACCGGTGCGGAAAAACAACCCTGGGCCGAGGCCCGCTATGCCGTCGAGGGAAATTATGCCGGGTATCTGGCCGACCTGGAGTTGGCCTGGCGGCGGGCAGAGGAGAAAGGGAAGGAAGAACCGGTGGCGATGGGTCGGCAGGTACGCTACGCCCTCATCGAAAGCGCCATCCACAGCCTGGCGGGGAACATCCCGCCCGAACTTCTGGTCGCGGCGGTGGAGAAAGGGGTCTGGAAGCCGGAGGCCGCGCTGGCCTACGCCCGGCAGGTCCCCGACCCCGGGCAGCGCGCCCGGGCCCTTTCCGGCCTCGCCCCCCACCTTCCCCCGGACTTGAAAGAGCAGGTCCTGCGGGAGGCCCTGGCCGCCGCACAGGAGATTCGGGACGAATTCGACCGGGCCGAAGCCCTTTCCGGCCTCGCCCCCCACCTCCCCCCGGAACTCCTGCGGGAGGCCCTGGCCGCCGCACAGGAAATCGAGACCGACTCCGACCGCGCCCGCGCCCTTTCCGGCCTCGCCCCCCACCTTCCCCCAGAACTCCTGCGGGAGGCCCTGGCCGCCGCACAGGAGATTCGGGACGCAGACGACCGCGCCCGCGCCCTTTCCGGCCTCGCCCCACGCTGGGCCGAATGGGTGCAAAAGGACCGCGATGCCGCCTACGCCCCCTGGCCGGAGACGCTCCACGCCCTGGCCGGCCGCCCGCGGAAGGACCTCCTTTCCGACATCCGCGCCCTTTCCCCCGTCCTCGCCGCCCTGGGCGGGGCCGAGGCGGTGCAGGAGGCCCTCCGCGCCGTCCAGGACGTAGGGCGATGGTGGCCGTGAGGGACGGCGGAGGTTCGGAAGTTGCGCCTCGGGGTGGATTGCTCGGCAGCCGTCTGGCAGGGGGCCGGCATCGGCCGCTACACGCGGGCGCTCATCGGCGAACTTTTGCGCCTGGACCGGGAGAACCGCTACATCCTCCTCTTCCCGGCGGGTTTTCCGGGCCGGCCGGCCCCCTTCCTTGCCCACCTGCGCCACCTGGACCATCCCCACCTGCAACTCCGCCCCCTGCCCCTCTCCGACCGCTACCTGGCCATCCTCTGGCAGCGGCTGGGCCTGCCCCTGCCGGTCGAACTTTTCTGCGGCCGGCTGGACCTCTTCTACTCCCCCGATTTCGTCCTGCCGCCGCAACTTGCCGGCCGGCGCCTCCTCACCGTCCACGACCTGGCCTTCCTGGTGCACCCGGAGTGCGCCGTCCCCTCCCTGGAGTGGTACCTCCGCCGGGCCGTTCCCCGCTCCATCGCCCGCGCCGACCTCCTCCTGGCCGATTCCGAGCACACCCGTCAGGACCTCATCCGTCTCCTGGGCGTATCGCCGGAGCGGGTGGAGGTGCTTTACCCCGGCGTGGAGCCGGCCTTCCGCCCGCTGGGACAGGCGGCCCTGGAAGAGGTGCGCGCCCGCTACGGCCTCCCGGGGCGTTTCCTCCTCACCGTGGGGACGATCGAGCCGCGCAAAAACCTGCCCCGCCTCCTGGAGGCGCTTTCCGGCCTGCCGGAGCGCCTGCGCCTGCCGCTGGTCGTGGTCGGCCGGCCGGGCTGGCTCTACCAGGAGACCTTTGCCGCCGTGGAACGCTATGGGCTGCAGGGGGAGGTCCGTTTCCTCGGCTTTGTCCCGCAGGAGGACCTGCCGGCCCTCTACAACCTGGCCCTGGCCCTGGTCTACCCCTCTCTCTACGAGGGCTTTGGCCTGCCGCCGCTGGAGGCCATGGCCTGCGGTACGCCTGTACTGGCCGGCTGCGTTTCCTCCCTGCCCGAGGTGGTAGGGGAGGCCGCCGTCCTGGTGGACCCGGCCGATGTCTCCTCGATCCGCGAAGGCCTGCGCCGCCTGCTGGAAGATGACGAACTGCGCGCCCGCCTGCGCAAGGAGGGCCTGGCCCGAGCCCGCGAATTCACCTGGGAGAAAGCGGCCGTCCGCCTGCGGGAAATGATGGAATACGTAGTACGTAATACGTAATATGTATCACGTATTATATCCCCATTTCCCTCAACCACCGCCGGGTCTGGCGGGGAGAGCGCAGATGGATGAGGGTCAAATGGGCGTATTCCGGCCGGCGGAAGAGGGCCGGGTATTCCCGTTTCCTGCGCCCGTAGGTCCGCAGGGCCCACAGGAAAAGCGATTCCCGGCTCAAAAACTCTCCTCGAAAGGTCTCGCGGTTCCCGCCTCAAAGTTCCTCCCAGGTGAGGATACGCCTCAAGGTGCGCCAGAAGAGGCGGCCCAGGATCACCGGCAGGGCATAATCCAGCCAGATGACCGTATCGGCGCGGCTCCAGACCAGATCGCGGACCCGGCCGTAGTCCCCGTCTACCACCCAGGACTGGCCGGCAAGGGCCTGGGCCACGCGAGCACGAAAGGTCTCCAGCGGCACCGCCACCCAACCCGGCCCCCAATTCAGGGCGTCCAGTTCGATGTGGGGAAAGCCCAGATGTCGGGCTAAACGTTTGGCCAGGGAGGTCTTCCCCACGCCGGTGGTGCCGACGACGACGATGCGCCGGCCCGGAGGCGGCCACTCTTTCAAGGTCATCTTCATCCTCCGATGTAGTCACCTGATCTCCTTCCAGGTTGAACGTGGAGGCTGTGCCCAGCATTTTACCACGCCCCTCCCCGTAGATCAAAAGAATCTGGCGAATCGCGATTTCACAGGACTTGACAACTCCCTTGGAATATGGTATAATGATACCAAAATGGTGTCGTTTAAAAGGAGGAATAGAAATGGATCCGGTACTCCTGGCACGAATCCAGTTTGGTCTGACAGCCGCCATGCACTTTCTGTTTCCGCCTGTCTCCATTGGACTGGCCTGGCTCATCGCCTATATCACCTGGAAACGGTGGAAGACGGGCGAACCCGTTTGGGAAAGCATGAGCCGTTTCTGGCCTCGAATTCTGGGCCTGATCTTCGCCGCCGGAGTCGCCAGCGGGATCGCCATGGAGTTCCAGTTCGGCACCAACTGGTCCGCTTACTCCCGCTACGTGGGCGATATCTTTGGCTCGCCTCTGGCAGCAGAAGGCGTCTTTGCCTTCTTTCTGGAATCAGGCTTTCTGGGTGTGCTGATTCTGGGGCGAGAACGGGTGGCCAAGTGGTTCTACTGGTTCTCCGCCCTGATGGTAGCCATCGGCTCCACGCTTTCTGCCTTCTGGATCATCGTCGCCAATTCCTGGCAGCAAACGCCCGTGGCGTACCGCCTGGTTGGCGAGGGGGTCTACCGCCGGGCGGAGTTGACCAACTTCTGGGCAGCGGTCTTCAATCCCTCTACGCTCCCCCGCTACACGCATACGGTGATCGCCTCTATCTTCACCGGGGGGCTCTTTATGGCCGGTATCGGGGCGTGGTACCTGCTGCGCCGGGAGCATCAGGAGTTCGCCCGCCGCTCCCTTCAG
>JASFBA010000097.1:0-13415 GCA_036172265.1 Chloroflexia bacterium
CCGGTCCATCGAGTGGATCGGCCTGGCCGCCCGCTGGGCAGAGTTGCTGGGGAGAGACTGAGGTCAGTGATGATGGTGCGCAGGTCCGGGTCGCTAGGGAGCTGGAAGCTCTGCTGCTGGCTCATCGGACACCTCCTCACGTAATTTCGAACAACGTTTCGTTGTAACTACTTGGCACCTTTGCCTTGGTGGTTTCATAACAGCGCTACCCCTCATGGCCGCAGTATAGCCATCGGCCGGCCGTTTTCATCCGTCGTAGCGCACAAGGCGTATGTTTGAGCAGTGTTGCGACGGGGCATATCGAAATTGTCGCGGCGATAGGTTGCGAAACAAGTCAGATGGGACGACCTCAGTCTCTCCCCAGCAACTCTGCCCAGCGGGCGGCCAGGCCGATCCACTCGATGGACCGGAACCAGTCCTGGTGCAGCCGCTCCGCCAGAATGTCCACAAAAGCTCTCGCATCCGGTTTCTCCTTCAGCCGTCTGGACATTCGCTTCAGGAAGTAGTACCCGCGCCACGTCCATGGGCCGTAGCGGACCTGTTCCTCGCCGGCCAGGTTCCGCTCCTCTCCCCGCCGGCGAGCCTCCTCGGCGGCTTCCCGGTACTCTTCCTGAAGGCGTATGAGCATCTGCAGCAGTGCCTTGGGCGCACCGCCTTTCGGCCGAGTCAGCCGCTCCAGCCGGTGGGCCAAGGTGTGGACGGTCTCCATCCCTTCCTGGCACTTCTCCAGCCCAAACCGGTGCCAGGGAATAGCCTGCCCCAGAAAGCAGACGGCGTCTTTCCGGCGTTCGCTTCCATCACCCCACCACCGAAGGCTTTTGGCCCGGCCTTCGGCCTCGCCGGCCTCCCGCGCCGCCTGGTAGAGGGGGTACTTCCCACCCACCAGCACGATCCCGGCGCTGGCGTGGACTCCAGGGTGGCCGGCCGCGAAGCGGGAAAAGTCCGCCCGGACGGCCCGAGCCAGTTCCACCACCGCATCCCACGAACCGACGAAGAAGAGGTCATCCCCGCCGGAGTAGATGGAATAAAGTCGCTCCCGGCCGTCCTCAGTCTTGCCGATTCGCTCCGCCAGCACCTCCACCCACCCCTCAAAGAAGAGGCTGACGGCGAAACTGAGCGCGGCGATGCGGGAAAGGGTGGCCTGTTTCCCCAATCCTTTGGCAAAGAGTTTCCCCAGATCGTCTACGTCCATCCGCAGGATGCCCAGCCGCTGGATGCCGGTGGACTGGGCCTCGAGCAGGGCAAAGGGCTTGATCTTCCCCATAGGCTCTCGGGGGAGTTCCTGGCGAAGGAGGCCCCGTTGGGCTTGGGGCAGGCCCTTCAGCCATTCCTCATCTGCTTTCCCATATACCGGCGTCACGTTGACCAGGAGGCGGCGGCCGACGACGGTATGGCCGTCGGGCGCGAGGTCCCTCATCGCCTCGTCCTTGAGGGCCAGGATCCAGCGCGGCCGGCCGTCATCAGGCACTTCGGAAAGTTTTTCCACCACGCCGGCCTCCATCCCGAGAGCGCGGAGGACTTCTTGCCATCCACCCGGCGTGACCTTCGGAGGATCCGCTGGGATTTGAGGCGCCACCTCGGACATCCAGAGGCAACGGGCCCGGCGGAGGCCATCCCCCAGGTCCTCGTAGGAAAGGCAAGGCGGGCATTTGCGGGTATCGTCGTCCTTCCGGGTGCCCGGATGTTCCCGGCCGCAGACCTGGCATTCCCGCTCCTCGTCCCCTCCGTGTCCTCGGGGAGCAAACAGGCCGGCCAGGTCGCTCCCCAGTTCGGCGAAGCGGCTCTGTTTGGCCTTCTGAAGCTCCCGCCCCAGTTCTTCCCACCGGCCGGAGATGCGCCCATCGTAAAAGTCGGCGGCGGTCAAGGGGATGGAGGAGAGCGCCAGGTACAGGTCCCCCTCGTGGTGGGCCAGCAGGATGCGGCTAAGCTCCTTCTGAACTTCCTTCAGCCGATCCTTGTCCGAGGGACGGGCCAGGAGGAAGAAGTTGCCGCCTCCCTGGTAGAGGAGGTTGGTGATCGGGAGGCCAAGCCGCCTCAGGACGAAGCGGGCCGCCGCCTCGGTGAGAAGTTGCAGGTAAAAGGAGCGCCCCCGCAGCGCGCTTGTTGCCCCCCGGGCGGTGATGGTATAGATAAAATCCTGAACACCGCTCAGGTCTCCGCCCACCAGCAAGGCCACCTCCGTGTTCAACGCCTCCGGGGCCGGAGCCGAGGCAACCTTTTGGCGGGCCTCATTCCACTTCCACAGGGCGTCCAGCAGGCGATCCAGTACGGCCTCCTCTTGGTCCAGCAGGCAGGCCACCAGGCCGGCAGTGGTGCGGCTGTGGTCGTACAGGCTCACGTCCGGCAGAGTGCGGTAATAGGCGGAGGGGATGCACCAGACATACCGCTGGAGCAGAAGGAAAAGGCTCTCCACATAGACGGAGAGGTGTTCACCCGAGGCATGGGCTTCCCGAAGGCGGCGGACCTCCGGTTCGAACTCCTCCCAGAGGGCGCTGTACGCCTCCTGGACCTTCTCGGCCGGCGATTCCCCGGGGAAAATGGCCTCTTCCTCCATCCGCAGTGGCCTCAGGGGCCAGTACATTTTTCCGGGAGACTGCCGGTCATCTGCGGTGAGGGCGCAGAAGATGGAGAGGAGTTGGCGGGGCTGTTCTTCCTCGGCGGGGAGGCGTTCGCCGGCCGAGAGGCGGTCGGCCAAGGCAACGGCCTTGGTCTCACGCCCCTGGAGGGGGCGCTCATGGTGGCCCATAACAGGGTACAGCCCCTTACGCCAGTCCTCCGGAACAAACTGCCGGGCGAATTCCCCTCCCACTTCGGGGTGGGTTCCTTTCATCCATCCGGCCCGCTGGGCAAACTTCCCAACGTCGTGAAGAAGGCCGGCTAAGACAGCCAAAACGAATTCTTCCTCCATAGAATTCCTCCTGATCGCCCTAAGCCCTGGGCTCCACCGCCCGCCGGGCCTGGCCCATCCCCACCGCCGTCTGGTAGCCCACTCCGGCGTAGAAGGCATAGTCGGTGAGCAACTGGATGAGACCCAGCCAGTAGGGGTCGCGCCGAAGGGCCGTATAGCGGCAGGTGCCGGTGAAGCCGATCTGGAGCGATTCTTCCTTGCCGGAGACAACATGGGTGGAGATCCGATAGCGGCTGATCGCCAGGCACTCCTCGGCGAAGCGGCGGACCTCCTCCGGCAAAGCGATGGGGGAAAAGGCGTTCCACTTCTCCATCAGGCTGCCGTAGACCATCCCCGGCAGCGGCAGCGGGATGTTGCGCCCGCCCGATCGAAAGGCCGTGGGCGAAGCAAACTCCAGTTCGGCCCTCGTCTCGGTCCGGCCGCCGGGCCACAAATGCCGGCCGGCCAGTTCCTCGTAGGAGGTCCGGCCGGCCCAGGGTTGCTCTTGAGGATCCAGCGTGGCCCGCTCCACGGCAAGCGGCGTGCCTTCAAGTTCGATGTGCTCAGGCGGATGCTCCGCCAGATGCAGAAGGTGCCGTGATACGGCCTCGTCCAGACCGGTGAAGCGCAGGAAGGCCGGCCGGCCCGCTTCCAGGATGAGGCTCCCTCCCTGGCGGCGCGGGCCCCATAGCGTGGAACAGGTAAAGGGCCGGCGCTCGTCGGGGGCGTGGAGTTGCTCGGCCAGGGCCGGGTCGCTTTGGGTGATCAGGCGCAGGAAGGCGGCGTGGGCAGCACGTCCCAGGTACGGGGGAAATCGAACCGGCCGGTCGGCCTGCAAGGCGAGCACCAGGCTGCAAAGCATTCGTGTCTCCTGGTTTCGAAGTGGCTACATACCTTTCCTAGATGAATTATAGCATAATCGGCCGGCCCATGCAAATGCGTTTTGACATCCCTCGGCCTCGTGGTATAATACCTGCCGAGCATCTTCCGGACCTCGCCGCGCAACGAACCCTCCGGAAGGGGCAACAGAGGCGAGTGCCTTGGCCGGGGAAACGATCCTGATCATTGACGATAATGCCGATATCCGCACCCTCTTGGGCGAACGGATTCTGCCCGGTTGCGGCTATCGCACCTTGACCGCGCCGGACGGCCAGGAAGGGCTCTGGCAGATCCGGGCCTGCCGGCCGGACCTGGTCCTCTTGGACCTGCGTCTCCCCGATATGAACGGAATGGAACTCCTGCGCATCCTTTCCTCCGAAGGCTACGACATACCGGTGATTCTGCTCACGGCTTACGGCTCGGAGTGGATCGCCGCCCAGGCCCTGCGCCTGGGCGTTCAGGACTATATCATCAAGCCCTTTACCGTGGATGAGGTCCTCTCCAGCATCGAACGGGCGCTTCTGACCCGTCGCCTGCGACAGGAGCGGAACGCGCTGAGCGAGCGCCTGCGGGGTTGCCGGCAAGCCTTGCAATTCCTGGCCCGGCCGAGCGGTGAAATGCCGGCCGAGGAGGAAATCGGCCGCCTTCTGGAGGGAGCAACCGCGGCTACCGATGCCCGGTACGTCCGCCTCTGGACGAGCGAGGCGAGGGGGCTTGACCTGTGGGCGGCCTGCGACGAACCGGAGCGGAAAACGTACTTTCCCCACCGCCGGGAGGAACGCCCACCGGTCGAACAGACGCTGGCCCAGGGAACGAGGCAGCAGTGGACGGAAAAAGGCGGAACCGGCCTGGCCCTGCCCATCTTCCTTTTCGGCCGGCCGGGAGCCGTCCTGGAGGTCCTCCTCCCTACCGAAACCCTTCCGGAGGAGGCCGGGCTGGTTCTGGAGGCCTTTGCCGGCCACCTCGGCCTGATCCTGGAACAGATGCGACTGGGTCAGGAAGCCGCGGCTCTGCGCCGGCGCTTCGAGGCCCTGGCCTCCTTCTCCCGAGATGCGCTTCTGGTGCTGGACAAAGATGAGACCATCGTCGCCGTCAGCCCTTCCATCGAGGTGTTGACCGGCCAGCTGCCCCAGCAGGTCGTCGGCTGCGACTTTCGACAGTGGATGCAGGCCCTCGAATCGCCCCAGGGCGAGGTGCTGGAACGGTATCTCCGCCGATCGCTTCAGGAGGGAACGGCGGAGCGCTATGCCCTGTTCTTCCGAGGGCCGGAAGGAGAAACTCGCCAGGCCGAGGTGGAGGTGCTCCTGAACCAGAGGGAGGGGAAAGAGGAGCGACATTATCTCCTCTTTCACGAGGTAACGGCCCGTGGCCGGATGGAACGGGAGGTGCGTGCCCTCCGACGTATGTTGGGCGAGTTCATCCGCGGCACCCGAATGGGCCTGCTGCTGGCCGACCTCCGTGGGAACGTCCTGGCCGTCAATGCGGCCCTTTCCCAGATGCTTCAGGTACCCACGGAAGCCCTCCTGGGCCGGCCGGCCTGGGAAGCCTTTGCCGAAGGGAAACACCTCCTGGCCGAGGAAATGGCCCGAACCTGCCGCCGGGGGAGCGGCTACGTGGAACTACCTTCGCCCAAGGAGGAGGCCGGCCGGATAGGGTTGACCCTCCTCCTTCTTTCCGGGGCCGGGGAAAAGCCTCAGGCTATCGCCATACTGGTCGGGCCGGCCCTTTCCACCGAGGCGGCCGGGGAGATGGATTCCCGATGAGGGTAACCTTCTGGGGCGTCCGGGGGACCATCCCCACGCCGGGGAAAGAAACCGTCCGCTTGGGAGGTAACACTCCCTGTGTAGAAGTGTCCACACCCGACGGAGACCTCCTGATCCTCGACGCCGGAACCGGCATCCGCCCGCTGGGGCTATCTCTGCAGGCCCGTTTTCCGGAGCGGATCGTCGGCCATATCTTCCTCAGCCATACCCACTGGGACCATATCCAGGGCCTGCCCTTTTTCCTGCCGGCCCGGCGACGAGGCAACCGTTTTACCATCATGGGGGAGAAGCGGGTGGACGAACGCCTGGAGCACATTCTGGCCGGCCAGTACCTGGATACTTACCTCCCCTTTTCCCTGGCCGAGATGGAGGCGGATCTCCTGATCAAGGAGATCCGCGATAGGGAGACGGTCGTGGTCGGGGAACACACCCTGGTGACCGCCCGCCGGTTCGACCATCCGGGCGGCGTCTTTGCCTACCGCGTCTCCTGGCGGGAACGAACGCTGGTCTATGCCACCGATCTCCGCCATCCCCCCGAAGGTCTAGACGAACACCTGATCGAACTGGCCCGGGGAGCCGACCTGCTGATCCACGACGCCCACTTCAGCCCGGAAGAGGCGCTCCTTTACCCTCACTGGGGACACAGCAGTTGGATGCAGGCGGTGGAAGTAGCCCGCGCCGCCCAGATTCGGCGGCTGGCCCTTTTTCACTACAGCCCGGATGCCACCGATGCCGAGATGGAGGCTGTCTTGGAAAAGGTCCGCGCCCGCTTTCCGGAGACGTTCCTGAGCCGCGAACAGGAAAGCGTAGATTTAGCCTGATGCCATCTGGGGACAAAGATGCACTGGCGGCTTATCCTGGACGGTGCCCATGACGGCTTTACCAATATGGCTGTAGATGAGGCCATCCTGGAGGCCTGCATCGCCGGCGAGGTTCCGCCTACGGTACGCTTCTATCGCTGGCAGCCGCCCTGTCTTTCCATCGGCTATTTCCAGCGGGCTGGCCGGGAGGTGGACCCGGCCGGCTGCCGGGCCTTGGGGGTGGACTGGGTGCGCCGACCCACCGGCGGACGGGCCATCCTCCACGACCGCGAACTCACCTACAGCGTCGTGGCCCGTGAGGATGACCCCGCCGTGAGCGGAAGCATCGTGGAATCGTACCGCAAGATCAGCGCGGCCCTGGTAGCCGGGCTGCGCCGCCTGGGCCTTCCGGCGGAAGTGGCTCCTCCCAGGTCCCATCCCCCTGGGGTGCGGACAGCGGCCTGTTTCGACGCCCCCAGCGACTATGAGGTCACCATCTACGGCCGCAAGGTCATCGGCAGCGCCCAGGTGCGCCGGGGCGGGGCGCTCCTGCAACATGGCGCCATCCTGCTGGAGGTAGACCTTGACCGGCAGGTCGGTGTACTCATCCCGCCGCCGGGGATGACCCATGAGGCGCTGGCCGCCCAGTTGCGCTCCCGCCTGATTGCCCTGGGCGAGGCCCTGGGCCGGCCCCTTCCCCCAGAGGAACTGGCCTCGGCCCTCCGCTCCGGCATCGAGGAGACTTGGGACGTAGAACTCCTGGAGGGGGAACTGACCCCGGGCGAGCGCCTCCGCGTTGCCGCCTTGCGGGAAAAATACCACAGCCCGGCCTGGAACGAACGCAGGTAGCCGGCCTGACGCGAGTGAGGAAACGATGGCCCATCTTCGTCCTCTACCCCCAATCGGCCTGACGGCTTTGCCGCTCCTTTCCGCACTGCTGGCCGGAGTGCTCGGCTACGCCCCGGCCGGCCCACCTCCGGAACTCCCGCCCACTCCGCCGCTTGTGGTGGAGACGCGCAACCCCAAACTGGGGGTGCACACCCGCCTGGCCGACGAGCCGGAGGCCTGGAAGGTGGAGCGCACCCTGGAGATGGTGCGCGCGATGGGTGCCCCCTGGATTGTGGAAATCTTCCCCTGGGCCTATATCGAGAAAAGCCCGGGCCGCTTCGATTGGACTCACGCCGACCTGGTCATCTCCGCCGCCTATCAGCAGGGCCTGAGCGTGATCGCCCGGCTGGACATCGTTCCCGACTGGGCCCGGCCGGTCGGAAGTTCCACCCGCTACCTGGAGCGCGAGCACTATGCCGATTACGCCCACTATGTCCAGGCCTTTGCCGCCCGCTATCGGGAGCGCGTCCGCCACATCGTCATCTGGAACGAGCCCAACACCGCCTTCGAGTGGGGCGGCCGGCCGCCCGACCCAACGGCCTATACCGAACTCCTGTGCGCCGCCTACGCGGCCGTCAAGGCGGTCCATCCCGAGGCCGTGGTCCTGGCCGCCGGCTTGGCCCCCACAGTGGAGAGGCCAAAAGGAGGGCGAGCCTGGGACGACCTTTCCTACCTGCAGGCCATGTACGACGCCGGAGCCGGGGGATGTTTCGACGGCCTGGCCGCCCACGCTTACGGCTGGAAGGAACCGTTCCAGGAACATCCCGACCCCTCGCGGGTGAACTTTCGCCGGGTGGAACTCCTGCGACGGGTGATGGAGCACAACGGCGACGGGGAAAAGAAGGTGTACATCACCGAGGCCGGTTGGAACGATCATCCCCGCTGGGTGAACGCCGTGCGGCCGGCCGAGCGCATCGCCTATACCTTGGAAGCCTGCCGCTGGTCGGAGACGCAGGACTGGCTGGCCGTCCTGGCCTTCTGGCAGTTCCGCATGCCCTGGGGGGGAGCCAGCGCCAGCGTGTACTATAACTTCGTCGGGGAGGATTTCACCCCCCGGCCTATCTACCTGGAGGTGCAAAAGTATGCCCAAGGAGAGAGGTAAAGGCGAGGTCGAACAGGGAGTAGACGGGAGCCGCTATACCGTGGTGCCCCGGGTGCTCTGCTTCCTGAAGTCCGGGCAGGAGGTTCTGCTTCTGAGGGGGGCAGACAACAAGCGGCTGTGGGCCGGCCGCTACAACGGTATCGGCGGACATATGGAACGGGGGGAAGATCCGCTCCAGGCCGCCCGGCGAGAAATTCGGGAAGAGACGGGCCTGGAGGTGGAGGTGCTCCATCTGGGCGGCCTGGTCCACCTCTCCCTCTCCCGGGGAAGCGGGGTGATGCTTTTCCTCTTCGTCGGAGAGTCTCCCGGCCGTGAAGTGCGCCCCTCGTCTGAAGGAAGCCTGGAGTGGGTGCCTGTGGAGCAGTTCGCCCGCCTGCCGGTAGTGGAAGATCTGCCTCTCCTCCTTCCCCGGCTGCTTCGCTTCCGTCCCGGCGATCCCCCCTTTTTTGCCCGTTCCCACTACGACGCCCAAGGCCGGCTCCAGGTGGAGTTTTCCACATAGATGCCCCGCATTTTGCCCTTTCTGGAGCATGGGCTGATGAGGTCTAGCCAAATAATCCCCGATAACAGAGTGTAGGGGCGCGGCTTCGCTGCTCGACCGGCGCTCGCCGGCCACTCCTGGGTCGGCCTGAGCAGTTGCATTAGCATTTGAAAATCCCTATATCACCGCAGAGATGCGGAAGATGTAGAGATTTCCTTTCTCGCGCTCTCCACGCCTCCGCGGTGAAGCGTCAACCAATTGCGAACCATCTCCACCTTTGCCTATAAAAATTCGGGGGGCCCGGGATCAGCCCGGGCCCCCCGAAGGCGCGATGGAATTGTGCCCCTACTTCTGCACCTTGACGGTGACCTTCTTCGGTTTGACTTCCTCCGCCTTGGGAATCTGGACGGTCAGGATGCCGTCCTTCAGGGTGGCCTGGACCCTGTCGGTCTCGACCCGCGCCGGCAGGGCCACGCTGCGCTCGAAGCGGCCGTAGCGGCGTTCCATGCGATGGTAGCGGGCCCCCTCGACCTTTTCCTCCTCCTTGATCTCGCCGCGGATGGTCAGCACGTTGTTGCTGATGTGGACCTCGAGGTCCTCCGGCTTCATCCCCGGCGCGGCGGCCTTGACGACGAAGGCTTCATCGGTCTCATACATGTCCACGGCCAGCGTGGTGGTGGGTTCCCAGCCCCAGGAAAACCAGGGGCGGAGGAAGCCCTCCTCGAAGAAGCGGTCAATGGCCTCGCGCAGAGAGAGCGGGCGGAAAGGTTCCCAACGGATGATCTCGCTCATCGCTGTTCACCTCCTTTACCTGGGCCCACCGGCCCGAGTTGCTACGTCTGACTTTTCTTTACCCGAACCCCGTTAGAGAAATGCTAGAAGGATGTTACCGTTTCACTAACGCCGTTTCCGTATCTCGGCCAGGCGACGGAAGAGGTCGCGTTCCTCCGAAGAAAGGCCCGTCGGCAGGCGTACACTGACCGTGGCGTAGAGGTCGCCGTATTGGCCGGGCATCTTCAGGCGCGGCATCCCCTGACCGCGCAGGGCAAAGGTACGTCCGTTCTGGGTTTCGGGTGGGATTTTGAGTTTGAGGGTAGTCCCCTTCAGCGTGGGCACGTCCACCTCTCCGCCCAGGATGGCCGTATAGAGGTCCACCGTCACCTGGACGTAGAGGTCGTCGCCCTTGCGTTCGAACTGGGGGTGCGGGGCCACCTGGATCACCAGGTAAAGGTCGCCGGCCGGGCCGCCGTCGGGGCTGCGGACGCCCTTCCCCGGCAGGCGCACCTTGGAGCCGGTGTCCAGCCCGGCCGGAATCTTAACCTCCAGCCGGCGCATGCGCCCGTCGAAATCCTGGTACTCCAGGAGGCGGGTCGTGCCGTGGTAGGCTTCCTCCAACGTGATCTGCACCGACTGTTCGATGTCCCGGCCGGCACGGGCCGTCGTCGGGCGGGTGGCCGTGCGGCGGGTACGGGTTGCTGTAGGCATCCCGCCGAAGAAGAAAGAGAAAAAGTCGGAAAAGGGGGAGGACCCCAGGAGTTCTTCCAGTTCTTCCGGGGTGATGGTGCGGTATTGTGTCCCTGGGCCGCCCCAGGCCGGCGACCAGCCGAAGGGCCAGGCTGAGGCCTGACCGCCGGCCCGTTGCCATTGCTCAAACTCATGCCAGCGGGAGCCCAGTTCGTCGTAGCGTTTGCGCTTCTCCGGATCGCCCAGGACCTCGTAGGCCTCGTTGATCTCCTTGAAGCGTTCCTCGGCCGCCTTATCTCCCGGCCGAACGTCAGGATGGTACTGGCGGGCCAGCCGGCGGTAGGCCTTCTTAATCTCGGCCTGGGAGGCGTTTCGATCTACCCCTAGGATGCGGTAATAGTCCTTGTACTCCATCGGGCCGGTCCTCGCATCCAGAGTCTAGCCGATTTCTATTTTACCACAGCCTCGGGGTTCTTTCCAAACTTTGCCCCCGCGTCTGACATCCGCTCATTATTGGGCAGGTCGGATTGTCAATCCGACCTGCGGCCGGCTATAACTATCCAGCGCAAGGACGAGGAACTGGGGCGCTGTATCAAGTGCCGGCCAAGACCTTCACGGTCGCCGGGCGATAGCCGCTCGTTGGGGCGCCTCACGCCACCGGCCGGCACTCTCCTGCCGATGGCGTGAGGCGCTAGACTTTCACCTACACCTCCCGAAACTCGCCCTCCACGGTATCGGGCCCGCTGCCTTCGGAAGGGGGTTGTCCGACACCGGAGGCCGCCGGCCGGCCGTACATCTGGCCGGAGAAACGGTACATGGCCTGTTGCAGTGCCTCCATCTCCCGGCGGATGGCCGCTTCATCCTGCCCCTGGATGGCCGTGCGGAGCGCCTGGATGCGGCTTTCCAGTTCCCGACGGGCCTCCAGGTCCAGCCGATCGCCGGCCTCGCGCAGGACGCGTTCGCTCTGGTAGGCCAGGTTGTCGGCCTGGTTGCGCAGTTCGACCCGCTCCCGCCGGCGGCGGTCCTCCTCGGCATGCGCCTGAGCCTCGCGCACCAGTCGCTCCACCTCCTCCTTGCTCAGGTTAGTCGAGGCGGTGATGGTGATGCGCTGCTCCTTGCCGGTGGCCTGATCGCGGGCCGAGACGTTCAGGATGCCGTTGGCATCGATGTCGAAGGTGACCTCGATCTGGGGAATACCCCGCGGGGCCGGCGGGATGCCCTCCAGTCGGAAGCGTCCCAAGGTGATGTTATCCTCGGCCATAGGGCGTTCGCCCTGCAGGACGTGGATCTCGACCGCCGTCTGTCCATCCTCGGCCGTAGAGAAGATTTCGCTCTTGCGGGTGGGGATGGTCGTGTTGCGCGGGATGAGCACGGTCATCACTCCGCCCAGCGTCTCCACCCCCAGCGAAAGGGGCGTCACATCCAGCAGGAGCACGTCCTTGACCTCGCCGCCCAGCACACCGGCCTGCAACGCCGCACCGATGGCCACCACCTCATCGGGGTTGACCCCCTTATGCGGCTCTTTGCCGGTCAACTGGCGCACCAGTTCCTGCACCACCGGCATCCGGGTGGCCCCGCCGACCAGGATGACTTCATCCAGGTCCTGCGGCTTCAGCCCGGCATCCTTGAGCGCCTGGAAGAAGGGCCCCTTCAGCCGCTCGGTGAGGTCCGCCGTCAACTGCTCGAAGCGGGCCCGCGTCAGACGCATAAGGAGGTGCTTGGGGCCGGAGGCGTCGGCAGTGATAAAGGGCAGGTTGCTCTCGGTCTCCAACAGGGTGGAAAGTTCGATCTTGGCCTTTTCCGCCGCCTCTCGCAGCCGCTGCAAGGCCATCCGGTCCTGAGAAAGGTCAATGCCCTGTTCCCGCTTGAACTCCTCGATCATCCAGTTCATTATGCGCTGGTCGTAGTCGTCGCCGCCCAGGTGGGTGTCGCCGCTGGTGGCTTTGACTTCGAAGACGCCGTCCCCAACCTCCAGGATGGAGACGTCAAAGGTGCCGCCGCCCAGGTCAAAGACCAGGATGGTCTCGTCCTTCTTCTTGTCCAGCCCATAGGCCAGGGCCGAGGCAGTCGGCTCGTTGATAATACGCAATACCTCCAGGCCGGCGATCGTTCCGGCGTCCTTGGTGGCCTGGCGCTGGCTATCGTTGAAGTAGGCGGGGACGGTGATGACCGCCTTTGTCACCGGCTCTCCCAGGTAGGCCTCGGCATCCTGCTTAAGTTTCTGCAGGATCATCGCCGAAATTTCCTGTGGAGTAAACTCCCGTCCGGCCGCTGGAATGAAAACGCGAGCGTCATCTCGGGAACCACGTACCACCCGGTAGGGCACCATCTCGCGCTCCCGGACCACCTCATCGTAGGAGCGGCCTATGAAGCGTTTGATGGAGAAGATGGTATTCTCGGCATTGGTCACGGCCTGTCGCTTGGCGATCTGGCCGACCAGCCGCTCGCCGTTCTTGGTAAAGGCCACTACGGAGGGCGTAAGCCTTCCGCCCTCGGCATTAGGAATGACGGTTACCTCGCCGCCTTCCAGGACGGCGATGACCGAGTTCGTCGTGCCCAGGTCAATCCCCACAATTTTGCCCATTGCTTCACCTCCTGCTCGTGCTCAATCTGCCGGCCAGGATAGGCGGGCGGTGTTAGAGGGATGATAGAGGAACGTTAGGAGGGTATTGGCAGAATAGGCTTACCGCCGTCGGGGACGGAGAGACGGCCGCAACGGGTTTTCCTCCGCCCACGAGTCCGGCAGATAGCGGAACGGCCTCAACCGGGCCGGGGTCTGGAAAGCGGCCTCAGCGGGACCTGTTTCCGAAGACGGTGCCCAGCGGGCCGGCAGGAGGGGGAGAGTCGGCAGCGTGGGAAGAAGGGTGTGGGTCGGCAAGGGCAGCAGGGTGGCTGTGGGGAGAAGGGTGTTGGTCGGCAAGGGCGGCAGGGTGGCCGTGGGGAGGAGGGTGTGGGTCGGCAAGGGCGGCAGGGTGGCTGTGGGGAGGAGGGTGTTGGTCGGCAAGGGCAGCAGGGTGACCGTGGGGAGGAGGGGTGTGGGAGTCGGGGTGGCCATCGGGCCGGTCGGCGTGGCCGTGGGCGAGGGGCCGGCTGTGGGAGTGCCGGGCGTGGGGGTTCGGGTGGCCATCGGGCCGGTCGGCGTGGCCGTGGG
>JASFBA010000098.1:0-45290 GCA_036172265.1 Chloroflexia bacterium
CGGTGCCGGTCGAAAGGTTGATAACGGAGGGCTGGCCGAAGGAG
Source organism: Chloroflexia bacterium (assembly GCA_036172265.1). Classification (GTDB taxonomy): domain Bacteria; phylum Chloroflexota; class Chloroflexia; order DTKN01; family DTKN01; genus JASFBA01. Next base: position 45 of record JASFBA010000098.1, read on the forward strand.
TAGTTGATGCGGTAAGTCGTGCCGGTGGAAAGGGCCCCGCCGCCGGAGAGGACGTTCCAGTGCAGGTCGTAGAGGCTTCCGCTTTGGGCCAGGACGACGCTCCCGGCGGCCAGGACGCAGGCCAGGGCCAGGAAGAGGCTCCAGCCGGCCGTCTGGAAGGGCGGGGAAGCGCCCGAAGTGCTCTTGGCAGCCATCGTTTCCCTCCTAGTGCTTCGGCTCGGGCTTCGGAGCATATCCATCGGCGGCCGGAAGTTGCACCGGACTGGCATTTTCCTGCTGGGTCATCTCTTGCTTTGTGCTGAGGGCCTGCGGTGTTGCTGTGACCGAAGGAATCTGATCCCCAATATTCTTCAGCCGCAAGCCTTCGCGGCCAGCCCGCTTGGCTACGATGCGATAATCAAAAGTGATGTTGCTCTTACCTCCACCCAGTTCGTGCACTTCGAAGGAGGTCGGCGTCTTCTGGGCCACGTAGAGGCCCCGGCACTCGCCCAAGGGGGTGAGGAAGACGTGGTAGTCCTCGTTCAAGTTCACCGTCGAGGCAAAGTCCGGAGCAATGGTTACCACGGCCCGGCCGTCCACCAGGGTGGCCGTGCCGAAATCCTCAAACCAACTCTCGGTGCTAGCCAAGCCGTAGAGTGCCCTCTCCCCTCCATTTCCAAGAAAGTGGTAGACGAAATCGTATGCCCACACCTCGTTCACGACGTACACGTCCTGACCGAAGTACCCGCTCCACTGGGGGTAGGTGGTATCCGTGCTAAAGGCAACCAGGCCATAGTATCCCTGGCCGAAGAGCCCGTAGCCTCCGGTTGCGTTTGAGTTTACCCCCATGACTGCCCAGTCCGAGGCACCACCGACGCTCCCGGAGACGGCGGTGCCGCCGGTTCCACCGGGCACATAGTAACTGGCCGAGTTGGCCAGCCCGATCACACCAAAGGAGTCGCTGGTGGCCGTATTGCTGGCAAAGATAGCATGGTCTCCTGCCCGGCCGGCATTCGCCAGCAGGCTGACGCTACCGGCAGCCGGGGTGTTGATGGAAGTTGTCGAGGCTATGGCAACCACGCCGAAAGCCTGGCCAGTGGTGTTGCCGTTGATGCCAAAGACGCCGTATTCTCCGGCCATGCCGCCGCTGCCCACGACGCCCGCGCTGCTGCCGGGCGGCGGCAAGTAAATTGTTGTTCCAGACGCCGCGCCGACGACGCCAATGGAACTTGTCGTGCTGGTGTTGAGGCCGAAGACCCCATAGTCTCCCGCCGTGGCCACGCTGCCCGTTGCCCCGGTGCTCACCCCGGCCGGAGCCCGGAAGGGAGATCCGGTGGCGGCGTAGCCGAATACGCCGTCCACGTCGGCCGTGGTGGAGGAGGCATAGCCCCGAACGCCCATCCTGGTGCCCGATACGCCGTACACACCATAACTATCGGGGCTGTAGCCGTAGACTCCCCAGACACCGCTGGTCCCGGTCCCATACACGCCGTAGCCGCCGTTTCCGCTGTAGCCGTATAGACCATACCAGCCGTCCCCGCGTACCCCGGCCGCGTTGCTGCTCACGCCGTACAGCGCTCCCCCGCTGCCGCTGTTGGTAACCGTGAGGATATATCCGGCGGAGTTTGCCGTGCTCGTATCCACCATGTTCTTGCGGATGTTGCCGATGGCGATGGCTACGGAGGTCATCGGCTGGTAGGGGGTCATCGTATCCCAGCCGGAGGCGCAGGGGTTTTGGTTGGCCGTGGTGCAGACTTCGATGCGCAGCCAGCGGTTGCCAATGAAGTGGCTGGCGTTGAAGGGGGTCAGGAGGACGTTGAAGAGGCCCTGGGCATCCACGGCGGCGGTGAACTCGGTGGGTCCCCAGACTGTGGAGGAACAATCGGAGGCGCTGCAGACGGTAAAGCGCATGTTATAGTTCCCGGCCGGCACGGGGGCACCGGCGGAGGTGTAAAGCCGGCCCTGGAAGTTGATCGTGTCGTCGGAAGCCTGGATACCTCCCTCCAGAACCGGCGGCGACGAGGCGGTGGGCCCCTGGGCGTACACCCCGGCGACCACCAGAAGGGCCAGCATCAGGCCGGATACGCCGAGTAGAATTGCCGTCTTTTTCATGGGTCTCCTCCTTTGGAGCAACCTGCACTCCTCCTTGCTTCGGCAACGGCCGAAAAAGGAAACCGGCCGGCGGAGAAACTCCGCAACGGCCGGTTACGCCACTGGCTCCGCCCGACCCCGGCGTCCACTAGGCACAGGTCGGGCATCATCGCCTCCGTTGCCGGATGGGCTGGACGTTGTAGCCGAGTGGAAAATCAACTACATTATAACGCAAAGGGGGGAGCGTGTCAATAGTACTAAAGTACTATCATATATAGCAGCAATGCCGGTAGTAGGTTGAGGAACCATTATACCCCAGGAGGGAGAGCCGTCTTTATGGATCAACGATCTGGGTAAACACCAAGGTTGAACACTTGCCACTCCGGTCGAGCCGTGGCATAATAAGGCGCGTTAGAAGACACGCCGGCCAAAGAGGGTGACCAGGAACAGGATGAAGAAGATATGGCCGAGATCGGGATTGATGCCAGCCGCATGGCCCGCACCCGGCGCACCGGGACGGAGCAGTACACCGCCCGCCTCCTGGAGGCGCTGGTGCGCCTGCCGACGGCACATCACCTGACCCTGTACTTCAACCGCCGGCCCGTCGCCCCCCTGGTCTGGCCCGCACATGTCGCAGTGCGGGAGATGCCTTTCCCCCGCCTTTGGACTCACCTGCGCCTCTCCTGGGAAATGGTCCGTCGGCCGCCTGACCTCCTCTTTGTCCCCGCCCACGTCCTGCCTCTGGTCCGCCCCCGCCGCACCGTGGTCACTGTTCACGACCTGGGCTACCTCTACTTTCCCCAGGCTCATCCGCCCCTGCGCCGACTGGAACTGCACCTGAGCACCCTCTGGAACGTCCGCGTGGCCGACCGGGTCATCGCCGTCTCCCGGGCTACGAAGGACGACCTGGTGCGCCGCTACCACGTCTCGGCCGAGCGCGTCCGCGTGGTGTACCACGGTGTGGAGGAACGCTTCCGTCCCACATCGGACCCGGCCATCCCATCCCGCTACGGCCTGCCGCCGCGCTACCTCCTTTACCTGGGGGCACTTCACCCGCGCAAAAACCTGGAGCGTCTCCTGGAGGCCTATGCCGGCCTGCCGGAAGATACCCCTCCCCTGGTTCTGGCCGGCCCGCGAGGCTGGTACTTTGAGCGCATCTCCGCCGCCATCTCCTCTTTGGGGCTGGGGAGGCGTGTCCTCCTCCCCGGCTACATCGCCGACGAAGACGTTCCGGCCCTCCTGAGCGCGGCCGTGGCCCTGGTCTACCCTTCTCTCTACGAGGGCTTTGGCCTGCCGGCCCTGGAGGCCATGGCCTGCGGAACGCCGGTCATCGTCTCCGGCACCTCTTCGTTGCCGGAAGTGGTAGGAGAGGCCGGGCTGCTAGTGGACCCGCTGAGTGTGGAGGGACTTCGGGCGGCCATGGCGCGCCTGCTGGCCGATGAGAGACTGCGGGCCGAACTCGGCCGGCAAGGGAGGAGGCGGGCCGGCCTCTTTACCTGGGAGTGCTGCGCCCGGGAGACGCTGAAAGTGCTGGAGGAGGTGCTGGAATGAAAGAGTCTTCCGTTCAGGGCATCGGGCTCTTTTCCGGGGGGCTGGATTCGCTCCTTTCTCTCTATTTGCTCCTGGAGCAGGGCCTGAAGGTGGAGGCCATGCACGCCATCCTGCCGGTGCACCGGCCAGGCCTGCGGGCCTGGGTGGAGCAGACCACTGCCCGCCTGGGCATTCCCCTTTACCTCATTACGCTGGAGGAAGAGTTTTTCGAGATCCTGCGCCACCCCCGCCACGGCTACGGCAGCGGGATGAACCCCTGCCTGGATTGTCATATCCTCCTCCTGCGCCGGGCGGCCGAGCGGATGCGGGAGGTTGGGGCTTCCTTCGTCTTCACCGGCGAGGTGCTGGGCGAACGGCCGATGTCGCAACACCTCCCCGCCCTGCGACTGGTGGAGCGGGAATCCGGCCTGCAGGGACGATTACTCCGCCCCCTTTCGGCCCGGCTCCTGCCGCCGACCATCCCGGAGGAAGAGGGGCTGGTAGACCGCGACCGCCTGTTCGACATCCGCGGTCGCTCCCGTCGGGTGCAATTGGAACTGGCCCGGCGCTATGGGCTATCGGACTTTCCCACCCCGGCCGGCGGGTGTATGCTGACCGATCCTGGCCTCTCCCGCCGGGTGCGCGACCTACTGCGCTACCGGCCGCACTTTTCCCGTTCCGACTTTGACCTCCTGCGGGTGGGCCGGCACTTTCGTCTTTCGTCCGAGGCCAAGGCCGTCTCCGGCCGTAACCAGGAGGAGAATGCCCACCTCCTGGAACTGGCAGAGGAAGGCGACCTCTTCTTCGAGGTCAAGGGGCTGGGAAGCCCGATAACGCTTTTACGCGGGCCGGCCGACGAGGAAGCCATCCACCTGGCCGCCGCCATCACCGCCCGCTACAGCGATGCCCGTACTTCGCCCGTCCGGGTGCACTACGGTCCCCATTACCCGGACCTGGAGGCCGTGGTGGAGGTGGAACGGGCTGCGGAGGACCTTCTGGCAAGGCTACGGATCGCCTAGTACTTCACCACGATGACCGGACACTGGCGAAAATCACCTTGTGTTGCCCTTGATCAGCATTTGTGCTTCACCGGGATGCCATTTTGTCGGCGATTTCCAAGGCCTCGGGGGCAGGTTCTGAACCTCCTATCGGGCGAAATTTGCCAGAGTCCAGCACGATGATTGTGGGGGACTAGGAGGACCTATCTTTTCCTTTGGGACCCGCTTTCGGACCTGCACCTTTCTCTTTGGAAGGGGTCGGCGGGGCAGGTTTCCCGGCACCTTTATCCTTCTTTTGCCCGGAGGGGGATTTGCGTCTCCCCGTTGTCCGTGATGCTTCCTGCTCCTCTGGAGCATCCTTTCGGGCCTGGGCCTTTCCCCGCACCAGCGTTGGTCCTTCCCGAACTTTCTGGCGGGTGGCTAGGGCCGGTGTACCTGCTGTGGGGGTTGAGGCAGGTTTCTTGCTTCGGGCTGCCGGCCTCTCAGATGCGGGGGTTGTTTTCCTGCGTCGGCCGGCAGGTTGTGCGGCCGCTCCGGGAAGCTCCTCCCCGGCCTCAAGCGCCCGCCCCATGTAGCGGATGATCAGAGGGGACGCCTCCTCCGCCTCCGGTCCGGCTGTCGGGGGTTCCTCGACGGCGGGGAGGGGAGGCCGGAGAGCGACCTCGGCGGTACGCCTGCCGCGAGCGGGGGGCTTTTCTTCGGCCGGTTTCCTTCGGGCGGGGGGCTTTTCTTCGGCCGGCCGGGGGGCAGCCTGGGTTCGCTTCCGTGGAACGGGGGTTTCCCTGCCTTTGGTGACCCGTTTCCGTAAAGGCGCGGGCTTTTCCGCCTCTTTCGACGCCGGCGCAGGTGGGGAAGGAGCAGATGGGACGACGACTACTCCCGCCACTGCATCGCCGGCCTCCAGATCCACCAGCCGGTCGCCCCGGATGGCCCGCCCTCGGAAGGAAACCTCGCCGGCCGTGAGGCGCACCACTACCCCTTGCGTCGAGGCGATCAGCACCTCATCCTGGGGCTCCACCAAGCGGACGGCGGCCAGGGTTTGCCCGCTCCGGACGGTCACCACCCCCTTGCCGCCCCGCCCCTGGCGGGGGTACTCGGAAAGGGGTACACGCTTGCCGTAGCCGTCGGCCGAGACGACCAGCAGGCCGGCCTCGGGTCGGCGAATGACCTCCATCCCTACCACCCGATCCCCTGTCCCCAGCGAGATCGCCTTGACCCCGGCGGCGCTGCGGCCCATCGGGCGGACCTCATCCAGGGAGAAGCGCAGCGCTTGCCCCTGGGCTGTCACGACCAGGACATCCTCCATTCCCTGAACCAGGGCCACTCCCACCAGAGCGTCGCCCTCCTCCAAGGTCAAAGCGGTCAGGCCGTTTCCCCGCCCGCCGCGAAACTCACCGAGCGCCGTCTGCTTGACCTTCCCGGAGCGCGTGAGCAGTACCAGGCGAAGGGGGGCCTCGTAGTCGGCAACGGGGATCATCCCGACAATGCGCTCCTGCGGCTCCATCGCCAGGAAGTTGGAGAGCGGCAACCCACGGGCTTCCCGTTCAGCATCGGGCAACGGATGTACTTTTAGAGGATAACAACGGCCCCGTTCGCTGAAGAAGAGCATCTCGCCCCGGGTATTGCCGACAGCCGCGATCCGGATGGTGTCCGCCTCCCGGATACGCCCTCCCCGGCCACGGTACTGGCGGCGGTAGGCCTCCAGGGATAGGCGCCGGACATAGCCGCGTTCGGTTACCATCACCAGTACCTCTTCTTCCGGAATCAGGTCTTCGGCGGTGATTTCGGCAACTTCCTCGGATAGGATGCGCGTCCGGCGGTTGTCTCCGTAACGGGCGGCCAGTTCCCGCAGTTCGGCCTGGACGAGTTCCAGAACCTTCTTCGGGTGGGCCAAGATGTCTTCCAGTTCGGCGATGCGCCGCAGGGTCTCCTGATATTCTTCCCCAATCTTTTTCCGTTCCAGCGCCGCCAGCCGGCGCAATGGCAGGTCCAGGATGGCCTGGGCCTGCAACTCGGTCAATTTGAACCGCCGAATCAGGTTGGCCTTCGCCGTTTCGGCGTTCTGGGAACGGCGGATCGTCTCGATCACCTCATCCAGGTGCTCCAGGGCGATGCGCAATCCCTCCAGGATGTGGGCGCGCTGGCGGGCCCGGCCCAGTTCAAAGCGACTCCGGCGGACGATGACCTCCTGGCGGTGGGTGATATAGTGCTGGAGCATCCGTTTGAGCGTCAGGAGGCGCGGTTGGGTGCCGTCCACCAGCGCCAGAAGGTTCACGGCAAAGGTCACCTGCATCTGGGTGAACTTGAAGAGTTGGTTGAGGACGACTTCGGGCTGGGCCTCCCGCTTCAGGGTGATAACGATCCGCATGCCGGTGCGGTCCGATTCGTCGCGCAAGTCGGAGATGTCGCTCAGGCGGTCCTGCTTGACCAACTCGGCGATGCGTTCGAGGAGGCGGGCCTTGTTCACCTGGTAGGGGAGTTCGGTAACGACGATGCTGGCGCGGCCACGGGTGGCCTCCTCGATATGGGCCTTGGCCCGAACGACAAAATGCCCCTTGCCCGTGCTATAGGCTGCCCGGATGCCCTCTTGCCCCAGGATGGTGCCGCCGGTGGGGAAATCGGGGCCGGGGAGGACACGCATCAGGTCCTCCGTGGTCGCCTCGGGGTTCTCGATGAGCAGGGAAAGGGCGGCGCAGACCTCTTTCAGATTGTGGGGCGGGATGTTGGTGGCCATGCCCACGGCGATGCCGGATGCGCCGTTCAGGAGGAGATTGGGCATGGCGGCCGGGAGGACGAGGGGCTCTTCCAGTGTGGCGTCAAAGTTGGGACCAAAATCCACCGTCTCCTTTTCGATGTCGCGGAGCGTCTCCTCGGCGATGGAGGTCAAACGGGCCTCGGTATAGCGCTGGGCAGCCGGGGGATCTCCGTCAACGCTCCCGAAGTTGCCCTGCCCGTCCACCAGGGGATAGCGCATGGTGAAATCCTGGGCCATCCGTACCATGGCCTCGTAGACGGCGGCGTCGCCATGGGGGTGGTAGCGTCCCAGCGTGTCGCCGACGATGCGGGCGCTTTTCTTGAAAGGGGCGTTGTGCTGCAGTCCCAACTGGTACATGACGTAGATGATGCGCCGTTGCACCGGCTTGAGGCCATCGCGGATGTCGGGCAGGGCTCGGGCCACGATGACGCTCATAGCGTAATCGAGGTAAGCGTTGCGCATCTCCTCGGCGATTTCGATGGGCCGGATGATTCCATATTCCATCATTCTGCCTCTGCTCGGGTCCTTTCGGGTCAGTCCCCAGATAATTATAGAACAAAAATTCGACAAATGCAACCGGCATATTCGGGGTAGGACGACTCCTGCGGAGTTGCCCTACAGGGTAATTTCCAATCGCCGACCAGGGCGTAGACCGAACGACCATCCTGTCTGCATGCTGGACGGATGATACCACACCCAGCCCGGCCCTGCAACCTATTTGCGAAACCGGACACCGGAAAAATCACCTTATGTTGCAGTTAATAAGTGTTCGTGCTTCACCGGGGGGCGGTGGGACAGGATATCGATGAAGTTTTTTCGCCCCCCTGGCCAAACTTGCCAGGTGTCTTTCAATTGGGTAGGTCAGAGAAGACATCGGGATACCAGGAGGCGGAGATCGGGCTAATTTTCGCCTCTTTGAGACACGAAGAACGCCCCGGGTTGTCGGCTTGACCTGCTAACCTGAAACAGACACACCTGTGCCGGTTGCGAATTTTCCCCGGGCATTGTACAATAGACCTGCCTGGCCGTCCTGGAAATGCCGGCCGGAACCGGAGGAAAGACGATGTTTCGATCAATCGGCGTGCCTGAACTGCTGGTTGTTTTGTTGATTCTTCTCCTTATTTTCGGCGCATCCCGCTTGCCGCAACTGGGTCGGGCCATCGGACGGACGATTCGTGAGTTGCGCGAGGGGCTGTCCGGAAAAGGGGAGGAGAAGGAAGAAAGGGAAGAGTAGCGTGAAAGGCTCGACGGGGGAGCGGCCGGCCCTCCTGGCCCGAATCGAGGGGGCTTTTCGGGAGAGCATGGTACTGAAGGAGCAGGTGCTCTCCGGCCAATCCTCCACGATCGTGGCCATGGCCGAGGCACTTATCCGCTGCCTGCGGGGAGGCGGGAAGATCCTCTTTTGCGGCAATGGGGGAAGCGCCGCCGATGCCCAACACCTGGCCGCCGAATTGGTCAACCGCTTCCTCAAGGAGCGGCCGGCCCTCCCGGCCCTGGCCTTAACCACCGATACCTCCGTCCTCACCGCCACGGCCAACGACCGGGCCTTTGCCGAGGTCTTTGCCCGCCAGGTGGAAGCCCTGGGGCAGGAGGGAGACATCCTCTTCCTTCTCAGTACCAGCGGGCGTTCGGGAAACCTCCATCGCGCTGCCGCCTTTGCTCGCAGCCGGGGAATGCAAGTTCTAGCCCTCTTGGGCGGCGACGGCGGGGGTCTCTCGGAGCAATGTGACCTGGCTCTGGTGGTGCCTTCCGCCCTTTCTCCCCGTGTACAGGAAGTCCACATCCTCATCGGCCATATCCTCTGCGAAGCCGTGGAGTCGGCTCTCTTCCCCTGAGCAAGTCCGCCTGCGATGCGCATCGGTTGAAAATTTTCCATTCTACTCCCTGCGTGGAGCCGCCGCAACCGCTATAAAGCCTCCGGCCCCCCGGCCGAGGCCGGTTGTGTGGGTCAGGAGACCCGGAAGGTCTAATACCTTCCAGGTCTTGTCCATTTCGGGACAACATTTGTTGTTCCCCAGTCCGGCCCGCCGGCCCCCCACCCTGGATTGCACGGATGGGGGCCCGGGGGCATCGTGGGGGAGAGGCCCGGTTTGGCCGGAGACATCCTCCCCGGTGGGAGGGGAGGGCGAACCGCCTGGTGAGCCGCATCCGGGCGAGGCGTTCGGCTCGGCTCCCAAGAACGGGGATGAGGACGGATGCCCACCGGGTTCGGCCGGGCCACGGGGACACTTCGCCGGCGGCAGCGCCTTTCTGCGGGGGGCTTCGGGGGGTATGCCATACCCCCCGACGGGGGTGCAGGGGGCGAGTAGGGGCCGGCCGGCGGCCGGCCCTCTGCGAAAAGGCCGGCCGGCGTTTCGGGACACGCCTTGGGCCGAGCGGCCCGGCCCGCCGGCCGAAAGCGAGGCCGGCCTATCCCCCCAGGGGGATCTGGCGGGACGGCCTCCGGCGAGCGGCCCGGCTCGCCGGCCGGGGTGTGTCCCAAATTTGTCGGGATGAGGTAAAGTAGAGGCAAAAAGAGAGGAGGAGCCACCCGATTTGCACTTCAGGGTACAATATAGTAAAATAGGGTAACCACCTGTGCCGGAGAAAGGCCTCCGGCTCCAGATGCGCAGGGGCGGGTTCAGAACCCATCCCTGTTGAGGCCTGTCGCTTCAGCGGCGGGCGGAAACACGGGTCAAAACTGCCGCTAGGTAGGCAGTTGCAAAATAAAAGTCGCTTGTATCCGAGAACCTTATGAGCGAGAAAAAAGGAGAGAAACCATGGCCAGCATTCCCAGCGATCTGGAGATTGCTCAGGCTGCCAAACTGAAGCCGATCGTCGAGATCGCCGCCTCTGTCGGCCTGACGGAGGACGACCTGGACCTGTACGGCCGTTACAAGGCCAAGGTTCACCTGGACGTTCTGCAACGGTTGGCCGGCCGGCCCGACGGCAAGTACGTGGACGTCACCGCCATCACCCCGACGCCGCTCGGCGAGGGCAAGACGGTAACGACCATCGGTCTCAGCCAAGCCCTGGGCTATATCGGCAAGAAGGTTTTTACCTGCATCCGCCAACCCTCGATGGGTCCGACCTTCGGCATCAAGGGAGGAGCGGCCGGCGGTGGCTACTCCCAAGTGGTGCCGATGGAGGATTTCAACCTCCACCTTACCGGCGACATCCACGCCGTAGGTGTGGCCCACAACTTGCTGGCGGCGGCCATTGACGCTCGCATCCTCCATGAACGGGAACTGACCGACGAGCAACTGGCCCGCTTCTGCCCGGAGATTCCCCGCCTGAACATCGATCCCGATTCCATCCTCTGGAACCGGGTGGTGGATGTCAACGACCGGGCCCTCCGCAACATCGTCATCGGGCTAAAGGCCGGCCAGGCGGATGCTTCTCTTCCTTCCGGAAGCACATTGCGAGAGGTCGTGGCCCAATTGCCCGAAAGCACCGATGGTGTCCCCCGCCTGGGCGGCTATGACATCACCGTCGCCTCCGAGATCATGGCCATCCTGGCCTTGGTGGACGGCTACCGGGGGCTTGCCGACCTCCGGGAGCGGCTGGGCCGCATCGTCTGGGGCTTTTCCAAGGACGGGCGTCCGCTCACGGCCGAGGACCTCCGGGTAGCCGGGGCCATGACCGTGCTGATGAAGGATGCCCTGATGCCCAACCTGATGCAGACGCTGGAGGGCACCCCTGTCTTCGTCCACGCCGGCCCCTTTGCCAACATCGCCCACGGCAACTCCTCCATCATCGCCGACCAGATTGCCCTCAAACTGGTGGGGCCGGACGGCTACGTGGTCACCGAATCCGGCTTCGGCGCCGATTGCGGGATGGAGAAATTCTTCAACATCAAGTGCCGCTACTCCGGCCTCATCCCGAACTGCGTCGTCCTGGTCTGTTCCATCCGCGCCCTGAAGATGCACGGCGGTGGTCCGGAGGTCATTCCGGGCCGGCCCCTGAATCCGGCCTATACCGAGGAAAACCTCGAACTCCTCCGCCAGGGCCTGCCCAACCTGATCAAACATGTGGAAAACGTGCGCAAGTTCGGGGTGCCGGTGGTCGTGGCCATCAACCGCTTCAACAGCGACACCGAGCAAGAGATCGAGACGGTCCGGGAGGCAGCTATGCAGGCCGGCGCCTTTGACGTGGTCCTCAGCGAGGTCTGGGCCAAGGGTGGTCCGGGCGGTGCCGCCCTGGCCGAAGCCGTGGTCCAGGCCTGCGAGCAGCCCAACGGCTTCCACTTCCTCTACCCGCTGGACATCCCCATTAAGGAAAAGATCGAGGTCATCGCCCGGGAAATCTACGGTGCCGATGGGGTGGACTATTTTTCGGAAGCGGAAAGAAAGATCGAACTCTACACCCGCCTGGGCTATGACCGGCTGCCGCTGTGCATGGCCAAGACCCACCTCTCCCTTACCCACGACCCCAAGGTGAAAGGTGCCCCGCGCGGTTGGCGGCTACCCATCCGCGACATCCGGGCCAGCGTGGGGGCCGGATTCCTCTACCCGCTCTGTGGGGCCATGCGCACCATGCCCGGCCTACCCAGCCGGCCGGCCTTTGTGGACGTGGATATTGACCTGAAGACGGGCAAGGTGGTGGGCCTCTTCTAATAGAAGCCCGCTTTCTACGAACGGCCGGGGAGCGGAAACGCCGTTCCCCGGCCGTTATTTACGAGTTCGTAGAGGAGCAACTCTGTCCAGCCGCTTGTCACATTCGTTGCCGCCACTCCCCGGCCTCAGGAAGTTGGCGGATTTTCCCGGAACTTGAGCTCTTCTTCCAGCGAGGCTCGGCTGATGTCGGTCCGGCCAGCGCAGTCCAGGCTGCGCCTGTCCTCAAAGGCACAGGCCTCGCTACAGTAGAGCCGCCCGCCGCGCCGGATGCCCTCGCCCACGACTTCCTCGCCACAGTAGGCGCAGACCTTTTTCTCGCTCATCGTCCAGCCTCCCCGCTTCCGGTCGCCCTCCGGCGGAGAAAGGCGGCCGGGAACGCTTTACCGGACCTTTTCGAACATGTCCTTCCCGGCCCCACACTGGGGACAAACCCAGTCCTCGGGCAGGTCCTCGAAAGGCGTCCCCGGCGGGATGCCGCCATCGGGGTCGCCCTTCTCTGGGTCGTAGATGTATCCGCAAGCCACGCATTCCCATTTGTCCATTTTTTCCTCCTTATGTTGCAACCTGCGCATGGGTGAGCACGATCACGGCCGGCCCTCAATCCATACAGTGGCTAGATCCAGGATGCCCATCGGGGTAACCTGCAAACCCCGCACATAGGGCTTGGTGAGGGAGTAGGTGACCCCGTGGGTCAGGGGAATGATCGGGGCATCGGCAATGATCAGGCGTTCGACCTGCCGATAGAGCGCCAGACGCCTTTCCTCGTCCTGCTCTACCGCGGCCTGTCCCAGGAGGCGGTCCACTTCCGGGTTGGAGTAGCCAGTGTGGTTGCTCGGACTGCCGGTGCGGAAGAGGACCTCTAGGAAATCCTGGGGGTCGGGATAGTCGGCGATCCATCCCAGGGCAAAGAGGGGATAGCGGCGCTCATCCAGGCCCTCCAGGAAATCGGCCCACACTACCTGCCGCAGTTCGACCTCCAGCCCCAGTTCTTCCTGCCAGACCTCCTGCAGGAGGACGGCGTCCCCACCGCCGGTGGTGTAGAAGACGAGGCGGGGCATCTTTCCGGCGTAACGCGATTCGGACAGGAGTTTGCGGGCCTGCTCCGGGTCATAGGGCAACCCTTCCAGGGCCTCGTCGTAGCCGGGCATGCCCGGAGGGAGGATGCCCTTGGCCTGCACCAGCCGCCCCTCGTAGGTCACCCGGGCGATCTTGGCCCGATCCACGGCCATCGTCAGCGCCTGGCGTACCTTGGGGTCGTCAAAGGGGGGCATCTGCACGTTGAAGCCGACATAGGCCAGGGAGAGTTCCGGGTTCACCCGGAGTTCCCCGGCCAGTGGGCTGCCCTCGTACTCCAGACGGGCCACAACGGATGTTCCCACTTCGGTGAAGTCAATTCGCCCCTGCTCATAGAGGACCAGGGGGTTGCGGGCATCGGCGCCCATCAGCAGGATGACCCGTTCCAGGCGCGGGGGCCGGCGGTAGTAACGCTCGTTGTGGGCCAGCACCATGCGGCGGTTGTGCTGCCATTCGGCCAGGCGGAAGGGGCCGCTCCCGTTGGGATGCTCGGTCCAAAGTCCTCCCTGCTCGACGTTATTCCGGTCCAGCACGTAAGCCGTGTTGTAGGTGAGTTTGGACAGGAAGTAAGACTTGGGGGCGTTGATAGTGATGACCAGGGTATGGTCATCTGGGGTTCGCAACCCGGCGATGCGGTCGGCCCGGCCAGCCAGTTTCTCCTCCACGCCGACGATGTCGTTCAGGTAGGTGGCACAGGGGAGGTTTTCTCCCAGCATCGGATCGCAGGCCCGTTCAAGCGAGTAGATCAAGTCGGCGGAGGTGATCGGCCGGCCGTCGTGGAAGCGGGCCTCCGGGTGGAGGGTAAAGGTATACACCCGGCCGTCGGGAGAAATTTCCCAGCCGGTTGCCAGGTCCGGAACGACCTCGAGGTTCTCGTCCAGCGTCACCAGGCCGCTGTAGAGTTGCCGGATGACGAAACTGGAGGTGGAGTCGGTGCAGAGGGCCGGATCCAGGGTGGGAGGGTCATAGGCGCTCAGGGTTAAAGTGAGCACCTGCTCCTCGGTCGCCGGGGAGGAGGGAGGGGGTGTAGGCGGCGGCCCTGGAGGCCGGCCGCAGGAGACCACGATCGTCAGGAGGAGGATCAGGGATAGGGAAAAAGAGCGCTTGTTCATCCAGCACCTCAGCAAGCCACGATTCGGTTTCGATTTCTATTTTACCCCCAAAGTGGCAAAAAGTCCACTACGGGAAAATCTTGCCCGGGTTCAAGAGGTTATGGGGGTCAAAGGCGGCCTTGATTCGGCGCATCAGTTCGATCGGGGTTTCCCCCAGGGCCCAGCGGAGGTACGGCCGGCGGGTGGAACCGATGCCGTGTTCGCCGGTGATCGCCCCGCCCAGGTCCAGGGTCAGCCGATAGATTTCCCCGCTCACCTGCTCCACCAGTCCCCCCCAGCGTTCCATAGGGAGGTCGTCCTTGAGGACGTTGACGTGGACGTTGCCGTCGCCGGCGTGGCCGAAACTGACGATGCGGACGTGGTGCCGGCCGGCGATCTCCCGGATGCCCCGCAGGAGGGCGGGTATCTGCGCCCGGGGCACCACCACGTCCTCCATATGGTTCACCGGACTTTCGGCTTTGAGCGCTTCGATGATCTTGCGCCGTGCCTCCCACAGGCGGTCCCGCGTGGCCCGATCTCGGGCCACGAGCACATCCCGTGCGCCGTATTCCAGGCAAAGGTCCCCCACCTCCTGGTACTCGGCCTCCACCGCCTCCGGAGTGTTGCCGTCGAGCATGATGAGGAGGTGGGCGGCAGCGTCGTCATAGGGCACCTTCTTTCCCAGGAGGCGTTCCGAGGCCAGGACGGAATCGCGTTCCATAAATTCGATGGTGGCCGGCAGGATGCGCCGGGCGATGATGGCCGAGACGGTATCGGCCGCCGCCTGGAAGTCCTCGTAGGGCACCAGGAGGTCCACTCGCTCCCGAGGCAGGGGCAAAAGCCGCAGGATGATTTTGGTGATTACAGCCAGCGTGCCCTCGGAACCCACCAGGATTTGGGCCAGGTTGTAGCCGGTGACGTCCTTCACGAGTTTCCCGCCCCAGGTGATGACTTCGCCCGTGGGCAGCACCGCCTCCAGACCGCAGACGTAGTGGCGGGTCACCCCATACTTGACCGCCCGGGGCCCCCCGGAGTCCTCGGCGATGTTGCCGCCGATGGAACAGGAGTCGAGGCTGGCCGGATCGGGCGGGTAGAAGAGGCCCTCCGCCTCCACAAAGCGGTGCAGTTCGCCGGTGATCACCCCGGGCTCGACGGTGACCATAAGGTTTTCCTTATCGAGTTCCAGGATGCGGTTCATCCGCTCCAGCGAAAGGACGATGCCGCCGTAGGCCGGGACGGCGCCGCCGCTCAGCCCGGTCCCAGCCCCTCGTGGGGTTACCGGAATCCGTCTCTCCTGGGCCATTTTCAGGATGGCGGAAACCTCGGCGGTGCTGCCGGCCCGGACCACCACCTCCGGTTCGCCCCGAACGCCCACCGTCTCGTCGTGCGTATACGGCTCCATCGCCTCGCCGAGCAGGACGTCCTCCGGCCCGACGATCTCGCGCAGGGCGGCCAGCGTTTCCTTGTTTACCCGATTGTACATGTCGGTTTCTCCTTGAGCAAAACCGCATCTGTCCCGCTATTCCAGCAGCGCGGCCTGGGCCGCGGCCAGCCCGGCACCCGGCTCGAACCGGTAGCCCAGGCTGGCCAACCCTTGCTCGATCGCCCCCACCGTGGCCAAGAGGTCCGCCGGGTTCACCGCCCCCATATGGCCGATGCGGAAGTAACGGGTGCGAATCTCCGGATGCAGGCCGCCGGCCAGGATGACCCCGGCCTGCTGCACTTTTTCCAGAAGGACGCTATCCACTCCCTCCGGGTAGTATACCGCCGTCATCGTATGGGCCGCCTTCTCCGGGCTGACCGGCACCAGGCGCAATCCGAGGGCGGAGAGGGCGGCCCGGAAGGCCCGGGCGATGCGACGGTGGCGGGCGATGCGCGCCTCCATCCCCTCGGTCAGAATCTGTCCCAGGCTGACGTTGAGGGCCCAGACCAGATTGACAGCCGGTGTGGCAAAGTAGCGGGGCCGGCGGGCCTGATAGGCTTCCATCACCGGCAACCACTCCGTCCAGTCGGCGTAGTAGTTGGCCACCGGCACCCTCCGCCGGCGGAAGGCCTCCAGCGCCCGCGGGCCGGCCACCAGCAGGGCCAGCCCCGGTGGAACCCCGATGGCCTTCTGGGAGGCGGTCAGGGCTACGTCTACCCCCCACTCGTCCTGGCATAGTTCTTCCCCGGCAATGGAGCAGACGCCGTCCACCACCACGAGCGCTCCATATCGGCGACCCAGGCTGGCCAGGGTTCGCACATCGGCCAGCACACCGGTGGAGGTGTCCACCTGGGTAATCGTCATCACCTTGTATGCACCCCGTTCCAGGATGGCAGCCACCTCCTCCATCGCGGGCGTGTCGCCGATGGTCGGGGCATGGACTCGCTCCACCACCGCCCCGTAACGCTCCAGGATAGCGGCAAAGCGCTCGCTGAAGTAGCCGGTATGCACCACCAGGGCCCGGTCGCCCGGTTCGATCAGGTTGGCGGCGGCCATATCCATCGCCAGCGTGCCGGAGCCGGCCACGATGAAGGGTTGTCCGGAAGGGGAAAGGAAAACCTCCCGCAGCCGCCCCAGTGCCTCCCCAAAGGCCTCGATGAAGTTGGCCGCCAGGTGGCTGGTAGTGGGCTGTCCCATCGCTTGCAGCACTTCGGGGGTGAATTCGATCGGTCCGGGGATCATCAGCAACTTGCGTTCCTTCATTTTGCACCTCTTGGGGTTCAGGGCTTAAGGCTCAGGGCATAGGACTCAGGTCCCTGTGCCCTATGCCCTATTCTACAGCAAGATGGGCGATTGTGCAAAAGTTGGTCATCAGGTACAATAGGCCCAAAAGGAGGAGCGTATGGATCAGGTGATCGGTCTACAATGTGTGCGCTGCGACCGGCGCTATCGGGTGGGCGAGGTCGCCTATACCTGCCCGGCCTGCGGCGATGAGGGCATCCTGGACGTCCTCTATGACTATGATGTGGTGAAAGAACGGCTGGACCGGGACCTCCTGGCCCGCAACCCGGAGCGGACGATCTGGCGCTATGCCCCTCTCCTTCCGGTCGAGGAAGTGCAATTGGCCTCTCCCCTGAACGTGGGCTGGACGCCACTCTACCGCGCCACCCGCCTGGCCGAGGCGCTGGACCTGCCCTGTCTGGAAATATGGATCAAAGACGATGGGCGGAATCCCTCGGCCTCGCTCAAGGACCGCGCCAGCGCCGTTGCCCTGGTGCGGGCGCAGGAGGAGGGGGCCGAGGTCATCGCTGCCGCCTCCACAGGCAATGCCGCCTCCTCTCTGGCCTGCCTCTGCGCGAGCGTGGGGCAACGCTGCATCATCTTTGTCCCGGAACAGGCACCCCCGGCGAAGGTGGCCCAACTCCTCATCTTTGGGGCCCAGGTTTTCCTAGTAAAGGGAAGTTACGACCAGGCCTTTGACCTCTGTATGGAGGCCTGCCGGGCCTACGGCTGGTACAACCGCAATACTGCCGTCAACCCCTACCTTTCGGAAGGGAAAAAGACAGTCATCCTGGAAGTGTGCGAGCAGTTGCGCTGGGAAGCGCCCGACCTGGTCTTTGTGCCGGTGGGGGACGGTTGCATCATCGGCGGGGTGGGGAAGGGTTTGCGCGACCTCCTGACTCTGGGCTGGCTGGAGCACCTGCCCCGCATCATCGGCGTGCAGGCCGAGGGGTCGTCCGTCCTAGCCAAGGCTTGGGCCAGGGGGACGGAAGAGATCGTCCCCGAGTCCCCGACGACGCTGGCCGACAGCATCTCTGTGGCCAGGCCTCGCGACGCCCTGAAGGCGCTGCGGGCGGTGCGGGATACCGGAGGGGAGTATGTGGTCGTCTCCGACGAAGAAATTCTAGAGGCGATGCGCCTCCTGGGGCGGGCACAGGGGGTTTTTGCCGAGCCGGCCGGAGCGGCCGGGCTGGCCGGGCTGATGCAGATGGCCCGGGCCGGGCGACTGCGGGGAGAAGAGCGGGTGGTCGTCCTGGTGACGGGGAACGGCCTGAAGGACGTCGCTTCGGCGCTGAAGGCGGTGCCGGCGGCCTCCTCCGTCGAACCGACCTTGGAGGCTGTTCGTGCGCTGCTTTTGTAGCGTCTGCCGGATCGTGCCTCTTCGCTCCAGGGTGGCGGGATCAGGTCTTCGATACGCCCGCCGGCCTCCGATCAGGCCTTCGGCCTACTCGACCCAAGCCTTGGGCGTCAAGTCTCGGTAGTTGCCACCGTTCTCTATTTGCACGCCCAGACGGGGTGTAGTACAATACGGCCGACCGTCCTGCCCTACCTGGACAGGCGGTAGGGGCATAACAGGGCTACGCCCGCACTTGGCCGAGAGGCCGGCCGATGGAGGGTTTCTGTGGAGGAAGAAGCCGGGGCACGGCATACCGCCTCTCTCCAGGAAGTGGCCGTTGGCGAGGCGCCGCCGGAGCATGCCGCTCCCGAGGAGGAAAAAGGTATTCCTCGGGTCGAGGCAAAGCGCCGGGCACCGGGCCGGCGGTACGTCTACAAACGCTGGTGTAAGGGCTGTGGCATCTGCGTGGCCTTTTGCCCGGAACACGTCTTTGCCCTCGGCGAGGACGGGCGGGCCGAGGTGGTCAACCCGGAGGCCTGCACCAACTGCCAGATCTGTGAGCGGCTCTGCCCGGACTTTGCCATCACCCTAACCCCTTGGGAGGACAAATACGAGAGGTTTTTCCAGCCAACTTCCTTGGGCCAGGATAAATCCGAGGGCGGTGTGGGAGGGGAGGGGCCGGCATGAGCCCAAATGCGCGTGTCCGCTTCCTTTCCGGAAACGAGGCCTGCGCCGAAGGAGCGCTGGCGGCCGGCTGCCGCTTCTACGCCGGCTACCCCATCACCCCCTCCACCGAAATCGCCGAAATCCTCTCCCTCCGTCTGCCCCAAATCGGCGGCAAGTTCATCCAGATGGAGGACGAGATCGCCAGCATCGCCGCCGTCATCGGGGCCTCCATCGGCGGATTGAAGGCGATGACCGCCACCAGCGGCCCCGGCTTCTCCCTCATGCAGGAGAACATCGGCTTTGCGGCGATGGCCGAAATCCCCTGTGTCATCGTCAATGTACAGCGGACGGGGCCTTCGACCGGCCTGCCAACTCAGCCAGCCCAAGGGGACGTGATGCAGGCCCGCTGGGGCACCCACGGTGACCACCCCATCATCGCCCTGGCCCCTTCCACGGTGCGGGAGTGCTTTGACCTGACGGTGCGCGCTTTCAACCTCTCGGAGCGCTACCGCACTCCGGTCATCGTGCTGATGGATGCCGACATCGCCCACCTGCGGGAGAAGGTGGAACTTCCGGCCCCGGGCACCTTCGAGGTGGTTGAACGGCTGCGGCCGGGCGTCCCGCCCGATTGGTACGCCCCTTACAGCGAATCGGAGGGGCCGGTTCCCCCGCTGGCTACTTTCGGGACGGGTTACCGCTTTCATATTACCGGCCTCTTCCACGATATCCACGGCTTCCCCACTACGCGACTGGACGAGATCAACCCGGCCATCGAGCGCGTCTTTGGCAAAATCGAACACCATCTGGCCGACATCCTGCAGTGGGAGGAGTTTGCTATGGAGGGGGCCGAGGTGGCCGTGGTGGCCTATGGCAGCGTAGCCCGGGCGGCGCTTCGGGCGGTGAAAGAAGCGCGCCATCAGGGCTTTCCGGCCGGCCTGGCCAAGTTGCTGACGATCTGGCCCTTCCCAGAGGAGTACCTATCCCGCCTGGCCGAACGCTGCCGCCTGCTGGTTGTGCCGGAGATGAACCTGGGACAACTGGTGCGGGAGGTAGAGCGAGCGGTGTGTGGCCGGGCCCGGGTGCGCCGGGTCAACCGGGCCGACGGAGCGATCATCACCCCGGGCCAGATCCTTTCGGCCCTGCGGGAGGAATGAGATGGAGCGCAAGGTCCTGGCCGATGTCGAACGACATTACCTCCGCACGATCAAAAAGTTCCCTACGGTCTGGTGTGCCGGCTGCGGCCTGGGCATCATCATGGGGGGCATCATCCGGGCCATAGACAGCCTGGCCCTGGACAACGATGAGGTGGCCATGGTCTCGGGCATCGGCTGCACCGGCCGGATGCCGGTCTACCTGGATTTCAACACCCTCCACACCACCCACGGCCGGGCCCTGGCCTTTGCCACGGGGTTGAAGATGGCCCGGCCCGACCTGAAGGTCATCGTGGTGATGGGAGATGGCGATGCCCTGGCCATCGGCGGCAACCACTTTATCCACGCCTGCCGACGGAACATCGATATGACAGCCATCATCGTCAACAACATGACCTACGGCATGACCGGCGGCCAGTATTCTCCCACCACGCCGCAGTGGGATTTCGCCACGACCGCGCCCTACGGAAACCTGGAGCAGCCCTTTGACATCGCCGAACTGGCCCGTTATGCCGGGGCCTCTTTTGTAGCCCGCACCTCGGCTTACCACACCACCGAACTACCCAAACTGGTGGCCCAGGGAATCGCCAAACGGGGCTTTGCCGTGATCGAGGTCATCAGCCATTGTCATACCAACTACGGCAAACTCAACCGCAAGGGAGGCGCGGTGGAGATGCTCCAGTGGCAGCGGGATCACATCATTCCCCTCTCTCGCTATGAGAAACTTTCCCCTGAGGAACGGGCTGGGAAGATTCCCCGGGGGGTGCTCTTCGAGAAAGAGGCCCCCGAGTACGTGGCCGAGTACGAAAAGGTCATCGAGCGGGCGATGGCCGAGGCCGGCCGGGAGGGGTAGCGATGGCTAAGGAAATGCTTTCCGGACGCTATGAGATACGCCTTTCCGGCCTGGGCGGCCAGGGCCTGATCCTGGCCGGCCGGCTGCTGGCCGAAGCCGCCGCCCTCTACGACGGCAAATACGCCACCCAGACCCAGATCTACGGCCCCGAATCGCGGGGCGGAGATAGCCGCTCCGACGTGGTCATTAGCGACGAGCCTATAGACTTCCCCCACGTCATCCAGGCCGACCTCCTCCTGGCAATGAGCCAGATGGCCTGCGACCGCAACTTCTACAGCCTCAAGCGCGACGGCCTGCTCATCGTAGACGCCGACCTGGTGCAGCACGTGCCCACCAACCGGGCCTACCGGGTGCCCATCACCCGATTGGCCCGGCAGGAACTGGGCCGAGAGGTGGTAGCCAATGTGGTGGCGCTGGGGATCGTGGCGGCCCTCTCGAACGTCGTTTCCCGGAAAGCGGTCGCTGCAGCGGTAGCGGCCGGCGTCCCTCGGGGGACGGAGGCGCTCAACCGTAAGGCACTGGAACTGGGCTTTCGCCTGGGGGATGAACTGAGAGCGGCCCGATAAGGGCAACGTGTAATTGTCCTCGGAGGTCTCCATGCAGGTTCAGGCCGTTGACCATATCGGCATCGTCGTGCGGGACCTGGAGGCGGCCGTCGCCACCTACGAGCGCGCCCTGGGGGTGCGCTGCCGGAGAGAAAGCCTGCCCGAACGTCATATCGAAGTAGCCTTTTTCCCGGTAGGCGAAAGCCGTATCGAACTCATCTGTCCCACCTCGCCCGAGTCGGCGGTCAGCGCTTTCCTGGAGAAACGGGGAGAGGGACTGCACCATGTGGCCTATCGGGTAGCCGATTGCCGGGCAGCGCTGGAGGAGGCCCGGGCGGCCGGCCTGCGCCTGATTGACGAGGCCCCCCGCCCTGGAGCCCACGGCACCCTAGTGGCCTTTGTCCACCCGGCCGGGTTGCACGGCGTGCTGACCGAGTTCGTGCAGGTGGTGGCGGAATAACGATGGTTCCGACGATCTCTATCAATCCCGAAGAACTGGATGTGGCCTTTTTCTGGAACCAGGCCTTTGCTGCTGCCGATGCCAACTGGCGCAAGTTGCCCTCCGGCGAACGGGCCCGGACCGTAGTGGACCTGCTCCTGAAGCATAAAGCGCAGGTGATATTGGACCTGGGCTGCGCCATCGGCCGGCTGAGCATGCTCATCGCCGCCCAGGGCATCGAGGTCTACGGCCTGGACGCCTCGGAAAAGGCCATCGCCTTCGCCCGTGCCTGGGCGCAGGACGAGCAGATGCCCAACGTCCACTTTGACGTTGGCCTGGCCAGCAACCTCCTCTACCCGAACGACACCTTCGACGCCGTGGTCGCCAACGCCGTGCTGGACCACATGCCCCTTTCCGAGGCACGGAAGGCGGCACGGGAAATCCGGGCCGTGTTGCGCCCAGGCGGGCTGGTCTTTGCCTCCTTCGACGGCTTAGAGGGGAAGGAGGCAACGCCCTACCATGTCCTCGAAGACGGAACGCGCCTCTATGTGCACGGCATGTACCGGGGACTGATCTGGCGTTACTATCCCGACCAGGAAATCCGGGCCCTCTTCTCCGCGTTTCGCCTGGAGGATCTCCACACCGACCCCGACGGCAGTCGGGTGGTGATCGCCTTCAAGGAGGCCTGAGTGGAAGAAAAACTCCGGGAACTGAGGAAGCGCCTGTTCGTGGTCTATGACCTGAACAAGGCGGCGAATGTGCTGCACTGGGATCAGACGACCTATATGCCGCCGGGCGGGGCTGCGTCGCGGGGTCGCCAGATCGCTACCCTTTCACGCCTGGCCCATGAGGCTTTCACCGACCCGGCCGTGGGCCAACTCCTGGAGGAACTTCGGCCCTATGAGGAAAGCCTGCCCTACGATTCGGACGAGGCCGCACTCCTCCGGGTGGCCCGGCGCGACTACAAACGGGCGGTGCGGGTGCCGCCGGCCTTTGTCCAGGAAATGACAGAACACCTTTCGGCTTCCTACCAGGCCTGGGCCCAGGCCCGCCCGGCCAACGACTTCCGGGCGGTCGCGCCTTACCTGGAACGGACGCTGGAACTCAGCCGGCAATACGCTTCCTTCTTCCCCGAAAGCCGGCATCCCGCCGATCCCCAGATCGATCTCGTGGACCCCGGCATAACGGCGGAATTCCTGCGCGACTTTTTCGCCCGCCTGCGGGAGCAACTCCTGCCACTGGTGGGGGAGATTACGGCCCGGCCGGCGGCCGATGATTCCTGTCTGCACCGCTACTTCCCCGTGGATCGCCAGTGGGAATTCGCCCGCCAGGTGATCGCCCGCTGCGGGTACGATTTTTCCCGGGGCCGCATGGATACGACGCGGCATCCCTACGAGATCGCTTTTGCGCCGGGCGACGTGCGCATCGCCCTGCGGGCGAAGGAAGACGACCTGGGCGAACTCCTCTTTGGCGCGATTCACGAGGCCGGCCATGCCATGTACGAGCAGGGCGTCGCCCCAACGCTGGAGGGCACGCCTCTGGCCCGGGGAGCCTCCTCCGGCCTGCACGAGAGCCAGTCTCGCCTGTGGGAAAACGTGGTGGGACGCAGCCTGGGCTTTTGGAAGTTCTTTTACCCGCAGTTGCAGGCCATCTTCCCGGGGCAACTGGGAGATGTGCCGCTGGAGACGTTCTACCAGGCCATCAACAAGGTGGAACCTTCGCTCATCCGCACCTCGGCCGACGAGGTGACCTATAACCTACACGTCATCATCCGTTTCGATCTGGAACTGGCCCTCCTGGAAGGAAAACTGGCCGTGTCCGATCTGCCGGAAGCCTGGAACGAACGCTACCGGGAAGACCTGGGAGTTGTGCCCCCGAACGACCGCGACGGGGTGCTCCAGGATTCGCACTGGTACGACACACTGCTGGGGGGCAACTTTCACGGCTACACCCTGGGAAACGTGATGGCCGCCCAGATTTTTGAGGCGGCACGGCAGGCCCATCCGGAGATTCCCGAAGAGATCGAGCGAGGCGAGTTCGGCACTCTGCACCGCTGGTTGGTGGAGAACATCTACCGGCACGGCCGCAAGTTCATGCCGCTGGAACTCCTGGAACGGGCCACCGGCCGGCCGCTCGAGCTGGAGCCGTATATCCGCTATCTGAGGGAGAAATACGGGGGGTAAGGCTATGCGTCAACTGGAGCGTCGCCGTATCTATGTGACGGTCGCCGGAAATATCGGGGTGGGGAAAAGTACCCTGGTGGAACTTCTCTCCCGTGAGTTCGGCTGGCAACCCTACTACGAACTCGTCGCCGACCATCCCTACTTGGACGATTACTACAAAGACATGCACCGCTGGGGCTTTCATGCCCAGATCTACTTCCTCAGCCAGCGTTATGAGCAGCAGCAGGAAATCTCCGACAACCCCCTTTCGGTCTGTCAGGACCGCTCGATGTACGAGGACTATGAAATCTTCGTCAAAGGCCTGCTGGAGCAGGGCATCCTCTCCCCCCGCGACTTTCAGACCTACCGTCGCCTCTTCCTGGCCCTTTCCCGCAGCGTGGATCGCCCCGACCTCCTGATCTATCTGAAGGCCTCGGTCTCCACCCTTCAGGCCCGTATCAACAACCGTTCTCGCCCCTACGAACGGGCCATCCCGGCCGAGTACCTGGCCGTGCTCAACCGGCGTTATGAGGCCTGGATCGAGAAATGGGAAATGTGCCCGGTGATCACCTTCGATTGCGACCAGTTGGACTTTGTTCACCGGGAGGAAGACCGTCGGCACATCATCCAGCGTCTACGTGAATACCTGAACTATCCGTCCGAAAGATGACAAGCCGTCCTCCTCTGGCCCTGGTGATTCCCTGGTACGGGTTGGAGGCGGCCGGCGGAGCCGAGTTCCACGCCCGCCGGCTGGCCGAAAGCCTCCGGGAGGCCGGCCTGAGCATTCAGGTCCTCACGACTACTGGACGGGACGCTTTCGCCGACCGGGAGAAGGAATACTACCCGGCCGGCCTGGACCAGGTCAACGGTGTCCCTGTACATCGTTTCTCCCTGCGCCGACCGGGCGAACCCTCCTTTTTCCAGCAGCATCCCGAACGGCTGGCCGGCCTGCCTTCTTTCCCCCGCGAAGAAATGGCCCTGCTCGACGAACTGCGGGCGGAAAGCGATGCCCTCTACGCCTACCTTTGGGAACACCGGCACGACTTTTTCTTCATCTTTATGCCCTATCCTTACCCCACTACCTTCTGGGGCATTGCCCTCCTGCCGCCGGAGCGCACCTTTCTCATCCCCTGCCTGCACGATGAACCCTACGCCCACTACAGTACCTACGCCTGGGCCTTTCGCCGGGTACGGCGGGTCCTTTTCAACTCCGAGGCCGAACGCGACCTGGCTCTCCGCCTCTACGGCCTGCCTCCTGAACGCACGGCCGTCCTCTGGGAAGGGATGGACCTGCACTGGAAAGGCGATGCAGCCCGTTTCCGGGCCCGGTACGGCCTTTCCACGCCGTTCCTCCTTTATGTCGGCCGGCGCGACATCGGCAAGGGCACCCCTTTTCTCATCAACGCCTTCTGCGAGTACAAATTGCGCCGGGGCGGCCCCCTGCGCCTGGTCCTGGCTGGCCGAAACCCCATCGAGGTTCCCCGCGGCTTTGCTGACGAGGTGGTGGACCTGGATTACCTCCCCGAGCAGGATAAGCACGACGCCTTAGCCGCCGCCACGCTCTTCGTCCACCCCTCGGCGGTGGAGAGTTTCTCTATCGCTTTGATGGAGGCCTGGCTCCAGGGAACAGCCGTCCTGGTGAACGGCGACTGCGCAGTGTTGCGCGAACACGTCTTCCGAAGCGGCGGCGGGCTTCCCTATGTAGGGTATCATGAATTCGAGGCAGCGCTGGACTACCTTCTGGCCCGGCCAGCCCTGCGAAGGGAAATGGGAAAACGCGGCCAATCTTACGTCCGCCAGAACTTTCGCTGGGAAGAAGTGGTAAAACGCTTCGTCGCCGCCGTGTACGGATAGCAAGGGCCATCGGCTTGTATCCTCGTAACCATCCGCCGCAGAGATGCAGAGCACAGAGACTGACTTGCTTTTTAGCGAAAAACCAACCTGTTTAGGAAAAGGCAAAAGCCCCGGCGTTCTCCGCGTCTCCGTCTGAGGTGAGGCTGAGCCGTTACGTATCCTCAACGGAGATGTTCCGGTTTGACAAGTGGCCCTTTCCCTGGTAGGATAGGGCCGGCGTAGCGGTCGTTCAGACCGAAATTCCGGGAGGAAATCCATGAAAGGTCTGATCCTGAGCGGCGGCAAGGGCACTCGCCTTCGTCCTATTACCTACACCAGCGCCAAGCAACTCGTGCCGGTAGCCAATAAGCCGGTGCTTTTTCGGGTCATCGAGACATTGGTCGAGGCCGGCATCACCGACCTGGGCATCGTGGTGGGAGATACAGCCGCGGAGATCAAAGCCGCCGTGGGCGACGGCTCACGCTGGGGGACTCGGGTGACCTATATCCATCAACCGGAGCCGCTGGGGCTGGCCCACGCCGTCAAGATCGCCCAGGATTTCCTGGGGGAGGAGCGCTTTGTCATGTTCCTGGGCGATAACGTCATCGAAAGGGGCATTGCTCCGCTGGCCCGGCAGTTTGCCACGAGTTCCTGGAACGCCCAGATCGTCCTCACCCGCGTGGAACACCCCGAACACTTCGGCGTGGCCATCCTGGAAAACGGCCGGGTCGTTCGCTTGATCGAAAAACCCCGGGAACCGCCCAGTGACCTGGCTTTGGTGGGCATCTATATGTTCGACCATCACATCTTCGAGGCCGTCCATGCGATTCAGCCTTCCTGGCGTGGGGAATACGAGATCACCGATGCTATCCAGTACCTTATTGACCACGGCTATACTGTCTACCCCTACATCCACGATGGCTGGTGGATCGACACCGGCAAGATGGAGGATATGCTAGAGGCCAACCGGCTGGTGCTGGAGGAACTGGAGCCGCGCATCGAGGGATATGTGGACAGCGCCTCCCAGATCTGCGGGCGGGTGGTCATCGAGGCCGGGGCGGAGGTAATCAACAGCACCATCCGGGGTCCGGCCATCATCGGGGAGCATACGCGGATCGTCAACAGTTACATCGGCCCCTTCACCAGCATCTACCACCACTGCGAGATTGTGGGCAGCGAACTCGAGCACTGTATCGTCCTGGAGCATTGCAAGATTTTGGAGATCGACCAGCGTATCGAGAACAGCCTGATCGGCCGGCATGTCGAGATCACCCGTTCGCCGCTCAAACCGAGGGCCCTGAACTTTATGCTGGGAGACTATAGCAAGGTGGGGATCCTCTCCAACTCCCGTTAGAGCCTGTCGAAACTTGTGGGCGAGGTGTTTGTGCGCCGGGAGTCTTCGGAAAGTTTTGACGCGGAGGCCGTATGCGCAACCTGCTCGTTACCGGCGGGGCCGGCTTTATCGGCTCCAACTTTACTCGCTATCTTCTTCGTACCTACTCCGACTGCCGCGTCGTGGTCTATGACAAATTGACCTATGCCGGCAACCTGGAAAACCTCAAGGACGTGGCCCGGGATTTCGCCGACCGCTATACCTTTGTCCTCGGCGACATTTGCGACGCCGAGCGGGTACGTTCGGTGGTGCAAAAGTACAAAATTGATACGATCGTCAACTTCGCCGCTGCCACCCATGTGGACCGCTCCCTGATGGAACCGGACGAGTTCATCCGCACCGATGTCTTTGGCACCTACGTCCTTCTGGAGGCAGCCAGGGAATTCGGCCTGGAGCGTTATCATCAGATCAGCACCGACGAGGTCTATGGAGAAATCCTGGAGGGCCGGGCTTCCGAGACGGCGCCCCTGCACACGCGCAGTCCCTATGCGGCCTCCAAGGCCAGCGGAGACCTTCTCTGTCTGGCTTACCATGCCAGTTTCGGCCTGCCGGTAACGATCACGCGGGGAAGCAACAACATCGGACCCTATCAGTACCCGGAGAAGGTGGTTCCTCTCTTCATTACCAATGCCATTGACAACGAACCGCTTCCCCTCTACGGCGACGGCAGCCAGATGCGCGACTATCAGTATGTCCTCGACCATTGCGAGGGCATTGACATCGTCCTTCGGCGCGGCCGGCCTGGCGAGGTCTATAACCTAGGCACCGGAGTGGAAACGCGCAACTTGGATATGGCCCGGATGATTCTGGACCTTTTGGGCAGGCCCTACTCCCTGATTCGCCTTGTGGCCGACCGGCCCGGCCATGACCGCCGCTACGCCCTGGACGTGAGCAAGGTCCGGGCGTTGGGCTGGGAATCGCGGCATACCCTGGCCCAGGCGTTGGAGAAAACGGTGCGCTGGTATGTGGAAAACGAATGGTGGTGGCGCAAGATCAAAAGCGGTGAGTATCGGGAGTATTATCGCCGCCAGTACGCCGAACGCCTGGCCCAGGGCCGGCCGCTGGAGTGAAGGATGTCGTCCCCCGAGGGCCGGGTGCTGCTTCCTGCCGAGGTCTGCACCGAAGTAGGCCGGCGGCTTCTTGCCTGGGCCGAGAAAGCCCTGACCCCGTTCCCTTGGCGCGGCGAACGCGACCCCTACTGCATTTGGGTCTCCGAGGTGATGCTCCAGCAGACCCGCCGGGAGACGGCCGTTCCCTACTACCGGCGTTTTCTGGAGCGTTTCCCCACGGTGGAAACGCTGGCCGCCTCCAACCTGGAAGAAGTGCTCAAGGTCTGGGAGGGCCTGGGTTACTACGCCCGGGCCCGGTCGCTCCATGCGGCGGCCCGTCGGGTGGTGGAAGACTTCGGCGGCAGGTTGCCGGCAAGCCGCCGTTCCCTTCTCTCCTTACCCGGCATCGGCCCCTACACCGCTGGGGCGATCCTGAGCCTGGCTTTTGGGCAGGACGAACCGGTGTTGGACGGCAACGTCCGCCGGGCGCTCTGTCGGCTGGCACAGGTGGAGGGGGACCCCCGCCGGCCGGCCGTGGAGCGCGATCTATGGGCCACGGCACGGGCGCTCCTCGTCTCCGGCCAGGCCGGCCGCAGTAACGAGGCCCTGATGGAACTAGGGGCGACGCTCTGCCTGCCGCGCCGCCCCCGCTGTTCCTGCTGCCCTCTGGACGACCTCTGCCGGGCCCATCAGGAGGGAGTAGAAGAAACTTTGCCCCGACGCTATCCGCGCCCCCCCTTGCCCCATCGCCAGGTGACTGCCGCTGTGATCTGGCAGGAGGGTCGGGTACTTCTGGCACAGCGCCGCCCAGATGACTTTTTAGGCGGACTCTGGGAGTTTCCCGGGGGCACCCGCGAGGAGGGGGAAACGCTGGAGGCCTGCCTGGGGCGAGAGATTGCCGAGGAACTAGGACTGGAGATCGAGGTGGGCCCGCTTCTAGCCGTCCTGCCGCACGCCTACACCCACTTTCGCCTCTCCTTGCACGTCTTCCTCTGCCGGCAGGTGGCCGGCCGGCCCCAGGCTCTGGGTTGTGCCGACTGGCGCTGGGTCACCCTGGAGGAAGCAGGCCACCTGCCGATGTCGGCCCTGGACCGTCGTATCGTGCAGATTCTACAGGAAAAGGGCTTTCCGTGGAACTTTTTAGCACCTTTTCACGTTTAGTTTAATGAAACCCCCTATATCCCCTCTCTCTCTCCTGCCTCTCCGTCGTGCCGGGGCGACGGAGAGGCGACTTTTTAATCCCTGTCTTTTATCCACTTCTCGGGCTCGCAAGACACCACACTGCCACGGGTCGGTCCGATTCGGGCCGTTCGTGCAGGGGCGGGGTAACCCCGCCCCCATACGTATCAAGGACAAGCGGGACAAGCAGAGCGCAGCGACGGTACGCTCCGGCGAATCGGGCCTGCTTCTCCTTTTCCTTCGCCTATCTCGCCCGATGACCATCCTACCCCAAGGCAGGAGACCGGAGTTCCTTCCCCTGGATGGGAGAGGTCAGGAGGGATAGAAGGGCAGGCGGCGTCGCACTTCCCCTCTAGCCCCAAGGCAGGAGACCGGGGTCCCCCTCCCCCTGGACGGGGGAGGTCAGAAGGGGGAGAAGAGAAGCCGGCGTCGCTCTTCCCCCTCCCCTAGCCCCCAAGGCAGGAGAGCGGAGTCCCTCCCCCTGGATGGGGGAGGTCAGAAGGGGGTGAAGGGCTGCCGGCGTCGCTCTTCCCCCTCCCCTAGCCCCCAAGGCAGGAGAGCGGAGTCCCTCCCCCTGGATGGGGGAGGTCAGGAGGGGGTGAAAGGCTGTCGGCGTCGCTCTTCCCCTGGCCACCAGGGGAGGGGAACAGGGTAGGAGAGCGGAGTCCCTCCCCCTGGATGGGGGAGGTCAGGAGGGGGTGAAAGGCTGCCGGCGTCGCTCTTCCCCCTCCCCTAGCCCCCAAGGCAGGAGAGCGGAGTCCCTCCCCCTGGATGGGGGAGGTCAGAAGGGGGTGAAGGGCTGCCGGCGTCGCCCTTACCCCTCCGCGCTGTTTCACCCTCGCACGGCCCCAAGGTATGGGTAATAGTGAGCCTTTTAATCCCCCCGGACGCGGGAAATTGACCAAAGGCTCCCATCGTGGTAAAATAAAACCAACGAGAGATGGAGGATGTTATGCCCAAGAAGACGGTCCGTGACATCGAAGTTCGGGGGAAACGCGCCCTGGTACGGGTGGATTTCAACGTGCCCCTTCAGGAGGGGCAAGTAGGAGATGACACCCGCATCCGCGCCGCTTTGCCGACCATTTCCTACTTGCTGGAACACGGGGCCGCCGTTGTGCTTATGTCCCACCTGGGCCGGCCGAAGGGTGTGGACGACAAGTTGCGCCTGGCACCGGTGGGGAAGCGTCTAAGCCAACTCCTCGGCCGGCCGGTACGCACCCTCCTCGATTGCATCGGCCCGGAAGTGGAGGAGGTCATCCGGGCGATGCAGCCTGGTGAAGTTGTTCTCCTGGAGAACCTCCGCTTTCACCCCGAGGAGGAGAAAAACGACCCCGACTTTGCCCGAAGGCTGGCCAGCCTGGGCGATTTTTACGTCAACGATGCCTTTGGCACGGCCCACCGGGCCCACGCCTCGACCGAGGGCGTGGCCCATTACCTTCCGGCCGTGGCCGGCCTGCTGATGGAACGGGAATTGGAAGCCCTGGGCAAAGCCCTGCAGGATCCTGAACACCCCTTTGTCGTCATCCTGGGTGGGGCCAAGGTCTCGGACAAGATCGGGGTCATCCGTAACCTCCTCCGCCGGGCCGATACCTTGCTCATCGGCGGCGGCATGGCCAATACCTTCCTCAAGGTCCAGGGCTATGCGGTCGGGGATTCCCTGGTGGAGGATGAGGCGCTGGAGACGGCTCGGGAACTCCTCTCCCAGGCCCAGGCCTCGGGGGTGGGCTTTTACCTGCCGACAGATGTCGTCATTGCCGAGCGCTTCGCCGCCGATGCTGTGTCCCAGGTTGTCCCAGTGGAGCAGGTGCCGGCCGGCTGGCGCATCCTGGACATCGGCCCGCGTACCGCGGAGGCTTTCCGCCGGGCCCTCCAGGGGGCCCGCCTGGTGGTGTGGAATGGCCCGATGGGAGTCTTTGAATTCCCGGCCTTTGCCGAGGGCACCCGAGCGGTGGCTCAGGCCGTGGCCGAGTGCGGAGCCTTTAGCGTCGTCGGCGGGGGGGATTCGGTCGCAGCCCTCCAGCAACTGGGCCTGGCCGAGCGCATCGGCCACCTCTCCACCGGCGGCGGGGCCAGCCTGGAGTTCCTTGAAGGAAGACCGCTGCCCGGCGTGGAAATTCTGCTGGATCGCTAGAGATACCCGGATGGGCCGGCCCCCCTTTCCGTTCCAAGAAAACGTCCCCCTCTCTTCCCGTACGACCATCGGTCTGGGCGGGCCGGCCCGCTTCTTCTTTTCCGCTACGGGGGTGGAAGAAATTCGCCAGGCCCTGGATTGGGCTCGCGATGAAAGCCTGCCCGTCCACATCCTAGGGGGAGGTTCGAACACAATTTTCGCCGATGAGGGCTACCCCGGCCTGGTCCTGCACATAGCCCTGCGGGGATTGGAGTTCCGCGAAGCGGGGGAATGGATAGAGGTAACGGCGGCGGCCGGCGAGGTCTGGGACGACTTTGTCCGCGTCTGTGTGGAGCGCGGACTGGGCGGAATCGAATGTCTCTCCGGCATCCCCGGCCAGGTCGGGGCGACGCCGGTGCAGAACGCGGGAGCCTACGGCCAGGAGGTGGCTGAGACCATCATCGCCCTCGTCGCCCTGGACCGATGGACGCTCCAGGAGGTGCGCTTCTCCGGTGCGGAGTGCGGCTTTTCCTATCGCCGCAGCCGCTTCAAGGAAGAACGCGGCCGCTATGTGATCACCTCGGTGACCTATCGCCTGGCGGTGGATGGCCGGCCGGTGGTACGTTACGCCGAGCTACGGCGCTACCTGGAGGAACGTGTGGACCTCGCCACCCTGGGGAGCGGCCGGCCGGCCCTCCAGGCGGTGCGGGAGGCGGTGCTGACCCTGCGCCGGGCCAAGTCTATGCTCGTGGACCCGGCCGACCCCCATTCCCGTTCGGCTGGCTCCTTCTTTCTCAACCCGACCCTGCCCCCCGACCGGGCACGCCGGCTGGAAGAGCGCTGGCGGGCACTGGGGGGAAAAGGACCGCTGCCCCTTTTCCCCGTGGCCGAAGGGATCCGGATCCCGGCGGCCTGGCTGGTGGAGCAGGCCGGCTTCCCCCGGGGCTATCGGCGCGGCGGCGTGGGGCTTTCGGCCCACCACGCCCTGGCCCTGGTCAACTACGGGGGGACGACAGAGGAACTCCTGGCCTTGGCGGAGGAGATTCGTGAAAGGGTCTATGCCCGCTTCGGCCTCTGGCTGGAGGTGGAACCGGAGGTCGTGAAAGGAGGCCGGTGATGGGGCGGATGAGCAAGTGGAAACGCCTGGAGGCGACGATAGCCGGAGAGGCGGTGGACCGGCCGGCCATCTCCCTCTGGCGGCATTTTCCCGGCGACGACCAGCGGGCCGAAGAACTGGCCCGCTCCACCCTGGACTTTCAGCGTGCCTATGACTTTGACTTCATCAAATGTATGCCTTCCAGTAACTACTGCCTCCTGGATTGGGGGGCCGAATCGCGCTACCTGGGCCACGAGGAGGGGGTACGGGCGTGGGGGCGGCGGGTCATCCAGTCTCCGGAGGACTGGACGCGCCTGCCGATTTTGGACGTGCGAAAGGGCTTGCTTGGCGAGAGCCTGCGGGCGCTTTCCCTGATCGGCCGGGCAGTCGGGGAAGAGGTGCCCTTTATCCAGACCATCTTCAGCCCCCTGGCTCAGGCCAAAAACCTGGCCGGGGAGCGCCTGTTAGCCGACTTGCGGCAGCATCCCGAAGCGGTCCGGGCCGGCCTGGAGACGATCGCCGAGACCACGGTGCGCTACATCGAGGCGGCGCGTGCCACCGGCATCGCCGGAATCTTCCTAGCCCTGCAGCACTCCACCTACGACCTCCTGAGCGAGGCCGAATACCGGGAATTCGGCCGGCCCTACGACCTGCGCCTCCTGGAGGCCGCTCAGGGCCTCCCTTTCAACGTGCTTCACCTGCACGGCCATAACGTCATGTTGGACCTGGTGGCCGATTACCCGGTGCAGGTCCTCAACTGGCACGATCGAGAGACCCCGCCCTCCTTACGCGAGGCCCTGGCGCGCTTCCCAGGGGCGCTTCTGGGCGGATTGCACCGGCTGGAGACGATGGTGCGGGGGACACCGGAGGAAGTACAGGGCGAGGTAGAGGAGGCTCTGGAACAGACGGCCGGCCGGCGGCTCATCCTCGGCACCGGCTGTGTCCTTTTCTTGACCACCCCCTTGGGGAACATCCGCGCGGCACGGGAGGCGGTCGAACGGTTACGATAGCACCGATTGTGCCGACTGCATCTCCCATGGCGAAAATCCCCCCAAAAGTACTATTGACTTCCTATCGGCCTGGGTGTAAAGTGAATGCTAGAATCCCCCGGTATAGGTCTGGTTCGAAGTGTACGGAGGTGGCCTATGCACCTGCTTCCCTGACGGTTGGGGGTGCGTCGGAAAGTGCTTGTATGGGTCTGAAACAGGAGGAATGGCAAAAATGAAAAAGCGATGGGTGGCTCTTCTCGTTGCGGTGGCGGCGCTTCTGCTTCTCGGGGGGATTCCGGCGATGGCCGGCCCATCTGCGGCGCCGGCGCCGGACGAGGTCCGAGTGAGCCAGGCGGACAACGGCCGACAGGTCGAACTTTCGGGCAGCCAGGTCCTGGTCGTCAGCCTGGAATGTAACCCCTCTACGGGCTACAGTTGGGCCGTGCAGGAGATGGACACGGCCGTCCTGCGACAGGTCGGCGACTGGGAGTGGATGCCCTCGACAGATCTGCTTGGCGCTTCCGGCACGCAAATCCTGCGTTTTGCCGGGGTTAGGGAGGGGCAAACCACGCTCCACTTGGCCTATGCCCGACCCTGGGAAAAGGGCGTGGCCCCTCTGCAGAGTTTTACCCTCCAGGTTCGGGTTCGCCAGCCCGCTCCGCTGCCGGAACAACCGAAACCGGCCCATCCGGCCAAGCCTCTTATCTCTTCCGGCGGCGGCACCACCACCCTCCCCTCTTCCTTCAACTGGTGCGCCCAGGGCAAATGCACCCCGATCCGCGACCAAGGCAACTGCGGAAGTTGCTGGGCCTTTGGCACGGTGGGACCTTTTGAATCGGCCCTGCTGATTCACGACAACGCCTCTCGAGACCTCTCCGAGCAGTACCTGGTCTCTTGCAACACCGACGGCTGGGGCTGTAACGGCGGCTGGTTCGCCCATGACTACCACGAGTGGAAGATTCCGCCCGGGGAGCCAGCGGCCGGCGCCGTCTACGAAAACGACTTCCGTTACCAGGCCAGCGATGTGCCCTGCAACCCGCCCCATCCCCACCATGAGAGGATCGCCGACTGGGCCTACGTGGGGAATAGCAGCAGCGTGCCCTCGGTGAGTGCGATCAAGAACGCCATCTATAACTACGGCCCTGTGGCCGCGGCGGTCTGTGTAGACAGTCGCTTCCAGGCCTACAGCGGCGGCATCTTCACCGATCCGGTGCCTTGCCGAAAGGTCAACCATGCCATCGTCCTGGTCGGCTGGAACGATGCCGACGGCGGCTACTGGATTTTGCGCAACTCCTGGGGCACTTCCTGGGGCGAGCAGGGATATATGCGCATCGCCTACGGCACCTCCCAGGTCGGCTATGCTGCCAACTATGTGGTCTATGGCAGCGGCGGTGGCGGCACGATGCACGTCTCGGCCATTGATATGTCGTACACGAAAAAGGGCGGGAATGTCACCGTGTACACCACCGTGACCATCGTGGATTCCGCCAATCAGCCGGTCTCCGGGGCTACCGTGTATCTGAGGATGACGCTGCCGGATGGTTCCACGGCCAGCGGTTCCGGGGCTACTGGAAACAACGGCCAGGTTACCTTCAGCATCAAGACCCGCTTGACGGGAACCTACATTTCCGAGGTGACCAACGTCACCCATCCCACCCTGACCTACGACCCCAGCGCCAACGCCGAGACCCGCGATAGCATCGTCGTGCCCTGATCCGGCCGTTTTCCGTCCCTGGGGGCCTCTGCCAGGCCGAAGTCTGGCAGGGGCCTCCCCTCTTTAGCGACGCCCGTACTATCGGCAAATGGCAGGTAAATGGCCAGCGAAATTGACAGCCCCGCTTTTCGAGGTACAATGATGCCGGTCGCCTCTGGCGGGCCTGGGTCAAGTAGGGCGACCTGCCGGGTCGCCCTGCGGGTCGTCCCCGGACCCTTCAGCGACGACCTCGAACCGCTGCCAGGCAAGTTATTACCACGGAGGAGGATTTGTCCGACCCTCTGTCATCTTCGAAGACAGCCGGCCTCCTCTGGGCCCTGATCGCCGCTGCCCTGGGGGGCACCGTCGGCATTGCCGGCAAGTGGCTGCTCCTCTACCAGGCCGGCCCTCTGCCGATTTCAGCCCTGCGGACCGCTATCGCGGCGGCGAGCCTGGCCGTAGCCCTCTTCCTCTTCCGAAGGTCGGCTCTGGACCTGGATCGAGGCGACCTGCTTTTCTTCGCCCTTTACGGCCTGGTGGGCGTGGCCGGCATGTACCTCCTCTACATCCTGGCCGTGATGGAAATCGGGGCAACCTTAGCCACGGCCCTTTTCTACACCTACCCGACCGCGGCCACTCTCCTGGCAGCGCTTTTCCTGAAGGAACGCCTGACCTGGCGCAAAGCCCTCCCTCTGCCGATAACTTTCCTCGGCTGCATCCTGGCCGTCGGGGTAGGAAGCGGGGGAGGACTCGAGTGGCGGCCGGCCGGCATCGCCTTCGCCCTCCTGGCCGCCACCGCCTTCGCCCTTTACCCCCTCCTGGCCCGTCGGGCTCTGGTCCGGTACTCTCACTGGACCACGCTCTTCTACTCCCTCCTCTTCGGTGCCCTCTGGCTCAACCTCCTCTGGGGAACGCTCTGTCCTTTCCTATCGGCCGACGGCCGCTTCTGCGGAACACCCCCGCCGCCGAATGGGAACTCCTCCCCTTTCTGGGGCGGTCTCCTCTACCTTGCCCTCTTCGCCACAATAGGCTTGTACCTGGCTGACCTCCAGGCCATCCGCCGGCTGGAGGTACGCCAAGTCGGGCTGATCGGCACCCTGGAACCCCTGATCACCGGCCTCCTGGCTTATCTGATTTTCCGGGAACAGTTCACCCCCCTCCAATGGGTGGGGGCGGCCCTCATCCTCTCCGGGGTGGGCTGGTTGCAGTGGGAAAGGTAGCGGTCAGGATGTAACACGACCGGGTAGGCGCGGGCAAGGCCCTTGCCTACCTGGTGCTGGTTGCGTTGAGAAAGGCAGCAGTCAGGATGTAACCTTCCTTACCGTACCCCGGCAGGTAAAGCAGTATAATATTTAAGTTATCCTACACAGATGCTGCCGGTCCAGGGCGGGTAGGTAGTTACTATAGAGGTCGAAATGAGCGGACGAGAACTAACCTTGCCGGTACAGGGAATGACGTGCGCCAGTTGTGTGGCCCACGTAGAGGAAGCCTTGCGGGAAGTTCCCGGCGTCCTTTCAGCCACGGTCAATCTGGCCACCGAGCGGGCCACCCTAGTTTATGAGGAAGGGAAAGCCGGGCCGGCCGACTTCCTCCGGGCCGTCCGCAGGGCCGGCTATGAGGTGCCCGAGGAAACGCTGGTCCTCCCCATCGCCGGGATGACGTGCGCCAGTTGCGTGGCCCACGTAGAAGAGGCCCTGCAAGCGGTCTCCGGCGTTCTTTCGGCCTCGGTCAACCTGGCCACCGAACGGGCCGTCGTCACCTACATCCCCGGCGTCGCAGAAAAGGGACACCTTGTGCAGGCCGTACGGGCGGCCGGCTACGACGTGCCGGACCTGGAGGCCCTGGCGCGGAAGGAAGAGGACGAAGAGGAGCACCGGATGCGGCAGGCCCGGAGGCGGATGTTCCTGGCCTGGGCCCTGACTCTCCCCATCGTCCTCTGGATGCTGCCGGAGATGCTCTGGGGCATCCGCTGGCCCAGCCACCTGGTTATGGAAAGCGGCATCATCGTCCTATCCCTGCCCGTGCTCTTTGTGGCCGGCCGCAAGACCTACACTTCAGCCTGGCGATCCCTCCTCCACGGCAACGCCAATATGGACGTGCTCATCTCGATGGGCACGCTGGTCTCCCTCCTCACCGGGCCGGCCGCCCTCGCCACCCTCCTCCTGGAAGGACACCCCCTCATCGCCAACTACGCCGGCGTGGCGGCAATGATCATGGCCTTTCACCTGACCGGCCGCTACGTGGAAGCCAGCGCCAAGGGCCGGGCCTCCCAAGCCATCCGCCGCCTGCTGCAACTGGGGGCCAAAACGGCCCATATTCTCCTCGGTGAGGAAGAGCGCGAGGTGCCCATCGAGGCCGTCCAGGTAGGGGAGGTCATGGTCGTCCGGCCGGGCGAACGCATCCCCACCGACGGCATCGTTTTGGAGGGAGAAAGCGCCCTGGACGAATCGATGGTTACCGGCGAATCGATGCCGGTCAACAAGGGGCCGGGGGATGAGGTCATCGGAGCGACGATCAACCAGGACGGGCTTTTGAAGGTACGGGCCACCCGTGTTGGCCGGGACACCTTCCTGGCCCAGGTGATTCGCCTGGTGGAGCAGGCCCAGGGGAGCAAGGTGCCTATCCAGGCCTTTGCCGACCGGGTAACGGCGCGTTTCGTGCCGGTGGTCATCGGCCTCGCCCTGGCGACCCTCGTGGCCTGGTTGCTCTGGGCCCCATACCTCAAGCAGGTCGGGGCCTGGTCTCGTCTGCCATGGGTGGATGCGACGATGGGCGGGATAACGCTAGCCATCTATGCTGCTGTGGCCGTGCTGGTGATCGCTTGCCCCTGCGCCTTGGGGTTGGCCACGCCCACGGCGATTATGGTGGGAAGCGGCCTGGGGGCACAGAACGGCATCCTCATCCGCAGCGGCGAGGCCGTCCAGGCCCTGAAAGACCTCCAGGTGATCGTCTTTGACAAAACCGGCACCCTCACTCGGGGCCGGCCGGAGGTGACCAA
The DNA here is from genome assembly GCA_036172265.1 of Chloroflexia bacterium. GTDB lineage: Bacteria > Chloroflexota > Chloroflexia > DTKN01 > DTKN01 > JASFBA01. The sequence goes on from JASFBA010000098.1 coordinate 38,354, forward strand.
CGTGGCGGCGCCGGACGGCCGGGAGGAGGAAGTATTGCGCTGGGCCGCCTCGGCCGAATTGGGGAGCGAGCATCCCCTGGGCCGGGCGGTAGTGGAGCGCGCCCGCGCCTTGAACATCCCCCTGAGTGAGCCGGCTGACTTCCAGGCCCGACGTGGGCGGGGAGTGCAGGCGCAGGTGGATGGGAGCGTCGTCCTGGTGGGAAGCGCCCGCTTCCTGGAAGAAACCGGCGTGGACCCGACACCGCTTCGCGAAACGGCCGAACGGTGGGAAAGCGAGGGCAAGACGGTGATGTGGACGGCGGTGGACGGCCGCCTCCTGGGTGCCATCGCCGTGGCCGACACGCTGAAGGACGATGCCGTCCTCGCCATCGCCGAACTGGAGGGCCTGGGCATCCAGACGGCCATGCTCACCGGCGACAACCGCCGCACGGCCGAGGCCATCGCCCGACAGTGCGGCATCTCCCGGGTCCTGGCCGAGGTGCTGCCCGAGGGCAAGGTGGACGAGATCCGCCGGCTGCAGGCGGAGGGAAAACGCGTGGGCATGGTCGGAGACGGCATCAACGACGCGCCGGCCTTGACCCAGGCCGACGTGGGCATCGCCATCGGCAGCGGCACCGACATCGCCATCGAAGCCGCCGACATCACCCTGGTGCGAGGCGACCTCTCCGGCGTCGTCCGAGCGGTCAACCTTTCCCGGGCCACTTTCCGCAAGATCGTGCAGAACCTCTTTTGGGCCTTTTTCTACAACGTGGTGATGATTCCCCTGGCCGTCCTGGGGCTCATGCACCCCGTCCTGGCCGAGATCGCCATGGCGACCAGTTCCATCTCGGTCGTAAGCAACGCCAACCTGCTACGACGGGTGGACATCCGGCCCGGTTATGAACGCAGGTAAGGAGGGTTCAATGTGGAAAAAACTTTTCGGCCGTAAGGGAGAAAGGCCCACTGCCCCCGTGGTCATCTACACTCAGCCCACCTGAGCCGACTGCCAGGCGGCAAAGAGGTTCTTTGCCGAACACGGCGTCGCCTATATCGAACGGGACGTAAGTAGCGACCCGGCGGCGGCCCACGAGATGCTGCACCTGCTGGGCGGCCGGATGGTCACTCCGACCATTGTCGTGGGGAAAGAGGTGCTGATCGGCTTTGCCCAGAGCCGGGCCCGGCTGGAAAAGCTTTTTCCCCAGGCGGGTTGATCCAGCGAGGTGTCTGCCGAGCCGTAAGAGGGCTTTAGCGCCCCCACGGCCACAGCCGTCGGAAAAAGTCGCGTTCCTCTTCCGTCCAGGTCCGTAGCAGGAGAAGCATGGCCCCGTACAGGGCCGGCCCGGCCAGAAGCGCCACCGGCCAGAGCCTCCGGCCATGGAACAGCACCATGGGTATCCCCATCGCTACCGTCGCCAGGGCCGGCCGCCAGGCCACCTTCAGGAGCGGCAGCCGCACCCCCTCCCGTCGTACCACCGCCCAGAGCGGCACAAAAAGCACCCCCTCCGTCATCATCGTGATCAGGCTGGCCGCCAGATAGCCGTACGGGCCGTAACGCGGAATCCAGTAGAGGTTGCTGCCGACGTTGAAAAGCGCCGCCACGGCAAAGGCCAGCGTGATCGCCCGCTGCCGATTCAGGGCAATCAGGACGTACTGGGTGATCCCGTTCACATAACTAAGCGGGAGAAACCAGATCAGGACGCCCAGGGCGATGGCCGAATCGGGCAGGTACTCTTTCCCTCCCAGGAGGAAGATGATCTCGGGAGCCAGGACGGAGGTCGCCATCGCCAGGGGAAAAGCCAGCACCAGGAGCACCTTCAACGCCAGATGGTAGGTGTGCTCCAGTCGCCTCCGATCCTCTACGGCCAGGCGTGAAAGGAGAGGAAAAAGGGCCATCGTCAGGAAATAGGGGATTTCGATGAGGGCATTGGGGAGTTTATAGGCGGCGTCATAGGCCCCCACGGCCCGTGCCCCGCCGTAGGGTTGCAGGATAAAGGTGTCGAAGCGGAAGAAGATGAGCACCAGGAGGTTGTTGAGCATAAGGGGCAGGGCTTCCGGCACCATCCAACGCCATAGGGAAAGGTCCACCTCCAGACGGGGGACGAAGAAAAGGCGACACTGTAAGTAGAGGAAAAGGACGGCGTTGGCCAGCGTTACCAGGAGAGAGGAGGCGGCCAGGCCCACAACGCCCCAGCCGGCCACCAGCACTCCCACCCCGGCAAAGACCTTGAGGATGTTTGTGAGCAGGCCGGCCAGCGCCGGCACCTCCAGCCGTTCCCAGGCGGTGAAAAGGGCACTCACCGCTGCAGCCAGCCCGGCCGGAAAGAGGCCGGCCCCAAGGAGCCAAAGCGCTGCCTGCGCCTCTCTCGTAAGCGGCTGCGGCGTCCGGCTGTAGATGAAGATAAGGAGAGCACAGAGAGGCAGGGCCAGGGCCGAAAGGGCCCAGCGCAACAGGGTGGTATTGCTCAGGTAGCGGTTGGCCGCCTCGGGCTTCCGGGCTACCTCCCGTGTGCTCAGCGTACCCAACCCAAAGTCGGTGACCGTGGTCAGGTATTGCCCCACCAGCAGAGCGGCGATGGCATAGGCACCGTAGCCTTCCACTCCCAGGTAATGCAGGACAACGATGGCAAAGGCGAAATCCACCGCCCGGTTGACCAGACGGGCGATGAGGGGGGTGAGGCTGTTTTTGAGCACCCGCCGCGCCAGTCCACCGCGCCCGGTCTCCACCTCCCGGTAGATACGCCCCCACCAGCGCGCCACCAGCGCCACCAGGAGGAGCAGGACGACCAAACTTCCCAAAAAGAGGGCCAGTTTCAGGGCAAAGCCGTCGGCCGGCAGGTCGGGTGAGGGAAACAACGTTACCTCGCCTTCCGAATCTCCAGGAGGTCCCGTTCGTTCTGCTTCCGGAAGAGGGCGGCGAACGGCTCATAGGTGAAACGGAGGACAACATCGCCGTCGCCGAAGAGGCCCGGGGGGTTGCAACTTTCGATCTGCACCGCCCGGACTACCTGCCGGTAGGCCTCGCGTTCCGGGCGGGAGACAAAGAGCGGGAAGGCCGCCGCATAGAGCAGTCCGATGACAATGACGGCCCCGGCAGCGACAAGAAACCACCCCCCGATCGCGGCGGCCGGATGGCCCGCCTCCCCTTTCCCCAGGAAGAAGGTGACCACCCACCCCACCAGCAAGAGGATAACCACCGGTGTGCCGTAGCCACAGCCGGCCCGCCGGCGCTGGGAGACGCGGTTGAAGGCCACTTCACACTCCTCACAGAGGGGAAAGACCAGGGTGACCAGGCGCGGACTGAACCAACTGGAGCCGTACACCTTGATCTGTCCCCGTCCCGCCGGAGAACCGCAGACGCAGCAGATTTCGGGCAGGGAATAAGCCGCTTTTTTGCGCAGGCGGAAGCGGGCTACCTCCATTTAATCCTCCGCCCGGGCTTCCTCAACCGTGGCCTCGACCGGCCGGGCGGCGGTGAGGGCCATGAGGTCGGACACAAGCAGACGCAGGTTCAGTCCTCGCCGGCCGGCGCTCACCAAGATATGCTCCAGGTCCAGCGCCGAACGGTCCACATAGACGCGAAAGCCTCGCCCCAGGAGGGCCAGGGGGGAGATGCCGCCCACCTGCAGCCCGGTCCAACTTTCCGCCTCTTTCTGGGTAGCCATGCGCACCTTCTTCAACCCCAGGGAGCGGGCCAGACGGTGCAGGTCCAGTTCACGGTTGCCGGGGATAAGCACCAGAAACGGCCGGCCCTCCGATGACACCACGACCAGCGTCTTGTAGACGACGCGGGCCGGCACCCCCAGCGCCTCGGCCACTCCTCGAGCCGAGTGAATTTCGGGGGAGAAGGAGAAGGCCTCATACGAGATTCCACGCGCCTCCAGGAGGCGCATAACGTTGTTCTTCTCCGGAGACATTTTCCTCACCCCGGCATCTATTTCCTATTGTACAACACCGCCCGCCGGCGCGCAAACTTGACACCCCCCTCGGCCCATGCTACAATGGCTTTGGCCTTGGGGTCGCCCCCTTGCCGTCAAGGATGACGCTTTTCACAGGTCTGAAGAACTCGGGTTACTAGAGCCGCCGATGGCCGTTCGGGATGACCCGGAAGCGGGACGCCTGCGGGTGCAACTATACCGCAAAATGACGCCTCAGGAGCGCATCGAGTTGGCCGCGCAGATGTTCGAGCGGGCCCCGGCGCTGGTGCGCGATTCCATCCGCCAGTGCTCCCCAGACATTTCCCCCGAGGAACTAGAGCGGCGAGTTCGCCGGCGGATGCTGCCCCGCGGCCTTCCTGACCCGGCCGAAACATCCCGCCTTGGGTGAACACTGTGGTTCAAACCGAGGTATTGTACCAGGTCCTGGATGCCCTAGACTCCTTGGAAATTCCCTATAGGGTGACCGGTTCTTTCGCCTCGAACTTCTGGGGCCGGCCGCGATTTCCTCACGATGCCGACCTGGTGGTCGAGATTCGGCCGGAGAAGGCCGAGGCGCCGGCCCGCCTTCTGAAAGGGAACTTTTACGCTCCCGGCCTCGCTATCCGGGAAGCAGCGGAAAGGCGAGGGCCCCTCAACGTTGTTTGCCTGACCCAGCCCTTCAAGGTAGACCTCTGGATGCGAAAAGAAACCCCTTATGAGCGGGAACGGTTTGGGCGTCGGCACCAGGTGGAAATGCTCGGTCGGTGGGTATGGATCGCCAGTCCCGAGGACACCATCCTGAGCAAATTGGACTGGTACAGGGTTTCTCCTACTCTATCCCAGCAGTTCCAAGACGCTTTAGGGGGTTATGAGATTCAGGAGCCCAACTTGGATCAGGCCTATCTCGACTACTGGGCATCAGAACTGGGTATGGCCGACCTCTTGGCCGACGTCCGCCGCCAAGCCATCTTGGGGTAACCAAGCCCATGTCTGAGTGTGCCTCAGAGCACGAAGAAACCTCGCCCCGCCGCGCCGTTGTCCTGGGGGGAACACCGGCCGGCGTAGAGGCTGCCCTTCGGCTAGCCGGAGACGGATTTGAGGTCACCCTGCTCGAACCTTCCCCCTTCCTCGGGGACAAGCCCCCTCCCGATCGTTCCACCTGGATGGCCGCCGTCCCGACCCTGCTCGAGGTCTTCCACCACAAGCGGATCACCGTGCTCACCCAGGCCGTCGTGGAGGACATCTCCCGTGGGGAAGACGGCCGGTTTCGCCTTCAGGTGCAGCAACTTCCCCGCTATGTGGACCCGGAGCGTTGCACCGGCTGCGGCGAATGTGCTGCCGTCTGTCCGGTGGAAATATCCTCGGAGGACGGCCGGCATCGCGCCATCTACCGCCTTCCTCCGGAACGTTCCGTCCCCAACGTCTTTGTCATTGCCAAACGAGGCGTTCCCCCCTGTACGGCGGCCTGCCCGGGCGGCATCCCGGTACAGGGTTATGTTGCCCTCATCGCCCAAGGCCGCCTCGAGGAAGCCCGCGACCTGATCGCCCGCTCCATTCCTTTCCCCGGCGTCTGCGGCCGCGTTTGCCACCATCCCTGTGAGGAACACTGCAGCCGTTCCGAACTGGATGAGGCCATCGCCATCCGTGCCCTCAAGCGTTTCGTCGCCGACCATACGGCCGGCGAAGGCGCGATGGAACTGTGTCCCTGGGAAAAAGCGGCCGATCCCGGCCTTCCGCCGGTGGCGGTGGTCGGGGCCGGGCCGGCCGGCCTGACCGTGGCCTGGGAACTGGCCCGCGCCGGACTGCGCGTCACCGTCTTCGAGGCGCTTCCCGTGGCCGGCGGGATGATGGCCGTGGGCATCCCGGCCTACCGGCTGCCGCGGGAGGTGCTGCGCCGGGAGGTCGCCGCCATCCAAGCCCTGGGGGTGGAGATTCGCCTGAACACGCCGCTCGGCCCCGATCTGACGCTGGATGACCTCTTTGCCCAGGGATACGGGGCGGTCTTCCTGGGTCTGGGGGCGCATCGTGGCCGACGGCTGGGTATCCCTGGCGAAGACCTGACCGGGGTGGTGCAGGCGGTGGATCTCCTACGCCAGGTGGCCCTGGCCCAGGAGGCCGGACAGCGCGACCTGCGCGCCCACCTTCGACGGGCCTTCGGCGGGGAAGTCGGCCGGCGGGTGGCGGTCATCGGTGGAGGCAACAGTGCTATAGATGCAGCCCGGACGCTTCTGCGACTGGGGGTGGAGGAGGTGCGCCTCCTTTACCGCCGTTCGCGCCAGGAAATGCCGGCCGGCCCTGAGGAGGTGGCCGCGGCCGAGGAGGAAAGTGTCATCCTGGAGACGTTGGTCTCCCCCCGGCGCATCATCGGCCAAGAGGGCCGCGTCGTTGCCCTGGAGTGCCAGCGCATGGCCTTGGGCGAACCCGACGAAAGCGGCCGGCCCAGGCCGATCCCCATCCCCGGAAGCGAGTTCATCCTAGAGGTCGAATGGGTGGTGCCGGCCGTCGGCCAGGAAGCCGACCTGGAGGCGCTGGCCGAACTCTGTGACGAAAACGGCCGGCTGTGGGTGGACGAGGCCACCGGGCGCACCCGACGGCCGGGCGTCTACGCCGCCGGCGATATCGTTCGGCCGGCTTCGGTGATCGAGGCCATCGGCGCGGGAAAAAAGGCAGCGCAGGCCATCCTGCGCTACCTACGGGGAGAGAAGGAGGTGCCGGCGGAAGAGGCACGTCCGGTGGCCCGCTGGATGCCCGGAGAACTGGAGGAGCGAGAGCGCCGGGCTCGCCAGCGTCCGCCTGTGCTCTCTCCCCGCCGGAGGAAGCGCGACTTTGCCGAAGTGGAACGGCCCTTTACCCCGGAACAGGCGGTGGCCGAGGCCGGCCGCTGTCTATCCTGCGGCCCCTGTTCCGAATGCCTCCGGTGCGAGGCCGTCTGCGAGCCTCGGGCGATCCACCACACTGCCCGCCCACGCCGTTTCATCCTGGAGGCTCAGACCCTCACCCCCACCCCCCTGCCCCCCTCCCCCTCTCCCGCAGAGCGGGAGAGG
>JASFBA010000099.1:0-66568 GCA_036172265.1 Chloroflexia bacterium
GACGGTGGGCCAGGTCATCACCTTTACCGGCAGCGTGGTGACCGGCACGCCGCCCCTCACCTACACCTGGGCCTTTGGCGACGGCGGAACCGCTTCCGGCAACCCCGCCTCTCACACCTACGCCGTGGCCGGCACGTATACGGTGACGCTGCGGGTGACCAACACCTGCGGCCAGGCGGCCGTGACCCACACCGTGACCGTCGTCCCGGCCTGCGTCCCGCCCTCCGGGGCCGACTTCACCCGGACGCCGATCACGCCGACGGTGGGTGAGGTGGTGACCTTTACCGGCAGGGTGGCGGCCGGCACGCCGCCCTTCACCTACGCCTGGGCCTTTGGCGACGACACGCACGGAAGCGGCCGGGTTATTACCCACACCTATGCGGTGACCGGCACCTACGACGTGTTCCTGACGGTGACGAACGCCTGCGGCACGGCTACGGCCACCCATCCCATCGTCGTCCGACCGGTCCGCTACACCATCTACCTGCCGCTGGTGCTCCGGGGATTCGCCTTCCCCTAGACCGGCGGGTGTATCGGATTCAGGCTGTAGGGGGTGCAATTGTATTGCGCCCCCTACGGCCTTTGCCCAATCCACTTAGCCGGGGCGGGTTCAGAACCCGCCCCGGCTAGATGTAATTCTGCCACAAAACCGGGTTTGGAGACGAAGGCAAAGCCTTCGGCCACCTCACAGACAGGGGACCTGCCTGGTTGGGGATGGGAAGATAAACCCTACGGTTCCTCGAAGAGGCTCAGGGCGAAACTTTCGCCTTCGGTGCGACGGGCCTCCTCGAGGCGCTCGGCCAAGGCACGGGCGTCTGCCGGGGAAAGGCAGCGGCCCTGTTCGTGGATGCGCACAATGGCCCGCAGGGCAGCCTCGCGGGCGAACGGTTCGCCGCTTCGGCTGAGGGAAAGCAGCCCGGCGGTCAGGCTTGAGGAAAGGGGGAGGACAGGAGCCAGGCTGGCCAGGAGCATGGCGGCGGCGCTGCGCACGTATTCGTCCCGGCAACCTATAGCGACCTCCAGACGGAGGGAAATGGCGGCGATCTCCGCATCGTTCAACCTGGCCTGGGTCAACTGCCGGATAGCCGCCCGGCGCTCTGGAAGGTCCTTGCCGTAGAGTGCCTGGGTGGTGAGAAAGCGCAACTGGGTTTCGTCCACTTTACCCCTCGGAGGGCCGGCCAGCCTCGTGTGCCTGACTCCAGCCGAGCGGGTCGCGGGCCCAATCCTCGACGACGGCGCGCTCGGCCGGCGTAAGGTGTTTCCGTTCCACAGCCACCTCCAGGAGGACGGGCAACGTGGTCAAGGGATGGAGGTGCACTCCGGCCTGGGCAAAGGCCTGGATAGTAGTGGGGAAATCGTAACTGAAGATAGTGAGCACGTGTTCGACCCGGGCCCCGGTCTGGCGCAGGGCCTGGACGGTGGCCAAGGCCGAACCTCCGGTGGTAACCAGGTCTTCGACCACAACGACGCGTTGGCCGGCCGGCGGCATTCCTTCGACCTGCTGTTCCTTGCCGTGCTCCTTGGCCTGGGTGCGCACATAGACCATCGGAAGGGCCAGTTCCGCCGCCAGCCAGGCGGCATGGGGAATGCCCGCCGTGGCCGTCCCGGCGATGACGTCCACCGGGATGGCCTCCTGCCGCAGAAGCCGGGCCAGAAGGAGCGTCACCTGCCGGCGCTGGCGGGGGAAGGAGATGAGCAAGCGGTTATCGCAGTAGATGGGGGAAAGCAGGCCGGAAGCGAAACGAAAGGGAGCGGCGGGGCGCAATTGAACCACGCCGCTCCGCAGAAGGAGACGTGCCGTCCGTCGAGCGATCAAAACCGTCCTCATTTAGTACGGGCGCAATCACATTGCGCCCCTACTCCAGGAAACCGCGCAGTTTCTTGCCGTAATGCGGATGGCGAAGTTTCCGCAGCACCTTGGCCTCGATCTGGCGGATGCGCTCGCGGGTGATGCCGAATTCCTTCCCCACTTCTTCCAGGGTGCGGTAACGGCCGTCGTTGAGGCCGAAACGCAACTGGATGATACGGCGCTCCCGTTCGGGCAACTTCTGGAGCACCTCGTTGATCTGCTCCCGGAGCAACTGGTAGGCGGCTGCATCCAAGGGAGGAGCCACCCGGTCGTCTTCGATAAAGTCGCCCATCCGGCTATCCCCTTCCTTTCCGACCGGCATCTCCAGGGAGACGGGGCTGCGGGAGGCCTCGATCACCCGCCGAACCTTCTCCGGACCGACGCCCAGGGCTTCCGCGATCTCCTCGGTGGTCGGTTCGCGCTCCATCTGCTGCTGGAGGCGATGGGAAACCCGCTTGACACGGTTGATCGTCTCGCCCACATGGACCGGCAGCCGGATGGTACGGCTCTGGTCGGAGATGGAGCGGGTGATGGCCTGGCGGATCCACCAGGTCGCGTAGGTGGAGAACTTGTAGCCGCGGGTATGGTCGAACTTTTCCGTGGCCCGCATGAGGCCGATGTTTCCCTCCTGGATGAGGTCCAAGAAGGACATCCCCCGGCCGATGTACTTCTTGGCGATGCTCACCACCAGGCGGAGGTTGGCCTGGATGAGGTGATGGCGGGCCTGTTCGCCGGCCCGCCGTTTCTCCTCCAGTTGGGCTGCCTCCTGAGGAGAAAGGCGGTTGCCCTTGGCCAGGCGCTGGGCGGCCAGTTCGCCCTCACGCAGCCGGATGGCCAGTTCGATTTCCTCCTCCGGAGTAAGAAGGGGAACGCGGCCGATCTCGTGCAGGTACATACGCACCGGGTCGTCGATGCTCACGCCCTCCAGGTCCATCTCGAATTCTTCAGGGGGCCTTTCGGGGACAGCCTCTGGCGCAGGCGCTTCCTCTTCGGCCTCGTCCAGCACCGGGACGCCGAGTTCCTGAAGGGCCGTATAGAGTTCGTCCACCTCGTCCAGGTGGTATTCCAGGTCAGGAAAGGCCTCCAAAATCTCGTCCAGGGTGATCCCACCCTGCACTTTGGCCCGTTCGATCAGGGATTGGATCATATTTCAACCTCGATAACACACTGTAAGGCCCGGGAACGCCCGGGCTTTCTTTTATTATACCATATTTATGCCAATTTGTCTAGTAGTGTGCGCCACATCTTGACCTTGCCCCCGGAAATACCTACCGGAAGGTTGTTGTAATAATAACACATTTTTTCTTCTGTGTCAAGGAAAGAAAAGGAGCAAAGTGAGGAGAAAAAAGGAAAAAAGATGCGATAATGAAAGAAAGTTTTCCCATAATCCTCCTTATATTTCCTTATCCTTTTCTAAGCCTGTCTTACGCAATTTGCACTTTTGCGCTCCATCGGGTATGATAGGGACGCATTAGCACTCTCGATGGTAGAGTGCTAAAATTACGCCCGCACCCCGGGGGTGGGGCAAGGAACTGAAGGAGGTGAACATCATGATCAAACTGAGACCGCTAGCCGACCGCGTGGTGATCAAGCCGATGGCGCGGGAGGAAAAGACCAAGAGTGGCATCTATTTGCCCGACACGGCTACGAAAGAGAAGCCGCAGGAGGGCACGGTCATCGCCGTCGGTCCCGGCCGGCTGCTGGACAACGGCCAGCGCGTGGCCGTGGACGTCAAGGTGGGGGACCGGGTGGTCTTTGCCAAGTATGCCGGCACCGAGTTCAAGACCGAGGACGAGGAAGAGTTCATTATCATCAGCGAGAAGGACATTATGGCAGTGGTCGAATCGTGAGGATGACCCCAAGGTAGGAGGTTAGAAGAATGGCTAAGCAACTGGTTTTCGGAGAAGATGCCCGACGGGCCTTTAAGCGTGGCATGGACACGCTGGCCGAGGCGGTAAAGACGACCCTGGGACCCAAGGGCCGCAACGTCGCCCTGGACAAGAAGTTCGGTGCTCCCACCATTACCCACGACGGCGTTACGGTAGCCAAGGAGATCGAACTGGAGGACCACTTTGAGAACATGGGGGCGCAACTTCTGAAGGAAGCGGCCACCCGCACCAACGACGTGGCTGGCGACGGCACCACTACGGCCACCGTCCTGGCCCAGGCCATCATCAATGAGGGCTTGCGCAACGTCGCCGCCGGGGCCAATCCTATGCTTATCAAGCGTGGGTTGGAAGCCGGTGCCCGGGCCATCGTGGAGAGCATCCGCCAGCAGAGCAAGGCGGTCGAAGGTCGGGACGAGATCGCCAACGTTGCCGCCATCTCCGCCGCCGATAAGGAGATCGGCGACCTGATTGCCGAGGTGATGGAAAGGGTCGGCAAAGACGGCGTCATCACCGTGGAAGAGGGCAAAGGCCTGGGCTTCGAGACCGAGTACACCGAGGGGATGCAGATCGACCGCGGCTACATCTCCCCGTACTTTATCACCAACCCGGAGCGCATGGAGGCGGTGGTCGAGGATGCCTATATCCTGGTGACCGACAAGAAGATCTCCTCGATCAACGACATCCTGCCCCTTTTGGAGAAGGCGCTGCAGGTGACCAAGAACCTGGTGATCATCGCCGAGGACGTCGAGGGGGAGGCACTGGCCACCCTCGTGGTCAACAAACTGCGCGGCACCATTAACTGCCTGGCGGTCAAGGCCCCTGGCTTCGGCGACCGGCGCAAGGCCATGCTCCAGGACATTGCCATCCTCACCGGGGCCAATCTGATCTCCGAAGAACTAGGCCGCCGCCTGGACACGGCCACCGTGAGCGACCTGGGCCGCGCCCGTAAGGTGATTTCCAACAAGGACGAGACCACCATCGTCGAGGGCCGCGGCTCCGAGGAGGAGATCAAGAAGCGCATCGAGCAGATCAAGGCCCAGATCGAGGTGACTACTTCCGACTTCGACAAGGAAAAACTTCAGGAACGGCTGGCCAAACTCGTTGGTGGCGTGGCCGTCATCAAGGTGGGAGCGGCCACCGAGGTTGAACTGAAAGAGAAGAAGCACCGCGTGGAAGATGCCCTCTCCGCCACCCGCGCTGCGGTGGAGGAAGGGATCGTCGCCGGAGGTGGAGTGGCCCTTCTGAACGCCGTTCCGGCCCTGGATAACGTTCGACTGGAAGGCGATGCCGCCACCGGCGTTTCCATCCTGCGCCGTGCCCTGGAGGAGCCGATGCGCCAGATCGCGGCCAACGCCGGCTACGACGGTTCGGTGGTGGTCAGCACGGTGCGGCGACTGCAGCAGGAAAAAAGTAATCTCCGCATCGGTTTCGATGTCCTGGCCGAGGACTACGGGGATATGTTTGAAAAGGGCATCATTGACCCGGCTAAGGTGACCCGCTCGGCTGTGGAGAATGCGGTCTCCATCGCCGCCATGATCCTGACCACCGAAGCGCTGGTGACCGATATCCCGGAGAAGGAGAAGCCTTCCACGCCACCCGGCGGATACGGGGATATGTACTAAGCCGACGTTCGTCTCTCGGGGGTAGGCACGGCCGGCCCGTTTTGTGGGGAGCTCCTGCCCCCCACACCCCCCATTGAGGGGGAGGGCCGGCCACCGGCCGGCCCCTACCTGTCCCCCTCAAACTCCCCCTGCAGAAAGGCGCTACCGCCGGCGGCAAAGTGTCCCCGTGGCCCGGCCTAACCTGGTGGACACCCGTCCTCATCTCCCATCCGCGGGGCGGACCGTTCGGAGGCCGTCCCGCCAAATCCCCCCTGGGGGGATAGGCCGGCCTCGCTTCCGGCCGGCGGGCTGGGCCGCTCGGCCCAAGGCGTGTCCCGAAGCGCCGGCCGGCCCTTTTCGCAGGGGGCTCTGCCCCCGACACCCCCGTCGGGGGGGATGGCATGCCCCCCGAAGCCCCCCCCCGAAAGGCGCTGCCGCCGGCGGCAAAGTGTCCCTGGGGCCCGGCCGAACCCGGTGGGCATCCGTCCTTATCCCCGTTCCTGGGCAGGCGAGGCCCCGGCCGGGCCGAGGGTTCCCCCTCTCCCAAGGGGAGAGGAAGGGAAAGCCGAGTTCCAAAAAATCTGGGATACCTCCGAAAGGGCCGGATGCATTTGCACGGCCTCGCCAGGTGAAGTATAATACCAACGGGGCCGGGCTGGCCCGGCCATCGTCCGTTGAAGGAGGACCGAAGCGATGGAGCGCAAAATTCGCGTGCTCATTGCCAAGCCTGGACTCGACGGCCACGACCGGGGAGCCAAGGTCGTCGCCCGGACGCTGCGCGACGCCGGCATGGAGGTCATCTACACCGGATTGCAGCAGACACCGGAGATGATCGTCGAGGCGGCCCTGCAAGAAGATGTCGATGTGGTCGGGCTGTCCATCCTTTCCGGCGCCCATATGACCCTGCTTCCCCGCATCGTCCAACTCCTGCGGGAGCGAGGTGGCGAGGATATCCTCGTCATTGCCGGCGGCATTATCCCCACCGAGGACATCGAGCCGCTGAAAAGGGCCGGAATCGCCGCCATCTACGGCCCCGGGACGCCCAGCAGCGAGTACATCAACTTCATCCGACAGAATGTCCGGCCCAGGTGATACGGCCATGTCCCTCCTTCTTCTTCCCCAACGCCCGACCGGCCCAATAGGTACACCACCTTCCGCCGGCCGCCGGGAGGTCTGAACCGATGGACCTGGTCCAACGCCTGCTCGAAGGAGACCGAAGGGCACTGTCCCGGGCCATCTCCCTGGTGGAATCGGGCGACCCGAGCAGCCGGGTTATCCTGCGCCAGGTCTATCCCCACACCGGCCGGGCCCATATCCTTGGCATCACCGGAGCCCCGGGCTCGGGCAAAAGCACCCTCGTTTCCGCCCTGGCCCGCGAGTTCCGCCGCCGAGGGCGCACGGTGGGCATCATCGCCGTGGACCCCTCCTCTCCCTTCACCGGCGGTGCCCTCCTGGGAGATCGCATCCGGATGCAGGAACTGGCCGGAGATGCAGGCATCTTCATCCGCAGCATGGCCTCGCGGGGCCACCTGGGGGGGCTGGCCCGTGCGACCGGCGAGGTCGTGAAACTCCTGGATGCGGCCGGTTTCTCCCTCATCGTCGTGGAGACGGTGGGGGCCGGCCAGTCGGAAGTGGAGGTGGCCGGCGCCGCCCACACCACCATCGTCGTGGACGTCCCCGGCCTGGGCGATGACATCCAGGCCATCAAGGCCGGCATCCTGGAGATCGCCGACATCCTGGTGGTGAACAAGGCCGACCTTCCCGGCGCCGACCGTCGGGTGGCCCAACTGGAGGCCATGCTGGATATGGGCTGCGCCCAGGCCGACTGGTGCCCACCAGTCCTCCGCACCGTCGCCACCCGGGGCGAGGGCGTAGGGGAACTGGCCGATGCCGTCGAGCGGCACTGGACTTTCCTCCAGGCCGAAGGCCGGCTGGCGGAATTCCGCCGGCGCCAGGCCGAACAGGAGTTCGAGGAAGCGCTCCGCTACGAGGCCATGCGCCTTCTGCACGAGCGCCTTCTTGACCCCGACCGCCGCACCGAACTGATCGAGCGCATCTGCCAGCGCGAACTGGACCCCTACAGCGCCGCCGGCAAGGTGCTGGCCGGGATGCATCCTTGAAAGGAGGTGATAGCAGGAAGATTGCTTCGGGCTGTCGTCAGAACGAAAGACAAAAGGAGGAACAACAGATGAACCGCAAGATGCTCGTTTTTGTGCTGCTTCTGGTCGCCGCGCTGCCGCTTCTTACCGCCTGTGGGAAGCCGGCCCTCGGCACCCAGGAAAACCCCATCATCATGTCCTTCGTACCATCCGGCGATACCCAGGAGATCATCGCCGGCGGCGAGCAGATCGCCAAGATGCTCTCCGAAAAGACCGGGCTGGTGATCAAGGCCAACGTCGGCACCAACTTTGCCGCCGTGCGCGAGGCGATGGGGGCCGGCCAGGCCCACATCGGCTGGCTCAACACCTTCAACTACGTCCTGGCCCACGAGAAGTACGGCGTGGACGTGGCCTTGGTCACGGTGCGCTTCGGCTCGACCACCTATGCCGGCCAGATCATCGTCCGGGCCGATAGCGGCATCACCAGCCTCCAGGACCTCAAGGGCAAGGTGATGTGCTGGGTGGACCCCAACTCCACCTCCGGCTACATCATCCCGCGCATCATGCTCAAGGCCAACGGAATCGATCCGGACAAGGACTTTGCCAAGACGGTCGAAGCCGGCTCCCATAACAACGTCGTCGTCGCCGTCTACAACGGCCAGTGCGATGCCGGAGCTACCTACTCCGATGCCCGCAGTTCCGTGGAGAAGGATTACCCAGACGTCAAGGACAAGGTGGTCGTCCTGGCCACCACTACCAAGATTCCCAACGACACCGTCTCCTTCATCAAGGACTTTCCGGCGGATCTGCGCGCCAAGATCGTGAAGGCCCTCCTGGAGATCGCCCAGACCGACGAGGGCAAGGCTGCCCTGCAGACGGTCTACTCCATCGCCGGGCTGCAAGAAACGGACGATTCCTTCTACGACGCCTTCCGTGCCGATCTATCGAAGGCCGGAATCAAGATCGAGGAACTGGCGAAATAGGCGGGGGGCGGGTCTGGTGGACGGAAGCGTCCGCCAGACCCGCCGTCCTCCGGCCGGCCGGGAGGAGAGGATATGCTCCAGGTGGAACATCTGACTAAAATTTACCCCGACGGCACGGTGGCCCTGCGCGACGTCTCCTTTACTGTGGCCGACGGCGAGTTTATGGCGGTGATCGGGCTTTCCGGCTCGGGGAAATCCACCCTGTTGCGCTGCATCAATCGGCTGATCGAACCGACCGAGGGGCGCGTGATCTGGGATGGGGTGGACATTACTGCCGCCCGGGGCGAGGAACTGCGCCGCATCCGCCGGCAGATCGGCATGATCTTCCAGCAGTTCAACCTGGTAAAGCGTTCCTCTGTCTTGACCAATGTCCTCTCCGGCAGGCTGGGCTATGCCAACCCCTGGCTGACCCTCGTCCATTACTTTCCCCCCGAAGATCACCGGCGGGCCATCGCCGCCCTGGAACGCGTCGGCATCGCCGATAAAGTCCACAGCCGCGCCGATCAACTCTCCGGCGGGCAGCAGCAGCGTGTCGGTATCGCCCGGGCCCTTATGCAGGAGCCGCGCCTTATCCTAGCCGACGAACCGGTAGCCAGCCTGGATCCGGTGCTGGCCCACTCCATCCTGCAATACCTGGAGCGCCTGAACAAGGAAGACGGCATCACCATCCTCTGTAGCCTGCATTTCCTGGACCTGGTACACCGCTACGCCGACCGGGTCATCGGTCTGAAGGATGGGCAGTTGGTCTTTGAGGGACTTCCTCGGGAACTGACCCGCCAGCGCTTCAAGGAGGTCTACGGCGAGGAAGCCGAGGTGGTCACCGTCGGCGGAGAACTGGCCGCCTGAGGGAAAAAGGCTGATGGGGCATCGGGGGCAACTTCTTCGTTGGAGCGGCCTCCTTTCCTTCTTCCTTCCCGGCCTGGGTCAGTTCGTGCAGGGCCGGCGTGCCCGCGGCCTGGTCCTTTTCCTCACCACGGCCGTCCTGGCCGGCCTCATCTTCTGGGAACGGGAAAACTTTGCCGCCTTGCTCTGCCGGCGGGCCTTTCTCTCCGGGCTGTGCGGGGAAAAGGCCGCTAACTTTCCCCTGCTCCTCATCCCCCTGGCTCTGTTCTGGCTCTGGACCGTCTGGGATGCCCTCCGCTACGAAGGTACATCCCGCCTCTTTTGGCCCATCTTCCTCGCCATACTCATCGTCTACACCGTGGGGGCCGTGGCCACCGAGGTCAATTTCGACCGGCTGGCGAGCGGCTGGCCCTCCGTTCGCCCTATTTTCTCCGCCCTTCTTCACCCGGAACTCCTGGCCCGGCCCACCGAGGACCGCATCGGTGCCCTGCCCTTCCAGGTGCCCTGCATCGATCCGCTGCCCCCTCCGCAGGGCCGGGCTACCGACGCCCCTCGCCTCCGTACCAACGTGCCCTGTGCGGCGATGGGCGAAGAGATCGTTCTGGAAGGGGAGGGCTTTTTCCCCGATTTCGAGGCCGAGGTCTGGTGGCAGAACCCCATCGGCGATTACCAGCGCGTCATTGGGGAAGGACAACCGCTGGTGGTGCGCACCGATGCCGAGGGCCGCCTCCGGCTTACCCTGCGGGTCCCGACCACGGCCGTGCCACTGGATCGCCTGCCCGAGCCGGGGGAAACCCAGACCCACCGTATCGAGGTGCGCCAGCACCGGCCCTACGGGGGCTACCAGTTGACCAAAAATGCACAACTGGTGCTCCAGAAGATCGGGGAGACGATCGCTCTCGCCTTTATCGCCACAGTGCTGGCTATGCTCCTTGCCCTGCCGGTCAGCCTCCTGGCCTCGCGTAACCTGATGGGGGCTAATCCGCTCACCCGGGCTGTGTACTACCTGGTCCGCACCCTCCTCAACATCTTCCGTTCGATCGAGACGCTCATCTGGGCCATCGTCTTTGCCGTCTGGGTCGGCCCGACGCCTTTCGCCGGCATGCTGGCCCTCTTTGTCCACTCGGTGGCCGCCCTTGGGAAACTCTACTCGGAAGCCATCGAGGGCATCGAACCAGGGCCCATCGAGGCCGTGCGGGCCACCGGGGCCAGTTGGCTGCAGGTAGTGGTGTACGCCGTCCTGCCGCAGTTCATGCCCTCGTTCCTCTCCTTCACCCTCTACCGCTGGGACATCAATGTGCGCATGTCCACGGTGATCGGGCTGGTGAGCGATGCCGGGCTGGGTTTCCTGATCGTGCAGTGGATTCGCCTGGGGGCATTCGAGGCGATGGCCACAACTATCCTGGCCATCGTGCTGGTGGTGGCGGTTTTGGACTATATAAGTGCGGCCCTGCGCCAGCGCATCGTTATGGGCCTCCCAGCCGGCCGAAAGGCCCGGGCCCAACCGTTCCCTGCCCATCGTCCTCCCGTGCCTCTGGGAAACACCCTCCGGTCGGCCCTCGCCTCTCTGCGGCGCTACGGCCTTCCGGTCCTCACCGCCTCCGGCCTGCTTCTTCTTGCGGTCTGGTCCTGGAACGTGGCCCAGGTCAACCTGCCCAAGTTCTTCGCCGACGCCCCGGGCGGATTGCGGATACTGCGCGACTTCGTCGTCCCTGAGGTCATCTCCCGCCCCACCGAAAGCATCTCGGTGACGGCAGTTCTCCCCGTCCCTTGCGGTTCAGCCGAGCCTTCTTCCCCGCCGGCCAACGGTCCCCGGCTGGAACTCTTTCCGCCCTGCGGTGCTCCGGGGGACACTCTGGAGATCCGCGGCTATGAACTGCCCCCCCAAATGCCCATCTCCCTCCTCTGGCTTCCGCCCGGCGGGGGTTCGCTCACCGTCGAACGGGGCTGCTGCGAGACCGATGCCGAAGGCCAAATCGCTCTGACCACCCGCATCCGGGCCATCGCCGAGTTCCACCCCGAGGAGGGGCACCTTCAGCCGGCCCGCCTCGCCGCCGCCTGGGAACGCTTTATCGGTGGGCCGCAACCCAGCGAGGCCTTGCTGCAGGTGCTGCACATCTCCCTCATTACCCTCCTTATGGCCCTCCTGGCCACCACCTTGGGCTCCCTCCTGGCCATCCCCCTGGGTTTCCTGGGAGCCCGTAACATCATGGGCCGCAGTCTCGTCGGCCAGGCCGTCTACGCCTTTTCCCGTACCCTCTTCAACCTGTGGCGTTCGATCGAACCGCTCATCCTGGCCGTCATCTTCGCCTTCTGGATCGGCTTCGGCCCCTTTGCCGGGATGATTTCGCTGGCCGCCTGGAGCATCCCGAACCTCGCCAAACTCTTCTCCGAGACGATCGAGGAAATCGATCCCGGCCCGGTGGAGGCGGTCACCGCCACCGGAGCCAACCGCCTCCAGGTCCTTTTCTACGCGGTGGTGCCGCAACTGGTCCCCCGTTTCCTGGCCTATATCCTCTACCAGTGGGATATCAACATCCGCATGTCCACCGTCATCGGCTTCGTCGGGGCCGGCGGCATCGGCCACCAGTTGCGGCTGTGGGTGGACCTGGACGAATACGCCAAAGCCGGGACCGCCATCTGGGCCATCGTGGCCATGGTCTGGGGAATGGATTATGTAAGCGCCAAAGCCCGCGAACGCCTTACGTAATACGCCTTACGCAATACGCAATACGTAATACGTAATACGCAACATATAATACATATTTCGTATTTCGTATTGCGTATTGCGTATTGCGTATTGCGTATTTCATTTCTCCCCCAACCGCACCAACTCCTCCAGATCGCTTTCCAGCCCTTTCATCTCCTCCCCGTAGCAGGCCCAGTCGCCGCTACGCAAGCACTCCTGGGCCCGCCGGTAATGTTCCTGGGCCGAACGGACCACCTCTTCCCAACCCCGCCCCTCCACCGGCCCGGCCTCCGCCTCCAGAACGGCCCGCAGTGCCCTCTCCAGCGTCTCGGCCATGGCCACCCGTTCCCCACAGGCCACCACCACCCGCTTCAGTTCGGGAATCTGGCCGGCCTCGGCCTGCAGATAGATAGGAGCCACATAGAGCAGGCTCTGGTCCACCGGGATGACCAGGAGGTTTCCCCGGATAACGCTGGAGCCACGCTGATCCCACAGAGTGAACTGCTGGGAGATAAAGGGGTCCTGGTTTATACGCGCTTCGATTTGCAGGGGCCCGTAGATCAGGCTCTGCTTGGGGAATTTGAAGATGCCCAGCCGGCCGTAGTCTTCCCCGTCGCACTGCACATGCATCCAGGCGATCATGTTGTCCCGGCCAACCGGGGTGAAAGGAACCATCAGCAGGAACTCTTCCTCTTCCCAGTCCGGCAGGCGCATAATGACGTAGTAGGCGTCCATCTCCCGGATTTCGTCCCCGTAGGTCTCCCGGGCAAAGTGCCAGGCATCCTCTTTATTATAAAATACCTGGGGGTCGCGCATATGATAGGTGGCATAGATGGCGCTCTGGATGCGGAAGAGTTCCTCTGGATAACGCCAGTGGGCACGTAGCCCCGGTGACATCTCCTCCGCCGGCCGGAAGAGGTCGGGGAAGATGCGAGCATAGGTTTGCGCTAGTGGATCCCCGGGGTCAACGAGGTAGAAGGTGGTGATGCCCTCATAGGCATCCACGACCACTTTGACCGAGTTGCGGATGTAGTTGAGGCCGTCCACCGGCCGGGAGTAGGGGTACATACCGCTTGTGGTATAGGCGTCCTGAAGCCAGTAGATTTTGCCGTCCAGAATGACCGGATAGGGGTCGTAATCGTATTCCAGGAAAGGGGCAATGGCCCGGACACGCTCCTGAATCGTGCGACGGAAGAGGAGGCGGCTCTCCGGGGTGATGTACTCGCTCACGAGGATCGGGAGGTCCCCAAAGCGCAGGGCAAAGGCCAGCCGGCGGACAAGGGAGCCGATGGACACGCCATCCCGCCCCCTGTAGGTGGTGAAGACATTTTCGTCGCCTTGGGGATAATCAAACTCCCGGGTCGTCGTTTTGACGATAATATAGGTATCGGTCTGCTCGCCGAAGTAGACTTCCGGCCGGACGAGTTTCAGTTCTTGGTAATCGGTCTCGGGCGGGATGTTCCGAATCAGCAGGCGTGGTTGCCCCTCGGCGGTGAACTCGTTCACCGGGCTGAGGACCACCCCGTAGCCGTGGGTATAGACCAGGTGGCGGTTGACCCAGGTCTGGGCCGTCTCCGGAAGTTGGTCCACCGAGAGTTCCCGGACCGAAAGTTCCACCTCGCGATAGCGATCGCCCAGCCGGTAGCGTTCTACGTCAATGTCGTAGAAGTTATAATAAAGACGGATTTCCTGGAGTTGGCTGTAGGTCTGGTATAGGGGACGATGATCCCATAGCCGGATGTTTTGGATCGTGCCAGTGTTCTCCAAAACCTTGGGCAGGGTCAGCGTCCCGGTAAGAGGGAAGTCTTCCTCCGCCACCTCTTCCAGCCGATAGGCCTCCAGGGTGGAGCGGATGTTATATTCGATGTAAGGGCGCTCCATATCCAGTTCGCTCGGGCTCACAAGGAACGACTGAACGAAGGAGGGGTAAAGCGTTCCCAGGAGAAAAAGGCTGACCAGCCAGAGGCCCAGGCCAAGGGCCAGGAATTTCCAGGTGCGCCGCCACAGGTTCAAAAGGAGGAGGATAGCACAGGCCACCACGATGCCGGTCAGGATGTTGTAGGCCGGCCAGCGGGCATGGACATCGGTATAGCCGGCCCCGTAGGCCGCCCGGGTCTGCGAATAGACGAGCATCTGGACCTGCAACTGGTAATCCCAGGCCTTGATCAGGAGGAAGAGAGCACCCAAAACGGAAAGATGGGCCAGCGGGAACGAGAAGGGAAGGCGCGGACGGACACTCTCGGACGGGCCCCACCCCAGGTCCCGAGCCGAAGGTCGTCGCCTCCGTAAACCCAAGGCGTAAACCAGGGCGGTCAGGAGGCCTGCCGGGATCACCAGCCAGAAGAGGGCGTTTTTCACATCCAGGAGCAACGGCAGTTGGAAGAGGTAGTACCCCACATCCCGGCCGAAGAGGGGGTCCGTCCGGCCGACCGGCGTGGCATAAAAGAAGCGCAGGACGTCCATCCAGCGCCCCTGGGCCGAAAGCCCCATCGCCAGGCCGAAACCGGCCGCCACCAGCCAGAGGAGAACCAGGCCCAGCCGGCGGCCGGCCGACGAGCCGGTTTCCCACGATTCCCGCCGACGCAGCCAGCGCCAGGCCGGGAGAAAGTTTCCTCCAAAGAAAAGGGTGGTGATCACCCCGGCCCCCAGGAAGAGAAGAAGGCGGCTGAGGAGTTGGGTGGTAAAGATAGAAAGGTAGCCCACCGACTCGAACCAGAGATACTCGGTATACCAGTAGACGCCGGCCGTGAGGAGGAGAACCAAGAGAAGCAGGACGATGCCAAGCGCGATCCAGCCACCAAGACGAATTCTGGAACCCCAGCGCGGGAGACCCCGGCGGCGGAGGAAAAAGCCCAGGATCACCAGCGCTTCCAGGATCAGAAAAGCAACCAGGATTCCCCACTGTTCGGCAACGGCCAAGACAAAGGCGATGGAAAGTTCTGTGCCGACCAGGATGAGGACCAGTTGGCGACGCTTCCGAGGTTCCATCGCTCCTCCTTACCTCTCTGTAGCCAAACGGTCGAGCCGCAGGGCGATACTTACGGCCAGGCGGGTGGCGCGCTCCAGCAGTTCCGGTTGAATGTGCGGGAAAGTATCATCCGGGCGATGCCAGCGGGCCGGCCGGCCATCTTTCAGGGCGGTGATGCTCAGGGCCGGGAAGCCGCACCGGAAAGCCACCACGGCATCGCTATCGGCCAGTGTAAAGGCCCAGGGGTCGGCATCCACGGTGACATCGTCGGATTCGGCCTCTCCGGCCAGTTCCTCGAAACGGGAAGGGCATCGTCGAGGGCGAAACAAGCCGGATTCGACGATCAGGTGAAGATTTCCACCCCCAACGCTGTCCAAATTGACCACATAGGTCCTCTCCCGAGGGAAGGGAT
This sequence comes from Chloroflexia bacterium, assembly GCA_036172265.1. Classification (GTDB taxonomy): domain Bacteria; phylum Chloroflexota; class Chloroflexia; order DTKN01; family DTKN01; genus JASFBA01. The sequence continues at coordinate 15,334 of JASFBA010000099.1, forward strand.
AGCGGCCGAGAAACCGGCGCACCCCGACCTGCCCGGCCTCCTGACAGCCGGTAGCCACCAGCCAGAGGTGGGTATAGGGCAATTCCTTGAGTTCGTCGGTCAACCTGAGGAGAACGGAGAGGCCGGAGGCGTTATCGTTGGCCCCGGCTACATAGGGTCGGGAAGCCTCCTGGATCAGGAGCAGAAGGAAAAGCAACATCAGGACACCGGCCGGAAGCCACTGGGCGTACCAGAATTCGACCGAGCCGAACCACCAGCCCAATCCGGAGAGGATGGGAAGGGCAAGGAAAAGGCCGATGGTCAGAAAAAAGAAACGACGGCGGTTGACCACCAGGCGAGGGTGGTACAGGAAACCGGCCCGGCCGGTATCCAGATGGGCCAGAAAGATCAGGTGCTGGTGGGCCTCCCGAGCAGCCGGCCGTGTGCCGACAACGTTCTGGCTTTTGCCCAGAGGAAAACAGGAGGAAAGGATGGGAAAAGAAGGGGCTTCGGCTACAAAGACAAAAAAGGCCAGCAAAGAAGCCAAGGTCGCCGCCGGCCGGCTGTAGAGATAGAGGAGCGGGGTCAGAGCGGCGACCAGGTAGAGGATGGCCAGGGGCAGGGCCAGTGTGGGGAGAGCGCGGAAGGGCTGCACCTCTACCTCCAGGCCGGCCTGTCGCATCCGGGCGTTGATATAGGCCGCGGCCCGGGCTTCGGCGGCCGAGGTGGGCGGACGCGGACCGATCTCCTGAGCAAGATACTGGATGGCAGCCAGTTGTTCTTCCATAAGCGAGCCTCTCCGGTACGTTTCCTATCGATTACGGACAAAGGGGGAAAAAAGTTGCCCTTCTATCTTTGGGCCAGCGCCCGCTTGAGGGCATGGATGGCCGGGATGGCGGTGGGATCGGCCCGGTAGAGCATGGCCAGGTAATAACTTACGGCGTCCCCCAGGAGCACGGTGGAAAGCATTTGGGCCAGCGGGCTTTTCCCCCGGCCGGCGACGGCACGGCAGGGAACTCCGGCCTCCTCGAACAGAAGACGGGTGGCTTCCTGCCGCAGACGGTTGCGCGGGTGGTCGTGCTCCGAGGTCAGGAAAAGGGCACGGACCTGACCGGCAAAGGAGGAGGGGTTGGCGGTCCCGGTGATGGCGTTATGGTCCATCTCCGGCAACTCCTCAAAGAAAGCCCACGACTTGCTGTTTTCGTTGAACTGGCCCTTCCAGCGACGGGCCACGGGAGCAAGGAGGTCGCTCCCGTAGACGGTGGGCAAATGGCCGTAGAGCCAGGTGGCCAGTTCCTTGGCCAGATTCCTCTCCAAGGGAACGGCCGGATCGACCTCGGCCCGAAGCACTTCCAGGACGGCAATGCTCTCCTCCACTTCCGGACTCATGTCCGGCAGAAGGTCCAGACGGACCAGGACTCCCAGCAGAAGGAGGAAACTGTAGCCCAATGCCTCCCGGGGCTGGGCCGGGTAGTGGAAGGAAAGGAGGGAAACTCCCCATTCGGAAGCGCGGCGGGCCAGTTCTCCTCCGGTGGTTACGGCTACCATCGGTGCGCCTCGGCGGAAGGCTTCGGCGGCGGAGGAGAGGGTCTCCTCGGTGTTACCGGAGTAACTGGAGGCCAGGATCAGGGTCTGGGGGCCGGCCCAGGCCGGCAGGCCGTAGTTGCGGTGGACGAAGATAGGGATGGTCGCCAGATCCCGGGCCAGAGCGGCCAGGAGGTCACCTCCGATGGCCGATCCCCCCATACCGGCCACGACGACGGCCCGGGGCGGAAAGGAGAGCAGGGGCGGCTCCCATTTCCGGACGATGCGCCAAGCCTCACGACACTGGTCAGCCAGGTCAAAGAGGCGGGAACAGGCACCTGAAGGATCGTGTTCCGCGTAGACTTCCGGCCTATCCAGGTCCGGCAAGGACGATCGGGCCATGTTTTTTCCTTTCCTCCGCGGTTCGCACCACCCCCCATTATATCATAGGGCCACTTCCCCTTCAAATCTGGCTCCGAAGTATTTGCCCTTCCAGCAGCGCCAGCAGTCCATAGACCAGCCAGAAGGTGGCGGCCCAGTCGGGGGCAAAAAAGAGGCCGTCCAGGAAGCCGTGGAAAAGGGCATAGACAACGCTCCCCAGCAGGGCCAGGGCGAGAATCCGGCCGGCCGTCTCTGCGCCGCGCCGATAGGTGCGGAAAGCCCGGACCAGAAAGGCGCCATACAGCCATACCCCCACGGCCAACCCCAGTAGCCCCAGGCGCGTCCAGAACTCCAGGATGCCGTTGTTGGGGTTCCAGTAGGCCTCTCTCTCCCCGAAGAGGGCTCGGTAGTGGCTGTAGAAGGCGTCCAACCCCAGCCCCACCCACGGGCTCTGCTCCACCAGCACCCAGGCCTTGCGCCACAACTCCAGCCGGTTGAGCAAGGTATCCAGCGCCAGCAACCGACCCAGGCCTCCTGTAAGCCAAGCAAAAAGCCCCACCGCTGCCCCGGCCCCCAGTTCGATCCAGAGTACCGTCCGGCTGTGCACCAGGCCGTAGAGGAGCACGACCAGCGCTACGGCGATATAACCGGCCCGCGAGTAGGTCAGGACAAAGGCCAGCGTGATCGGCAACAGGGCCAGCCCGTAGAGCACCCGCCGGCACCCCATAGGCAGGAAAAGCGCCGCCGCAGCAGCCAGGACCAGCACCCGCCCCAGGAAAAGGGCCAGGGCGTTGGCCGAAAAGGTGCCATAGACCGAGGTGGCCCGGCGCACCCCATCGGCCACCTCGGCCTGCATCCAGGGGGTCAGGACCTGCACGATGCCGCCCAACCCCACCAGTGCTCCGCTCAACACCAGGGTGTCCACCGGCCACCAGGCCCGATCCTTCCGGCCGCGATAGGCCAGCAGAAGAAGCGGATAGAGGAGCAGCGGTTCCAGGATCGTCACCCGATACTCCCGCAGGGAAAGGCGGAGCAGGCCGGCCCCTTCGACCGTCGGAAAAGCGGGGTCCGTGCTCCAGAGGAGCGAACCGGTGCAGACCAGCAAAAAGGCCAGGGCCGGCAGGAGCAGTCCCCAAGACCGGTTTCTTCCGGGACGCAGGACTTCCGGGTGCCGCAGGACGTGCATTCCTCCGGCGACGGCGCAGGCCAGGAGGGCAATTTCCAGGAGGGAGAAACGCCCTCCGGCCAGTGTGGCTGGCTGAGCATAGAGGGGGATAACGAAGACGGCCCCCAGGAGGGCCAGGTCCAGCCGCAGGAGGGCCAGGAGCACCAGGACGACCAGGGCGGCCAAGGCGGCAGGAAACGGCAGCGGGCGATAGATGGCGGCCAAGGCCAGGGCCAGCCCGCCCAAGATGATCGGCCGCTGCCAGCGTTCTGGGATGCGCCGAAAGCGTTCCACCCAACGCCACAGCCAGGACCAGAAGGCCTCCAATCCGGCCGGCAGACGCAGGAGGAGCAGAGCAGACACCGCTACCAGCCCCAGGGAAAAGGCGGCCGTAAGCGTAGGAAAGAGCCATGGGTAAGGAGGTTCCCGCACGATATAACAGCCGCGCAGCACCCCGGCCGGCCCTTCGACGACGAAGGTGTGTCGTCCATCGGTCAGGCCCTCAGCAGCGATGTAGCGGGCCTCTATCCCCTCGTTTCGCCAGAACTTTAGGAGACAAGGCCGCCCGTCTACTTCAACCCGGACAGTCGAAGGACTTACCCCACTCGGCAGGAGCAGGTCCAGGCGCGTACCCAGAAAAGCCTCTTCTACGCGCCCGACGGCCTCCAGCGTGTGATAGCCTACGCCCAAGGGGATGCCTTCTTTTGCCCAGGCCTGTACGATCTCGTAGGCCGGCAATGGGGTGAAGTCGTAGCCCACCAGGGCGAAAAATTGGGTGGGGTCCTCCGCCTTTGGGGGAGGGCCGCCCCAGCGCAGGAACCAGAGGTTCCGTACCCCCATCCAGGGCCACTCGCTCAGGGAACGTTCCAGCGCCTCCACGATGTATCGGCCCTTGACTTCCTCGCTGACCGATTCCCCCCACGGACTGGGCCGGCCGCTCCATCCCGGCGGCGTGGCATTCCATCCCAGTTCGCCCACCCAGACGGCCTTCCCCTCGTCGCCAAAGCGCTCCATCACCTCACGTAAAAGCACCACCCGGGAGACATCGGTGCGGGTGACCGGACGCCACTTTCCCCGGTCAAACCCCAAAGGGGAACGCTCGGTAGGAGGCTGTCCCAGGCCGTACAGTTGGGCCGACATCACCTCGAAGCAACCTTTCCCACCTGCCTGGTAGACCGCTTCCAGAAAGGCCAGGTCGCTCATGTGGCGTGGGTCCAGTCCGTCATTGGGGGCCAGGCTGGGGAAAAGCACGGTGACCGTGGGGTCGGCCTCTTTGGCCCGCCGGTAGCCCAGACAGAGGAGTTCGACGAAGCGCTGGGGGTCGATCGGGGCCCAGTTCCACTCGTTGGCCAGGTTGGGCTCGTTCCAAATTTGGATATAGTGCACCTTTCCCCGGTAACGGGAGACGACTGCGTAGACAAAGTCGCCATAGTCCTCCAGGCGGTCCGGCGGCCCGGTGATGTCCCGGTTGGGATCCTCGGCCAGGGCGGCGCGAAGGCGCTCCGAAGCCAGGGCCTCTGGCCGGGCCCAATCCGGCGGCCGGTCCAGGCGGACGATGAGTTCCAGCCCATACTCCTGGACCAGGGCCACGATCCGGTCGTAATGCTCCCAGGTGCTCCGGGCATAGCGCTCGTCCCAGAAATCCCCCTTGGCATCCGGCTCGATTTGATCCCAGGGAAACTGCTGTTTGACCCAGCGGGCACCCATCTGCACCGCCATCTCCAGCGTTCGACGGATGGCCGCCTCGTCCGGTTCGCGATCCAGGAAGAGGTTGACCCCCAGGGGTGGGACATCGGCCTGAGGAATGCGGGGAAGGTCGGCTCCCCAGGCTATGCCGCGCTGGAAGGCGTTATCCAGCCCGAGAACTAGCCCCAGGCCGGCCGTAAGCAGGGCTAGAAGCAAAAAGAAAACCCCGATTTGACAAAATTGAAGTTTTGTGGTATACTGATTTTTTGAAGTTTCGCTAAAATTAGACCTGTACTTATGCGGTGGGGCATCCATTGATCGTTCCGATCACCAGGAGATGGGCGGCCGAAGCGGGAGCACCCATCTTCCTGTTTCTTTGGCCTTCGGGCCGGATAGCCGGTTCGATTCTGACAACGGGCAAGGGCGAAAAGTTCGCCTCTATCAAACGGAAGGCATTATACCCGATAACCGGCTTTTTTGTCCAACAGGCGGGGGATGACCTTTGGGGTATATAGCCTGACCGTTCCCTCGTGGTGCCCCTCATCCGCAAAAGGGTGGAAAATCGCCCCTACTGGAACGGTGTGCAAAGAAGCGAGAATTCCCGCGGTAGGCGCGAGCAGTTCGATTGCGCCGAGGAGCAGAAGATGGCGATCGCGATAGGACTTTCGGAACAGGCGATTCAGGAGGATATCCTTCCGGGACCGCGACACCCGATCCGGGAGGTGGGTCGGCCTCCCCGTCGCTCTTTCTCCCACATCCCCGAGGCCTTGCCCATACCCTTCTTGATCCAGACCCAACTGGATTCCTTTCGCTGGTTCGTTGAAGAGGGGTTGCGCGAACTGTTCGACGACATTTCACCGATCCAGGATTTTACCGGCCGGAAGATGGAACTCTACTTCACCGGCTACCATTTTGGCGAACCGCGCTATAGCGAACAGGAAGCCCGCGAACGCGATGCCACCTACGCCCGTCCTCTGCGGGTGCAGGTTCGGCTGCTGATGAAAGAGACCGGCGAGGTCCGCGAACAGGAGATCTTCTTCGGCGATTTCCCCTGGATGACCGACAAGGGCACCTTTATCATCAACGGGGCCGAGCGGGTGGTTGTCTCGCAACTGGTCCGTTCTCCCGGGGTCTACTTCCAGCACAAGGAGGAGACGGCCGAGGGCCGGCCGCTCTTCATCGCCAAACTCATTCCGGCACGGGGGGCCTGGTTGGATTTCGAGACCAATCGCCGCAACGTCATCTCGGTCAAGATGGACCGTCGGCGCAAAATCCCGGTCACCATCCTCTTGCGGGCCCTGGGCTATGCCACTGAAGGCGAACTGCGTGCCCTCTTCCAGCATGTGGATACCTCCAGGGAGCACTCCTTCATCGAAGCCACCCTTTCCCGCGACCCCACCACTCACCAGGAGGAGGCCCTACTGGAGATCTATCGCCGGCTGCGACCGGGCGATCCGCCCACCCTGGAGAACGCCCGCAACCTCCTGCAAGCCATGCTCTTTGACGAACGCCGTTACAACCTGGCCCGAGTCGGCCGCTACAAGTTGAACCGCCGCCTCTGGGAAAATTATCACCTGGAACCCGACCTCAAGGAAGGCCTGGAGCGCCGTCGGGTCTGGCTGGACCTCTGGAGACAGGCTCGGGGAAAGGGGCTGGACGAGGAACTCCTCGAGCGGATGCTTCAGGAGCGGCTCTGGTGGATCACCCGCGCTCGCAACGGAGAGCCGCTTTCCTCCGAAGAACTGGCCGCCCTGCGTAAGCAAACCCGTTCCATCGCCGAACTGGCCCTGCTGGGGGAGACGGTATCCTGCTGGCGCGACGAGGCCCATCAGATCGACTCGACGAGAGTGGACCTCTGCCCTGAGTGCGGCTGGTATATCTGCCCCCAGTGCGAGATGTGCCAGGAGGGACAGGACCTCTACATCGGACCGGAGGAATACGGTTTCGAGCACCTCTGTAGCCGCTTCTACGTGCGGGTGGTGACCAGTTACGTCGAGCCGCCTTCTCTGGATCAGCGCACGCTGACTCCGGCGGACATTGTGCGCATCGTCGAGGAACTGATTCGCCTGAACAACGGCTGGGGTGAACCCGACGATATTGACCACCTGGGCAACCGTCGGGTGCGCACCGTAGGCGAACTTGTGCAGAACCAATTTCGCATCGGCTTGCTGCGCGTCGAGCGCATCATCCGTGAGCGGATGACTCTGCACGATCCCGAGACGGTCACGCCGGGCAACCTCATCAACATCCGCCCCCTGGTGGCCGCGATCCGGGAGTTCTTCGGGGCCAGCCAACTTTCCCAGTTTATGGACCAGACCAACCCGCTGGCCGAGTTGACTCACAAGCGACGCCTTTCTGCCCTGGGGCCGGGCGGCCTCTCGCGGGAACGGGCCGGCTTCGAGGTGCGCGACGTCCATCACTCCCACTACGGACGCATCTGCCCGGTGGAGACGCCCGAGGGCCCCAACATCGGCCTGATCGCCAGCCTGGCCACCTATGCCCGGGTTAACGAGATGGGCTTTATCGAAACCCCCTACCGGCGGGTCATCCGCGAGGTCGAAAACCGGGCCGAGGCGCTGGTCGGCCATATCTTGAGGGAGGACGTCGCCGATTCCCGAAGCGGGGAAGTAGTTGCTCCGGCCGGCACCCGAGTAGATCGGGAACTGGCCCGGCGCATCGCTGCCCTGCCCCTGAGGCGCATCGCCGTTCGCCCCCGGGTGAGCGACGAGGTCGTCTACCTCTCCGCCGACGAGGAGGAGCGCTCCGTCATCGCCCAGGCCAACGCGGCGCTGGATGAATATGGGCACTTTGTCGAAGAGCGTGTCACCGCCCGGTACGGCTCGCGCTTCGTTATTGAACGCGCTGACCGGGTGGACTTTATGGATGTTTCCCCGAAGCAGGTGGTCTCGGTTTCTACCGCCCTCATCCCCTTCCTGGAGCACGACGATGCCAACCGAGCCCTGATGGGATCGAATATGCAGCGTCAGGCCGTGCCCCTGCTCCAGCCGGAGGCCCCGATCGTGGGAACGGGGATGGAGTACCAAGCGGCGCGGGATTCCGGCCTGGTGGTCATCGCCATGAAGGATGGGGAGGTCATCCGGACGGTAGCCGACGAGATCGTGGTGCGGGAAGACGACGGGACGGAGCGCCATTACCCCCTGATCAATTTCCGGCGTTCCAACCAGGATACCTGCATCCACCAGCGCCCGATCGTCTACACCGGGGAGAGGGTTCGGGCCGGCCAGGTGATCGCCGACGGGCCGGCCACCGACCACGGCGAACTGGCCCTGGGGCGCAACGTCCTGGTGGCCTTTCTCCCTTGGGAGGGCGGCAACTTTGAGGACGCCGTCCTGGTGAGCGAGCGGCTGGTGCGGGAGGATATCTTCACCTCCATCCACATCGAAAAGTACGAGTGCGAGGCCCGCGATACGAAACTTGGGCCGGAAGAGATTACCCGCGACATCCCCAATGTGGGGCAGGACCTCCTGGCCAACCTCTCCGAGGAGGGCATCGTCTACATCGGGGCCGAGGTGGGGCCGGGAGACATCCTGGTGGGCAAGATCACCCCCAAGGGGGAAACCGACCTCACCGCTGAGGAGCGCCTCCTGCGGGCCATCTTTGGGGAAAAGGCCCGCGAGGTCAAGGACTCTTCCCTGCGGGTGCCGCATGGGGTTTCCGGCCGGGTCATTGACGTGCGCACCTTCTCCCGGGATGCGGGGGACGAACTGCCGGTGGGCGTGCACACTATGGTGCGGGTGCTCATCGCCCAGCGGCGCAAGATCGCAGCCGGGGACAAGATGGCCGGCCGACACGGCAACAAGGGGGTGATCTCCCGCATCCTTCCGGTGGAAGATATGCCCTTCCTTCCGGACGGTACGCCGGTGGACATCATCCTCAACCCGCTGGGCGTGCCCTCCCGGATGAACATCGGCCAACTCCTGGAGACCCACCTGGGGTGGGCGGCCGGCCAGTTGGGTATCCGGGTGGCTTCCCCCGTCTTTGACGGAGCAACCGAAGAGGAAGTGCGCGCCTTGCTCGCCCAAGCCGGCTTGCCCGAAAACGGCAAGATCACCCTCTACGAGGGCCGTACCGGTTTGCCCTTTGAAAGCCCCGTTACGGTCGGCCAGATCTATATGATGAAACTGGTTCACCTGGTCGAAGACAAAATCCATGCCCGTTCTACCGGACCGTACTCCCTGGTTACCCAGCAACCGCTGGGCGGCAAGGCCCAGTTCGGCGGCCAGCGCTTCGGCGAAATGGAGGTGTGGGCTCTGGAGGCCTACGGGGCCGCCTATACCCTCCAGGAGATGCTCACCATCAAATCCGACGACATCCTGGGCCGCAGCAAGACCTACGAGGCCATCGTCAAGGGCGAACCTATCGAAGAGGTCGGACTCCCCGAAGCCTTCAAGGTGTTGGTCAAGGAGTTGCAGAGCCTGGCCCTCTCGGTCGAGATCTTTGGCGAGGACGAAAGCCCGGTGGACATCGACGATGCCGCCCGGTCGGCCGAGCCGCTCCTGAGGCTGGAAGGCATCAACATCTCCGGTATCGAAAAGGGCTAATTGGGTATTGGTAAGATGGAGTGGATAATAGATGACTCGAATCAATGAGATCACAGCCATTCGTCTGGGCCTGGCCTCGCCGGAGGAGATCCGTCGCTGGTCGCGCGGGGAAGTGACCAAACCGGAAACCATCAACTACCGTACCCTGCGGCCGGAGCGAGACGGCCTCTTCTGTGAGCGCATCTTTGGCCCGCAAAAGGACTGGGAATGCGCCTGTGGGAAATATAAGCGAGTGCGCCACCACGGTATCGTCTGCGACAAGTGTGGGGTGGAGGTCACCCGTTCGCGGGTGCGCCGGGAACGCATGGGGCACATCGAACTGGCCGCCCCTGTGAGCCACATCTGGTTCATCAAAGGAACGCCCAGTCGGCTGGGTTTGCTCCTGGATATCACTCCTCGCAACCTGGAGCGGGTGATCTACTTTGCCGCCTATATCGTCACCGAAGTGGATGCGGAGAGGCGCGACCACCTGGTCGAACGTCTCCAACGGGAAATGGCCGAGGAACTGGCCCAGGTGGAAGCCCAAGGTCAGGAAGAGATTTCCCGCATTCGGGAACGGCTGGCCGGCGAACTGGAACTCCTGGAACGGGCCCGGGAAGCCACCCTGCAGCGCTTTGAAGACGAACTGATCGCCCAGACGGAGCGCTTCGTTCAGATAGCCCGGGAGATCGAAGCCCAACTCCACGCCTGGGAGAGCAAACCGATCCCTCAGGACATCGTTTTTGAGCCGACCGGTGCGTTGATCGCCCAGGCCGGCGAGGTGATCTCCGGAGAGACGCTATCCCGCCTGAGCGAGGTGGCCCAGGCCGCCATCGAAGCGGCGGAGCCGGCCATTCGGGAGCAGCAGGCCCAGGCCAATCTTCAGACCCAGAGCGAACGGGACCAGCGCATCTACGTTGCCGAGCAGGAAATCGCCCGCATCGAGGAAACGATCTACGAACAGCAGGAGGCGATTCGCCTGCGCTATGAAAGCCGCCTGCGGATGATCCGGGAACTCCATCGGGGCATGCTCATGACCGAGGCCCAGTACCATGAGTACCGCGAACAGTGCGGGGCTATCTTCCGGGCCGACATGGGAGCCGGGGCGATCCGCGAACTCCTCAGCCGGATGGACCTGGACCGCATGCAGGCCGAACTCAAGGAGGAGATGGAAAACAGCCCCTCGGCCCAGCGCCGGAAAAAGGCCGGCAAGCGCTTGCGGGTGGTGGAGGCCTTCCGGAAATCGGGCAATCGCCCGGAATGGATGATCCTGACCGTTCTACCTGTCCTACCGCCAGACCTGCGGCCGATGGTGCAACTCGACGGTGGCCGTTTTGCCACCTCGGATCTGAACGACCTTTACCGGCGGGTGATCAACCGGAATAACCGGCTGCGCCGCCTGCTGGAACTCAAGGCCCCCGAGATCATCGTGCGCAACGAAAAGCGCATGCTCCAGGAGGCGGTGGACGCCCTTATTGATAACGGCCGGCGCGGACGGGCCGTCTCAGGCCGGGGAAAGCATCGCCTGAAGTCCCTTTCCGATATGCTCAAGGGCAAGCAGGGGCGTTTCCGCCAGAACCTTCTGGGCAAACGGGTAGACTACTCCGGCCGTTCGGTGATCGTGGTGGGCCCGGAACTGAAACTGCACCAGTGCGGCCTGCCCAAGCGTATGGCCTTGGAACTCTTCAAGCCGTTCGTCATGCGAGGTCTGGTGGCCCGGGGCTATGCCCATAACATCAAAAGCGCCAAGCGCAGCGTTGAGCGAGTACGCCCGGAAGTCTGGGATGTCCTGGAGGAAGTGATCCAGAATTACCTGGTGCTCCTGAACCGGGCTCCTTCCCTGCACCGCCTTTCCATCCAGGCCTTTGAGCCGGTGTTGATCGAGGGCAGCGCCATCCAACTCCATCCCCTGGTCTGCACCGCCTTCGGAGCCGACTTTGACGGCGACCAGATGGCCGTGCATGTCCCCCTTTCGGAAAAGGCTCAAGAAGAGGCCCGCCAGCGGATGCTTTCCACCCTCAATCTGCTCTCCCCGGCCACGGGAGACCCCATTATCACCCCGACGCAGGAGATGGTCCTGGGTTGCTACTACATGACCCTCATCCGCCCTGGAGCGCGAGGGGAGGGCAAATACTTCGCCGGTATCGAGGAAGCCCTGATGGCCTATGAGGCCGGAGCCATCACCCTGCAGACCCGCATCCATATCCTCCTGCCCGAAGACTTTCGGGCCGGAGATGCCCTGGTGGAGACCTGCCTGGGGCGGGTCATTTTCAACGGTGTCCTTCCCTCGGATCTGCGTTTCCGGAACGAGGTGGTGGATAAAAAGGCCCTCAAGCAGATCATCGCCGATTGCTATCGCTTGCACGGCCCGGAGGCGACGGCGGCGATGGCCGATCGCATCAAGCAACTGGGCTTTCAGTACGCCACCCGGGCCGGGCTGACGATCGGCATTGATGACGTCCAGATTCCTGCCCGCAAGGCGGAAATCCTGGCCCAGGCCGATGCTGAGGTGGAAAACCTGGAGCGGCAGTTCCGCCGGGGCCTCATCACCGAAGGGGAACGCTACCGGGGCACGGTGGAGATCTGGACCGAGGCCACGCAAAAGATCACCGCCGAGGTCGCTCAGACACTGGACCGCTTCGGCCCGGTGTATATGATGGCCACTTCCGGGGCCCGCGGCAACATCGAGCAGATTCGCCAGATGGCCGGCATGCGGGGTCTGATGACCGACCCGGCCGGCCGTATCATTGACCTGCCGATCCGCTCCAACTTCCGGGAGGGCCTCTCCGTCCTGGAATACTTTGTCTCGACCCACGGCGGGCGCAAGGGCCTGGCCGACACCGCCCTGCGTACGGCCGAGGCCGGCTACCTTACCCGACGCTTGGTGGATGTGGCCCAGGACGTAACCATCGCCCAGGTGGACTGCGGTACCGAAGCCGGCATCTGGATTCGCGAATCCGACAACAACATCGAGGATATGCGGGCTCGGTTGGTCGGCCGCATCATGGCCGCCCCATTGGTGGACCCGCGCACCGGCGAGGTGCTGGTCGAACGCAACCAGGAGTTTGACGAGAGGGCCTGGGAACGCGTCTCGGCCATCAACCGGGAGACCTGGCGCCGCGTGGCCGAGATCATGCGCGAGCCAATGGCCTTTTTCCGCGACGATCGGCGCAAGGCCATCCTCCGGGGCGAGGAACAGGTTCCCGAAGAGGCCCGTAAGGTGCTGGAGGAAGAGGCCATCACCTCCTTCTACGTCCGTTCCCCGCTTTCCTGCCAATCGCCCTGGGGAATCTGCGCCTTGTGCTACGGACGCAACCTGGCCACCGGGCGGCTGGTGGAGACGGGCGAGGCCGTGGGCATCATCGCCGCCCAGTCCATCGGAGAGCCGGGCACCCAGTTGACGCTGCGCACCTTCCACACCGGCGGCGTCAAGACGGAACTGGACATCACCAAGGGGTTGCCCCGCGTGCAGGAAGTCTTCGAGGCCCGATTGCCCAAGGGCAAGGCCGAAATCGCCGAAATCGACGGCCTGGTGGAGATCGTCCGCGACGGCGAGTACCGGGTGATTCGGGTGGTACACAGCGAACCGTACAGCGATGTCTATGAGATTCCCGAAGGCTATACCGTCCGCGTGCACGAGGGAGATTACGTAGAGGCGGGCGAGATGCTGGCCGAGGCAAAGGACGACCGTCCCCCCATTGTGGCCGGCGTGGCCGGCGAGGCCCTCGTGGAGGACGGACAAGTGATCGTACGGGGAAGCGAGGAGGAGGTGCGCGAGTACCGGGTGCCGGTCACTGTCCGCTTGAAGGTGCGGGAGGGCCAGTGGGTCGAAGCCGGTCAGCAACTCACCGAGGGCTCCATTGACCCCCGGACCCTGCTCCAGATTGCCGGCCGGGAAGCCGTCCAGTCCTACCTGGTCAACGAGGCCCAGAACGTCTACTGCTCCCAGGGTGTGAGCATCAACGATAAGCACATCGAGATCATCGTCCGGCAGATGCTCCGTCGCGTCCAGGTGGACGACCCCGGCGATACCGATTTTCTCCCCGGCGACCTGGTGGACCGCTTCTTCTACCAGCAGGAGAATGCCCGGGTGATTGCAGCCGGCGGGGAGCCGGCCACGGCCCACCTGGTCCTGCTGGGCATCACCAAGGCCGCACTGAATACCGACTCCTGGCTGGCGGCAGCCTCTTTCCAGGAGACCACCCGGGTCCTGACCGAGGCGGCAGTGACGGGCAAGGTGGACTATTTGCGCGGGCTGAAGGAAAATGTCATCATCGGCCGGCTGATCCCGGCCGGCACCGGGATGGAGACCCGCCGCCGCCGTGCCGAGGAACGGGCCCGGCTGGCCCGCCTGGCGCTGGAAGAGGAAGAGGCCCGGGCCCGCGAGATGGAACAGGCCCGACGCTTCCTCCTGGGCGAGGAAGAAACACCCCCGGAGGGGCTTTTCCACCCCGAAGGATAGGCAAAGACGGTGCTTCTGGGGCAGGCGATGGCGATGCCTTCGCCTACCTCAGAGACGGTTTGTTCTCCATCGCCGATCTTCTCCAAGTGAAGACGGTGCCTGTAGGGTAGGCGAAGGCAATGCCTTCGCCTACCCCGATAAGCATGGACATGGCCTTTCGCGCCGACTACCACGTGCACCTGGAAAACGGCCCCTATAGTCCTGAATGGTTGGAGGCCTTCCTGTCCTCTGCCCGCCGGAAGAGTTTGCAGGAAGTCGGCTTCAGCGAGCACCTGCACGACTTTTACGAGGGCCAGGATGCCTCCGGCCACTGGTGGGAGGAGGACCCGGATCCGGCCGAGCGGAAATATGCCGAGAGGTGGTGGCGGGCGCGTCCCCGCTATCCTCTGGATACGTATATCGCCTTCATCCAGACCGCCCAGGGGCGTTCCGACCTGCCTCTGCGCCTCGGCCTGGAGGTGGACTATTTCCCCGGCCGGGAGGAACCGCTGCGCCGCCTCCTTGCGGCCCACCCCCTGGATTTCATCTTGGGTTCGGTGCACTGGCTGGGTGCCTGGGGATTCGACCACCTCAATCGTCTGGAGCGCTGGCAGGGCTGCGATGTAGACACGGCCTTCCGCCGTTACTTTGAGCGGCTCATTCAGGCAGCACGTAGCGACTTGTTTGACGTGATGGCCCATCCCGACCTTATCAAACTGGCCGGCTACCGGCCTTCCTACGACCTGAAGCCGCTGTATGAGGAGGCGGCGCGGGCCTTTGCCGAGGGAGGGGTAGCCGTGGAGGTGAACACGGCCGGCCTGTATCGCCCTGTGGGCGAGATCTACCCGGCGGAAATGTTCCTGCGCCTTTGCCGGGACTATGGTGTGCCGATCGTCATCTCCTCCGATGCCCACCGGCCGGAGGAAGTGGGGCGAGACCGGGACGCGGCCGTGGCCCTGGCCCGGCGCTGCGGCTACACCCGAGTTTGCCGCTTCGTGAGGCGGGAACGAGAGGAAGTCGGGCTATAAATGTACGCCCTGGTGATCGCCGAAGACCCCGACGAGACGGCCATCTTGACGCTGGTCCTACAGCGGGCCGGCCTGGCCTCCACCGCCTCCGGCAGCCTGGAGCAGGCGCTGCGCACCTGGGGCGGCCGGCCGGCCGACATCGTCCTCTGCGCCGTAAGCGAACCCAGCCTGATGGAGCAGGTTCAGCGCATCCGCGCCCTGACCGGGGTGCCGCTTATCCTGATTACCCACCCGATTGACGAGCACCTCCACTGCCAATTGCTCGAAGAAGGGGCCGATCGGGTGGTCATGCGCCCCTACAGCGCTCGGCTGATGATCGCCCGCGTCCGGGCCCTCCTCCGCCGGGCCGGGGGACTCCCCGTCTTCAGCCTTCCTACCCTGAGCATCGCCGGCCTCACCCTGGACCCGGCTACCCGCACCGTGGAGGTGGCCGGCCGGCCGCCCCGCCGCCTGACCCACCTGGAGTTTCGCCTCCTCCACCTCCTGATGATCCATCGCGGCCAGGTGCTTCCTACCGAACACATCGTCCGCATGGTCTGGGGCTACAAGGCCGCAACCGACCCCGAACTCGTGCGCGGCCTGGTCAGCCGCCTGCGCAGCAAGGTCGAGGCCGACCCGCGTAATCCTCGCTATATCCTCACCGTAGCCGGCGTGGGGTATCGTTTTGGGGAAAGCGAGTAGGGGGCGCCGTGGCTCCTCAGCCGACTCGTTCCGGCGTCCAGTCCGGGCACTCGTTTCGAACGATGGAGGCGGCCGGCCCGCGGATCCCTCTCCGTTCCTTGCAGGCCGTCTCCCGCCGGTAGATGCAGTTTTCGCAGCAATGGATGACGGCATGGCAGTTCCAGCAAAAATCAGCCACGTCGTAGACTTCGGCTCCGCAGGAATAGCAGCGCAAGGTGTACCCCCTGTCTTCCTCCTCGGGGGCGGCAGTGCTGAGGGCGGGAGGTTCCTCCTCCGGCTGCAGGAGGTTCCCATGGCGCCGACGTAGGAGGTCCAGCCCTTTGCGGGCCGCTTCATTCCCGGGATTGATGGTCAGGACGTTGGCCAGGGCCACCTGCATGTCTCGGGGGTCGTCCACCACACCGCTAAGCCACAACCAGGCTTGCTCGTTATAAGGCTCGCGCTCGACGATCTGGAGGAGCAGTTGCCGGGCCTCCTCACGCCGTTTCTCGCGGGCCGCCCGGATGGCCTGCTTCAGCAATTCGCCGGTTGACGTCTGTTCGGCCATTCCTTTCTCCTGGGCCGTTATCCGGCCAGGGCCAGCAGTCCCTCCAAAAGCGTCTTTTCCTGCTCCGGGAGCACGGTGCGGGCATCCAGGAGCAGCCGGTCCCCTTCGATGCGCGGGATGATAGGAGGTTCTCGGCGACGCAACCGGGTGGCCGCTTCTTCGACGGAAGGAAGCCCCGAGATCTCCAGCGCCCAGGTGGGCAGGGTCTGCCCCGGAAGCGATCCTCCGCCCACCGCCGTCTCGGCGCGCACCACCTGTACGGCCATCCCCCGTTCGGCCAGGTAGCGCCGCCAGCGACGCGCCCGCCGACCCACCTCTTCCAGCGGCTGGGAAATCATCTGCCAGATGGGAATTTCCCGCAGCGCTTCCCCTCGCAGGTAGTGGAGCAGGGTGGCCTCCAGGGCGGCCAACGCCATCTTGTCCAGACGGATGGCCCGGGCCAGCGGATGACGCTCCAGCCGGGCGATGAGATCGGCCCGGCCGACGATCAGGCCGGCCTGCGGCCCGCCCAGGAGTTTGTCGCCACTGAAGCAGACCAGGTCGGCCCCGGCCTGGACGCTTTCCTGGACCATCGGCTCGTGGGCCAGCCCGAAGGCGCTCGTATCCAGGAAGGTGCCGCTCCCCAGGTCGTCCATCACATAAAGGTTATGGCGGTGGCCCAACTCCACCAGTTCCGAAAGGGGAACGTCGTGGATAAAGCCGACCAGGGCGAAGTTGCTGCGGTGGACCCGCAGGAGCATGGCCGTCTCCATTCCGATGGCCTTGGCATAGTCGCTAATGTAGGTGCGGTTCGTCGTCCCTACCTCGACCAGCGTGGCCCCGCTCTGAGCCATCACCTCGGGGATACGGAAGCCGCCGCCGATCTCCACCGCCTGGCCGCGGGAGACGACGACCTGCCGGCCACGGGCCAGGGCGGAAAGGGCCAGGAGGACGGCGGCAGCGTTGTTGTTCACCGCCAGGGCCGATTCCGCTCCACTGAGCCGGCAGAGGAGGCGGCGGGCGTGTTCGTGGCGAGAGCCGCGCCGGCCGGCCTCCAGGTCGAACTCCAGGTTGCAGTACCCCTGGCCGACCCGCCGCACGGCCTCCAGCGCCACCTGGCTCAGGGGGGCCCGGCCCAGGTTGGTATGCAGGATGACCCCGCTGGCGTTCACCGCCGGCTGAAGCGTCGGCCGAAGCCATTCCCGGAGCCGCTCCAACGAGCGGCCGGAGATTTCGGCCAGGTCTGGAGGGGCCGCGCCGGCGGCGATCTCCCGGCGGGCTTCCTCCAGGACGCCGCGTGCGGCCTCCACCAGGAGGTCGTGCGGCCAAGTTTCGTCCGGCCGGCCGGAGCGAATTTCCTGGAGCACCCGCTCCACGCTCGGCAGCGCCCGATAAGCCGATCCGAGTTCGTCCACCGCCTACGCCTCCTTCTCGCAAGGATCAGGGGCTTCTACGGAAGCAACCTGTCCATCCCAGAGATGAACGATGCAGGAAGCAGCCTCGGCCAGATGGGGATCGTGGGTGGCCAGAAGGACGGTTTTTCCCCGCCGGTGGGCCGCCTGGAGGAGGGAGAGGACCTGCCGGCCGGAGGCGCTGTCCAGATTTCCGGTAGGCTCGTCGGCGGCGAGGAGGAGCGGGTCGTGGACCAGAGCCCGGGCCAGGGCCACCCGTTGCTGCTCTCCGCCGGAAAGTTGGGCCGGCAGGTGGTGGGCGCGGGAAGTCAAACCCACCTCCTCGAGGGCCTGCCAGGCCCGTCGGCGCCTTTCGCTAGGCGGGAAGGTGGGGACGAGTTCCAGGGGCAATTGCACGTTCTCCAGGGCGGTCAGGGTGGGGAAGAGTTGGAAGAACTGAAAGACAATGCCCACGTATTGCCCGCGCCAGCGGGCCAGGGCCTCCTCAGAGAGCCGGTCGAGCCGCCAATCGCCGACCCAGACCTCCCCTTTCGTCGGGCGGTCCACCCCGGTGATCAGGTTGAGCAGGGTCGTCTTGCCGCTGCCCGAAGGTCCGACGATGGCGATCAAGGCCTGCCGGGGCAGGTCGAGGTTGACCTCCCGCAGGGCCGCGCAAGAGGTATCGCCCTGGGAGAAGACTTTGGATACGTTGGACAGGCGAATCCAGCCGTGCTCCACCGTGGCCTCCGCCGATCGTGCTATGAGGATTATAGGGCAAGGGGAAAGCGGCGTCAACTCGCGCGATTTGACCTGTAGATTGTAAGGGACAGGGCTCCTGCCGAACCGCCGGCTTATGCGACCCTGGAATTTGTAGGGCAACTCCCGCGGAGTTGCCCTACAAGATAAGTGGATGTCAGGGGCATCTTGACGGCTCGGCCGACATATGGTATTTTGGGAACAAGGTCGGCAAAGGTGAAACAGAAGAAAGGAAGCACGATGGATCCAGATTCTCTCAGCATAAAAAGGGGCGGTCTCAAGGGATGGTGGATACTCCTGCTCCTCCTGCTCCTCCTTTCCCTCCTGGCCAACGCCCTCCTGGGGTGGATGTACGGACGCTCCGCCGCCGAAGTGCAACGGTTGCAGAGGGAGGCGACGCAGCAGGCCCAGGAGATCGGCCGGTTGGAGGAAGAACAGGAAAAGTTGCGCCAGCAGGTTCAGCGCCTGGAGGAAAGTCACCCGGTCGCGATTGAACAGGAACTGGACCGACTGGCTCAGGAAGTGAACACCCTGCGAGGACTTTCGCTGACCGGGAAAGCAGAAAGGGAGTTTATGTCAAGAGAGCAATTGCGGACCTATCTGGAGCAACACCTGGCCGAGGAATACCCCAAGGAGGAAGCCGAAGCGGATGCCATGCTTATGGCCCTGCTAGGGTTATTGGAGCCGGGCACCGATCTGTACCACCTCCTTTTGGACCTCTACACCGAGCAAATCGCCGGCTTCTACGATCCCAAGGCCGGCCGGATGTACCTGATCGCCGAGGCGCTGGGGCCGATGGAGAAACTGATCTTTGTCCACGAATACGTCCACGCCCTTCAGGACCGCCTCTTCGGCCTGGGAGATCAATTAGATGCTCTTAAGAAAGAGGACGACCGAACCCTGGCTCTGGAGGCCCTGGCCGAGGGCGATGCCACCCTGCTTATGCAACAGTACCTGCTGGCCCATATGGCCGAACTGATGACCCCCGACCTCCTGAACCAGGTCTATGGCCTCGAAACCCCTCGCTTCGATGCCGCCCCCTACGCCGTCCGACAACAACTTCTATTCCCCTACGAAGCCGGCCTCGCCTTTGTCTGGACGCTCTACGACGCGGGCGACTGGGCCGGAGTTGACGCCGCATGGAAGGATCCACCCCGATCCACGGAGCAAATCCTGCACCCGGAACGCTATCCGGACGACGTCCCCCGGATCGTGACCATCCCCCCGCTCACCACGACCTTGGGGGAGGACTGGCACCTGCGCGACCAGGACACGCTGGGCGAATTCATGCTCCGACTGCACCTGGAGGCCTACCTGAGCCGCGCAGAAGTGGACCGGGCCGCCACCGGCTGGGGAGGCGATCGCTACGCCCTCTACGTTCGGGAAGATGGGGAAACCTGCCTGGCCATCGTCCTACTCTGGGACGACACAAACGAGGCCGGCGAGTTTGTCGAGGCCTACCAGAAGTTGGCCGAGTCGCGCTATGGAACAACCGGAGAAGGAACCGGCACGGAGGGGATGTGGTGGGCCGGCCGGCCGGGCCTGTACCTGAGATGGCAGAAAGAGACGGTCTGGCTGGTCCTGACCTCGGAACGAACCATTGCCGAGGCCGTGGCTCGGGAATTACGCTAAGAGCCTTTCCGAATCGCGCGCCGGAACAGAGTATAATAGAATATCGAAGCAGGAGTCTCCTATGCTCAACTGGCACCTCTTGGCCGAACGAAGGATCCTGGCGGCGATGGAACGGGGGGAATTCGATAACCTCCCCGGACGCGGCCGGCCGCTCCAATGGCGGGAGAATCCGCTCGTCCCGCCGGACTGGCGGCTGGCCTTCGACCTTTTGGCGCGGGCCGGCCTGGCCCCCGAGTGGATTATGCGCCAGGCCGAAATCCGCGCCGACCTCTCTGCCCTCCGGGAACGCTACGCCCAGGAAAGGTGCTGGATGGAAGAACGCCGGGTTATCCTGGCCGCCATGCCGCCAGAGGAGCAACTTCAAGAGCAGGAATACCTGCGCCAGGCCCAGGCTCGTTCATGGCAACAGATCCGGGACTTGATCCAACGGCTCAACCGCAAGATCGCCGACTTCAACCTGCTTGTGCCCATCGTACGCCTCCAGTACCCGCCGCTGGACCTGGCCGAGGAATACAAGAGGCTGCAGGCAGCCTGGGGAACGCTGGATACGGAGGAGACGGAATGAAAGCCATCATCCTGGCCGGAGGAAAGGGCGAACGCTTGCGCCCTTACACGAACGACCGCCCCAAGGGCATGGTGGAGATTCTGGGTGTGCCCCTCCTGGCCTACCAGGTACGCTGGCTGCGGGCCAACGGCATCGAGGGCATCCTTTTCTCCTGCGGCTACCGCTACGAGGTCATCCGTAACTACTTCGGCGATGGCTCTCGCTGGGGATTGGCCATCGAGTATGTGGTCGAAGAAACGCCGCTGGGCCGGGGCGGCGGGATGAAACTGGCCTTCTCCCACCTTTCGCCGGAGGACGACCCGGTCGTGGTGACCAACGGCGACGTCATCACCAACTTTCCCCTGCGGCAGATGATCGCCGAGCACCGGGCCTCCGGGGCTATGGGCACGATCTACCTGGCTCCTTACTTCAGCCCCTTTGGCATCGTCGAGGTAGATGCAGAGCAGCGGGTACTTGGCTTCCAGGAGAAGCCGGAACTCCCTTACTGGATCAACGGCGGCGTTTACGTCCTCAACCGGGCCATCTATGACTTCCTGCCCGATCGGGGCGACCACGAGATAGAGACCTTCCCCCTCCTGGCCCGGCGCGGCCAGTTACGGGCCTTTTGCTCCCGGGCCTACTGGCAATCGGTGGATACGGTCAAGGACCTCTCCACAACCAGTCGGGAACTGGAGCAGTTTATGATGGAGGCCTTTCTTTCGCAAGGGGAAGTGCCCCGGTCCGCCCGATGAGTAGCCGTCCACGAGCGATCCTCAAACCGGGCCGCGAGAAATCGGTCCGGCAGCGCCATCCTTGGGTCTTTTCCGGGGCCATCGCCTCCGTAGAAGGCGTTCCCTCTCCCGGCGAGGTCGTGGAAGTTGTGGATGCCTCCGGCCGCTTCCTGGCCCGCGGCGGCTATAGCCCCCGTTCTCAGATACGGGTCCGCCTCTGCACCTGGGATGCAGACGAAGCCGTGGACCGGGATTTCCTGCACCGACGCCTGGAACGGGCCCTTGCCGGCCGCCTGGCCCTGGAAAATGACCCGACCACCACCGCTTACCGCCTGGTGCATGCCGAATCCGACGGTCTCCCCGGGGTTATCGTGGACCGCTATGGCCCCTACCTAGTGCTGCAACTCTTGTCCTGGGGAGCCGAGGTCTGGCGGGAAGACCTGGTGGCGCTCCTGGCCGAGCAGTATACCCCCCGGGGTATCTACGAACGCAGCGAGGCCGTCATCCGCCGCTTGGAAGGGCTTCCTCCTCGTCCGAGCGGCCTTCTCTGGGGTGAGGAGCCGCCGGAACGGGTGGAAGTTTGGGAGGGCGGTCGATCCTTCCTGGTGGACATCCGCCGTGGTCAGAAAACAGGGGCCTATTTGGACCAGCGGGAGAATCGCCTGCGGGTGGCTCCTCTTTGCGCGGGGAAAGAGGTGTTGGACGTTTTCACCTACAGCGGCTGGTTCGCCGTCCACGCCGCTGCTTGTGGAGCCGTCTCGGTGGTGGGATTGGACTCCTCAGCCGAGGCACTGGAGTTGGCCCGGGAGAACGCCCGTCGAAACGGGGTGGAGGAACACACCTCGTGGGAGGAAGGTGATGCCTTTGCTGTGCTACGGGAATGGCGGGCGGCCGGCCGTTCCTTCGACGTGGTCATTCTGGACCCACCCAAGTTCGCCGCCCGCACCTCCCAGGTGACGGCCGCCACTCGGGGCTACAAGGACATCAACATGTTGGGGATGCACCTCCTGCGCCCCGGCGGGTTGCTCGTGACCTTTTCCTGCTCCGGGCTGGTCAGTGCCGAACTCTTCCAGAAGGTCGTCTTTGGGGCCGCTCTGGACGCCGGCCGGGAGGTGCAGATTCTGGCCCGCCTCTTCCAGGGAGAAGACCACCCGGTGCTGCTCACCTTCCCGGAGGGAGCCTACTTGAAGGGGCTTCTCTGTCGAGTTTGGGCATCCAGATAACTCTGTAGCACCAACGCTGCCGCCACCGCGTCGCGGCGTTCCCGACGGCGCTTTCGGCCCATACCGCTTTCCCGCAGGTTGCGCTCGGCGGCCACGGTGCTCAGCCGTTCATCCCATAGTTCGACCGGGACATCCAGCCGGGCTTGCAGACCCCCGACCCAACCCCGTACCCGGGCCGCTTCCTCCCCCTCCGAACCGTCCAAATGGAGGGGCAGGCCCACGATGATGCGGACGACCCCGTACTCCTCAACCCAGGCGCAAACCTCCTCCCATCCCTCCTTCGTCCCCCGGAGTTCGATCACGCCCAGCGGCGAGGCCAGTAACCCCGAGGGGTCGCTCAGAGCGGCCCCGATGCGGCGCCGGCCCACGTCCAGCCCCAGCAGGCGGGTATATGCCTTCATCACTTGTAGCCGCTGATATCCACCACCTGGATGCCGCCCAGGCTGGGCAGGAAATCCAGCACCGGGCTGATGGCGTAATCGGCGATGCGGTCGCGGTAACTTTCCAAGATCCGCCGGGCCTCCTGGTAACTCTTTCCCCGCAACCGGCCGGCGATCTCCGCCTTCAACCCCTCGTCAATGCGGTTCAGGATGGGGACGGTAGCCACGGTGCGGTAGGTCCAAGTATTGCCCGGACCCGGCCCCATCGCCTCCAGCGGGCCGTAGGTCACCGTGCCGATCTCCTGGCCGGCCTTCTGGCCACCCATCCTTTGCTCGACCGCGGTCTCCACGGCTTTCCCCAGTAAGGCGGGGACACTGGCCAACGCAGAAGCACGCACCTTGGCCCGAAGCACGAGCGTCTTGGCCTCGCCGCCGACGGACTGGCTGAAGGTCTCCTCCAAGGTCTCGATCTGGAGCGTCCCGCTGAGCACCTCCAGCCCGCTCACTTTGGCCTGGAGTTCGCTATAGGCCTCTTGCCGCAAGGCGCTCAGGAGGTGTTCTCGCAGCCGGGCCTGGTCCTCGGCCGTAACGGTGGAAGCGAGGCGCTCCGAACCGCCGGTTGTGGCCTCGCTGTTCTCCACCGTAAGACAACAGGACAGGTTCCCCTCGATCACGCCGATGGCCCCGGCCGGCACGTTCCCGGCGCTTCCCGGCACCTCGGCGATGATGCTCACCCGACCCTTGCCCAAGTAGGCATCTTCTCCACGAAAATCCGAACCCGGTACCCAGACATCCTGGGTAGTGCGAAAGGTGGCCCCGCCCCCGGAAAGGCGTGTCCCGGCCGGGACGTTGATGCCGTACTCGGTTAGGTTGACAAAAACGACCATGCCTGTAGCCGTCCCCTCCGCAATCCAGGTTTCTCCGGTGGTCGAGATGGCCTCGGAGCCCTCCAGTTCAACCTGCACCGCCTTGGCCGAGATGGACACCTCCCCGCCTTCCACCCGGGGGACGACCTGGACACCCTTGGGGGCGAGCGTATCGGTCAGGGCGATGGTCAGAACGATGTCCATCTTCTGCTCCTCTGCCTGCAAGGGGGTCAAAGCGACGGTAACCTGGGGCAGGGAGAAGAAGTAGAGAGCGATGAGGAGAAGGGTGAAACCGAAGGTGGCCAGGAGCGAGATCAGGTAGTAGCGCAACTTGCGCTGGCGCAGGAGTCGCCTTTCCTCGACGGTAGGAGCGCGGGGAGCGGCCACGGCCGGCGCCTCCTCGGCGACGACGCCGGCCTTTGCACGCGGCTGGAAGCGGGAGGCTACCCGAAGGAAGAGGCTGACTACGGCGATATAGATGTTCGCCAGAGCGCCGGCCAGCGGTTCCAGAAGAAAACCCAGGGGAGAGGGCTTGCGCCGCGGCCTTTCTCGGGGCACGGCCGGCCGCTCCGGAAGAGCCACAGCCTCTACCACCGGGGCCGGGGCAGGCGTCGGCCGGGCAAAGGCCTCCCGGCGCAGTTCCACATCCTCGGTGCGCGACATGCTCTCCAGGGCCTCGAAGAGGGCCAGATCCGCTTCCGAAAGGCCGGCCGGCACGGCCTCCTCCCGCCCGACTTCCTCCTCGACAACGGGAGGGGCGCCTACCCCGGCCGGCTCCGGCGGCCGGGTGGAAACGACGATGCGCGGCAGTTCCGGCGGGGGCACGACCTCCCGCGGGCGTACCTCCTGATCCACCCGCACTACCTCAAAGCGGCACACCCGGGCCAGGTCGCAGGTCCTTTCATCGGTCGAATAGACCGTAACATCGATGCCGGTGATGTCGCAGGCCTTGCGTAGCATAGTAAAGCCGCCCAAGGTCTGCAGGGCCCGGTTGCCGGATGGGACGATCAGATTGATCTTCTTGCCCTTGGCCCGCCGGACCTTTTCCAGGATCGCTTCGTTATCGTCTTCCGGCAGGAGGGTAACCGTTACCGTCTCCTCGGACATCGTTTTTCCTCCTAACGCTCTGCGGCTGGGAAGGCCGATCCCCAGGGCACAACAAATTGCGCCCCTACGGATGCCGGCCTGTCCGCATCAGGTGACCCACCTGGGAAAGCGCCTCCTCCAGACGTTCGGGAAAGCGCCCGCCGCCCTGGGCCATCTCCGGCCGGCCGCCGCCGGTCCCGCCGACGACCTCGGCCACCCGGCGCACCAGGTGGCCGGCGTGATACCCTTTTGCCACCAGGTCCGGGGTAACCATCGCCACCAGCCGGGCCTGGCCTTCGATCACCGTGGCCAGGACAACGACGGCCGAGCCCAGACGTTCTCGCAGAACATCGCCCATCTCCCGCAAGCGGGCTACATCGGGCAGGTCCACCTGAGCGGCGAGGACCTGGACGCCGTCCACCACCTGGACCTGTCCCAGGAGCCGTTCCAGTTGGGATTGGGCCAGTCTCCGCTGCAGAGCGACGATCTCCTGCTCGCGCTCTCGACTTTCCTCCAGCAAATTGCGCAGGCGTTCCTCCAGGCGCTCCGGTGGGACGCCCAACGGGGCGGCCAGTTCCTGGAGGCGACGCACCTGCCGCCGGGCCCAGGCGACGGCTTCCCGCCCGGTCACAGCCTCGATACGCCGCAGGCCGGCCCCGATGCTACTTTCGCTCAGGATGAAAAAGGCCCCGATCTCGCCGGTGTGGCGCACATGCGTGCCACCGCACAACTCGCGGGAAAAGACGGCCTCCCCGTCCTCGATGCCGATCATCCGCACCGTCTCCCCGTACTTTTCCCCAAAGAGGGCGATGGCACCCTGGCGCAGGGCTTCGTCCCTGGGGAGCACGTGGGGGCAGACCGGCCAATCCGCCCGGATGGCGGCGTTGACCTGTCGTTCGACCTCCTCCAGTTCTTCGGCCGTCATCGCCCGCAGGTGGGAGAAGTCGAAGCGCAGGTAGTCAGGGGCAACCAGGGAACCGGATTGGAGGGCGTGCTCGCCCAGCACCCGGCGCAGGGCACGGTGCAGGAGGTGGGTAGCGGTGTGGTTGCGGGCGATATCGGCACGGCGCTCGGCATCCACCTCGGCCTGCACCATCTCGCCCTCCTCCAGGTAGCCTTCACCTACCTGGCCGATATGCACCACCAGGTCGGGGATGGGACGTCGGGTGTCCTCCACGATGAAGCGGCCGTGGGGACCGGTAAGCACGCCGGTATCGCCGACCTGGCCGCCCGATTCGGCGTAGAAGGGGGTGCGTTCCAGGATGACCTCCAGCCGTTCGCCGGCCGAGGCCCGCCGCACCCGTTCGCCGTTGCTCAGGAGGGCCAGGAGGCGGCTTTCGTCACGGGTAGTTTCGTAGCCGGTGAAGGTGGTGGGAAGAAGGCCCAGATCGCGGTAGCGGCCGGCCTCCGCCATCGCTTCCGTTCCGGCGGCTTCGCCCCGGCTGACCGCCTGATGGCGAGCAACGGCCTCCTGGAAGCCGGCCTCGTCCACCTCCACACCGTGCTGTCGGGTGATGAGGCGGGTCAGGTCCAGCGGGTAGCCGTAGGTCGCATAGAGTTCGAAGGCGGCCTCGCCGGGGAGGACGGCTTCTGCCAGGCCTTCCAGGATCGTTTCCAGCCGGTTCAAGCCGGCCTCCAGGGTACGCCCAAAGCGCTCCTCTTCGTCGGCAATGACTTCCAGGATAAAGGTTTCCTTCTCCGCCAGGTGGGGGTAAGCCGGGGACAGGATGGAAATTGCCACCCGGGCCGGTTCACCCAGGAAGGGGCCGGAAAAACCCAGGAGCCGGCCCTGGTAGACGGCCCGGCGCAGGATACGGCGGAGGATAGAGTTGCGGCCCAGGTTGCCCGGCAGCACCCCGTCGGCGATCATATTGACCACGGCGCGGCTGTGGTCGGCTACGGCACGGTAGGGGGCGATATGGCGGGCACGCTCCTCGTCGCCATGGCCGAGCATTTCCTGGAGGCGTTGGATAATCGGCAGGAAGAGGTCGGTATCGTAGTTGGAGGGCACGTCCTGGAGGGCAGCCAGGAGGCGTTCCAGGCCGGCTCCGGTATCCACGCTGGGGCGGGGGAGGGGGACGATGCTTCCATCGGCGCGGATTTCAAACTGCATAAAGACCAGGTTCCAGAGTTCGATCCAGCGGCCGCAATCGCAGCGGGGGTCGCAGTTCACCTGGGGGTCGCGCAGGCAATGGCCGGCGAGGTCGTAGTGGATTTCGGAGCAGGGGCCGCAGGGTCCTACATCGGCCATCTGCCAGAAGTTATCTTTCCGGCCCAGGCGCAGGATCTTCTCCTGGGGAAAGCCGGCCACTTCCTGCCAGAGACGGGCCGCCTCCTCGTCGGGCGCAAACTGCTCGTCGCCCCCGAAGACGGTGGGGCGGAGGCGTTCGGGAGAGAGGCCGTAGTCGTGGGTAAGGAGTTCCCAGGCCAGAGCGATGGCCTCGGCCTTGAAGTAATCGCCGAAGGAAAAATTGCCCAGCATTTCGAAGAAGGTGTGGTGGCGAGGCGAGGGGCCGACCTCCTCCAGGTCATTATGTTTTCCGGAGACGCGCAGGCAACGCTGGACGGTGGTGGCGCGGCTGTAGGGGCGCTTCTCCAGGCCCAGGAAGACATCTTTGAACTGGTTCATGCCGGCGTTGGTGAAGAGGAGGGTGGGGTCCTGGGCCGGCACCAGCGAAGAGCCCGGCACCACTGTATGGCCGTGGCGGGCGAAAAAGTCGAGAAAGGAGCGACGCAGTTGGTGGCTGTCCATAGCAATTTCACTCCAGTTCGTTTGATATCATTATAATACAATCGTGGGGGGCTGTCAATTATGGCGAAGGTCGGCCTGTTTGAAAAAATCCGCCTCTGGTGCTATAATGCCTCCGTACTTTCAGACACAAGGAGGACAACGTTGGATATCGCAGCATTGCTCCGAGAACTCAGCGAGGCCAGCGGCGTTTCGGGCTACGAGACGGAGGTGCGCGAACGGGTCGCCGAGGCGATGCGCCCCTATGTGGATGAACTCCGCACCGACGCTATGGGCAACCTCATCGGCCTGAAACGCGGTGTCGGCATGGAACCCCGCCGCAAGGTCATGCTGGCCGGCCACATGGACGAAATCGGCCTCATCGTCACCCAGATCGAAAAGGGCTTTCTCCACTTCACCGACGTCGGAGGCTATGACGTTCGCATCCTTCCCGGCCAGGAAGTTATCGTCCACGGCCGGAAGCCCTACCCCGGCATCGTCGCTACCCGCCCCCCCCACGTCCTCACGCCGGAGGAACGCAGCCAGGTGCCCAAGATGGAGGAACTCCTTATCGACATCGGCCTGCCCCCGGAGGAGGTGGAGAAAGAGGTCCACCCAGGCGACCTCATCACCCTCCGCGTCCCCTGCACCCCCTTGCGCAACGAGCGGATGGCCGGTAAGGCCTTCGACGACCGGGCGGCGGTCGTGGCCATCGTGGTCTGCCTGGAGGAACTGAGCCGGCTGCGCCATACCTGGGATGTCTACGCCGTAGCCACGGTGCAGGAAGAGATCGGCGTCCGCGGGGCTATCACCAGCACCTTCGGCATCGCTCCCGACGTAGGCATCGCCATTGATGTCACCCATGGCGATATGCCCGGCGTGTCCGATGCCGACACGGTGGAACTGGGCAAAGGGCCGGCCATCACCACCGGCCCCAACATCCACCCCAAACTCTTCGAGGCCCTGGTGGAGACGGCTCGCCGAAACGAAATTCCCTACCAGATCGAGGCCGCTCCCGGCCCCACCGGCACCGACGCCTGGGCCATCCAGGTTAGCCGTAGCGGAGTGCCTACCGGCCTCCTGGGTATCCCCCTGCGCTATATGCATAACCCGGTCGAGACGTTGGACCTGAACGACGTCCGCCGCGCCGGCAGGCTCTTGGCCCTGACCATCGCCCGGCTGGACGAAGTGGACTTCTCTCGTTAGCCAAACGGAGGAAAACCTTGCTGCTCCAGAAACTTTCCGATGCCCGGGGTGTCTCGGGAAACGAGGACGCCGTCCGTGAAATCCTGCTCGAAGAAATTCGCCCCCACGTAGATGAATACCATGTGGACAGCCTGGGCAACCTGATCGCCACCGTCCACGCCCGGAAAGAGCCGGCCCATCGGGTGATGCTGGCTGCCCACATGGATGAAATCGGCCTGATGGTCGTCCAGGTGGGAAAAGATGGGATGCTTCGCTTCCGTTCGGTCGGAGGCATTGACCCCCGCGTCCTGCCCGGCAAGCGCGTCCTGGTGGGAAAAGAGGCCATCCCCGGCATCATCGGGCTGAAGGCCGTCCACCTGCTCACCCCGGAGGAAGAGCATCAGGTCGTCCGCATCGAGCAGATGTACATTGACATCGGTGCCAAGAACAAAGAGGACGCCGAATCGGCGGTCAAAGTGGGCGATTACGTTTCCTTCGACGCCCATTCCGAGGTGTTGGGCCGCCTCTTCAAGGGCAAGGCCCTGGACGACCGGGCCGGATGCGCCGTCCTGGCCGAACTGGTCAAGGAACGGTATGAGGTGGAAGTTGTGGCCGCCTTCACGGTGCAGGAGGAGGTGGGGTTGCGGGGAGCACGGGTGGCGGCCTACACCGTGGAACCGGAGATCGGCATTGCCCTGGAGGGCACCATCTGCGACGACTTGCCGCGTAAAGGGGACCATACCCCGGTCACCCGGCTGGGCAAGGGGCCGGCCATCACGGTGATGGACCGCTCGGTCATCGCCGACCGGCGCCTTCTGGACTTGATCGTGTGCACGGCCGAGGAGGAGGGCATCCCCTACCAGTTCAAGGCACCGGGCCTGGGCGGAACCGACGCCGGGGCCATCCATCTGGCGCGGGAAGGCATTCCCTCGATCGCCGTAGCCGTCCCGGCCCGCTTCATCCACACACCGGTGGGTTTCCTTCACCTGGACGATTTCGAGCATACCGTGGTCCTAATAAAGGCATTCTTGCACCGCCTGGGCGAATCTTTCCCCTGGCAGGAACGGACAAGCCCGTGATCTCCCCCTAGTACCCCATCACCGCGACGCGGTCGCCTTGTGCTTAGAGTCCATGAGGACCGTTCCAATAAACGACCGGACACCGGCAAAATCGCCTTTCGACAAAAGACGGGATTTTGGGGAAATCTTCCCTTAAGAGCACAAGAGGGCCGGCCTCGAACCGGCAGGAGGGTACGATGACGCCCCAAGTCCCTCTGGAAGAAGCGGTTCAGACCTATCTGGAGGCAGCGGCCCGGGTGCGCACGGAGAATGTGGCCGCCAACCACGCCTCCATCGCCCGGCGCTTTCTGGACTATTTTGCCGCCCGCCGGACGGCCGACATAGGCACATTGCAGCGGGAGGACCTCCTGGCCTTCCTGGACTATTTTTCCCATCGCCGCGAGGTTACCGTGCCAGCCAGCGCTTACAATATGGGCCTGGAGTTCCTCAAACGGTTGGGGTTTTTCTGCCTGAAACGAGGGTGGGTGAAAGAGAACCCCGCCGAGAACATCCCCTTCCAGGAAATCGAGGTGGAGATGCCGCTCGTGCTGTCGTGGGAAGAGCGGGAGCGCCTGCTGGAAGAAGCCCGGTCCAACGACTTTGAGCGCATCCTGGTGGGCCTGCTAGGAGAAGTGGGGCTGAAAAAGCAGGAACTTCTGGCCCTGCTCCTGGCTGACCTGGAACTGGAGGGACCAGAGCCGGCCGTGGTCGTGCGCCACGCCGGCAAGTTGGAGAAAAAGTCGCGCCGCGTCCCGTTGCCGGTGGAACTGGCCGAGACGCTGATTCGCCATGTGGCCCGCCTCCGGGCGCTGGGCTCTTACAACCCCTTTTCTCCTCTGGTGCCGATCACCGGCCGGCAGGTGAATAACATCTTGCTTCGGCTCTCCCGGCAGGCCGGCATCCGGCCGGTCAACCCCCAAATCCTGCGCGATACGGCGGCGGCCCACCTCCTTTTCTCCGGCCGGCCGGCCGAAGAGGTGGGCCGGCTGCTCGGATATACCCCCCGGGGATATCAACTGGAGTTCCTGCCCCGCTTTCAGGCTTGGATCAGTCCCCGGTAGAAACCGTCCCCTATGGATCACTGGGTCGCCGGGGACTCTTCACCCGCCGGCTGCGCCGGTCCGGTCAGAGGAAGCCCTCCCCAGGAGCGAATTTCCCCGGCCAGGCCGGCCATGCTCCCTGCCAGTTGGACGTTGTAAAGGTAGGGCCGGCGCTTCTGGGGCGGAATGGCCGAATGAAGCGCTTCTACCAGCCGGTCGGCCAGGGCGCGGACCTCCCTTTCTTCCAGCCGGCCGGGGGGCAGAGCCAGAAGCACGGCCTCATGGGCGGCATCGTGGTAAAGGAACGGCACCGCCACCTGCTCCTCGGCCCCGCAGTAGGGACAGCGGACAACGTTGAGCCGGCCCATAAGAATGAGCGCCCGCAGGTCGGGCCGTTCTTCCGCATCCACGATGCGCCAGAGGGAGACGATGAAGGAGTGGCCTCGGGAACAAGAGATTTCGGTCGGCTCGCTTTGGGAAATCGCCATCTCCAGAGTGGCAGGCGGTTCTCTACCTGGTCGAGGCTTTCGGACGATTCCGGAGGTCCGCGACTTCCGGGCCCAATTGATCCGCCCAGCGGTCAATATAGCCGAAATCGAAAGCGGACGTCCACTCCGGCTCCTCGTCCAAGCGCACTACAACCAAGATGTCACGGATGTCTTGCTCGTGTTTGAAGGAACGTCCTTCCTTCCAGGCCATCAATTTGCCGACGACAAGGAGTCTCGTCAACCACGCCGTAACCTTTCGAACATCAGGAGGGCAAGTTCATAATCCGAGAGCTCGGGATAGACACGACGCAACCGGGCGCGCACATTATTCAGCCAGGGCGCCTGCAATTCCAGCAAGGTCTGAACCCGGCGCGCCGGCGGCAGGCGCATCAGCAGTCGGATCTGCTGTTCATCGGCAGGGCCCAACAACCTTCCGGATTTTTTCCACGGTGAACGGCCCTCTACCTATTCAAAAAGCGACACAAAGTCGAACCGCTGCACGTCCACCAGCCCCCGGTCGGAGAGTTTCAGTTCGGGAATGACGACCAGGGCCAGGAACGAGAGGCTCATCAGGGGGGACTCCAGGGCACACCCCAGTTCTTGCGCCGCCCGGTTGAGCGCCTCCAGCCGGGCGCGCACCTCTTCCAAGGGTCGGTCCGACATAAGCCCGGCAATCGGCAGCGGAAGTTCGGCCAGCGCCCTCTCCCCGGCCACCGCGACCTGTCCTCCACCCATCCGCACCACCGCTTCCACTGCCGCGGCCATCTCCGTATCGCTACAGCCGACCACGACGATGTTATGGCTATCATGGGCCACTGAGGAAGCCAGCGCCCCTCGCCTCAATCCAAAGCCCCGTACAAAACCCAACCCTACCCGGCCGCTGCCGCGATGCCGTTCCACCACGGCGAGTTTGAGGAGATCGCGTTCGGGGTCGGCCACAGCCAGGCCGTCCTCCACCCGCGGCTCCTCCCACAGGGCGCGGGTGACTACCTGACCGGGGATCATCCCGATGACGCGCAGGCGCGGGCCGCCGGCCGGGACGGCAAAGCGTTCGGCCCGCAGGTCGGGGACATGGAAAGTCGAAGGAGGGACAGGACGTTCCTCCGGAAGTGCCGCTCCCAGGAGGGCTCCGCTCTGGGCCACCGGCCGGCCGTCCTTGAAGACCATGCTGACCTCAAAAGTTTCCAGGTCCTCCACCACGACCATATCGGCCCGGTAGCCCGGAGCGATGGCTCCCAGGTCCCAGAGGCGAAAGTGGCGGGCCGTGTTCAGGGTGGCCATCTGTACCAGGGTAACCGGAGGCAAGAGTTCATGCGGCTGAGCCTGCCGGAGGATGGCATCCATATGCCCCCGCTCCAACAGGTCGGCCGGATGGCGGTCGTCGCTCACAAAGAAGCAATGGCTGGCGTTGCCCGGCATCACCAGAGGAAGGAGGTCGTTCAGGTTGTGGGCGGTGCTGCCCTCGCGGATCATGATGGCCATGCCCAAGCGGAGTTTTTCCAGGGCTTCGTTCAGGGTGGTGCACTCGTGGTCCGAGCCGATGCCGGCGGCGATGTAGGCACAGAGGTCGTGGCCCAAAAGGCCGGGGGCGTGCCCGTCCACCGGCCGGCCCCGGGCCGCCTCCAGTTTGGCCAGCACCTCCGGCACCCCGTGGACGACGCCGGGAAAGTTCATCATCTCCGCCAGGCCCAGGATACGCTCCTCTCGCAGGAGGACCTCCAGATCGGCGGCAGAGAGTTCCGCTCCGGCTGTCTCCAGCGGGCTAGCCGGGACACAGGAAGGCGCCATGAGGTAGACGTTCAACGGCAACTCGGCCGTGGCCTCCAGGAGGTAACGGATGCCCTCCATCCCCAGGACGTTGGCGATCTCGTGCGGGTCGGCGATCACGGTCGTCGTCCCGTGCGGCAGCACCGCCCGGGCAAACTCGGCCGGGTGAACCATAGCGCTTTCCAGGTGAACGTGCCCGTCGATCAGGCCGGGGCAGAGGAAGCGGCCGTGGAGGTCAATTTCCTCGCGGGCCGTGTAATGGCCCAGCCCCACGACGCGGCCGGCATAGACGGCCACATCGGCCGGATGCACCTCCCCGGAGAAGACGTTGACCAGCCGAGCATTGCGCAGCACCAGATCGGCCGGTGCTTCCCCGCGGGCCACACGGATGCGTTCCGCAAGCATAGCAGGCCTCCTCAAGTTGCGAACAAGGCCTCGTCTCGATTTCAAAGGCCGATGGTGTTCTCGATACGCCGCCGACCAAGGCGGGAAAAGTTTCCCCCTCTAGCGTATGGTCCGCCGGACGGTGGCCTCGGCCGGAACAGAGGCGCCTTCCCCCGGGAAGACAACCCCAGCGCCGGCCTTTCAGGAGAAACCGGCCGAGGAGGTGAAGCCAGGCCAGGCAACCCCCTCCCACCTCCGGGGAGGCTTCCCTGGGGCGGCTGACCGATGACATAGACCTTCTGACTGGTAGCCCGCCGGCCGGCCGTGTTCACCGCCTGGGCGCTCAGGACAAACTCCCCCTGGCGTACCGACCAGGTGACGGTGTAGATGCGCTCGGAGAGAGGATAGACGGTACTGGTGATGGCCGAGCCGATAAAGACGCCGGGCTCGTCCGGACGGCTGGGGTCGCCGTAGAAAAAGTCCACCCGAGCGGCCGGGGAAACCCCTTCCACCTTGGCCACCAGCGTAACGGTGGATTGCCGCAGGACGCTTCCCGGCTGGGGAGAGATGAGACGGACGAAGATAGGCCCCCGGTCCAGGTAGACCGGCACGTAGGTATGGCCTGGCTCATCCCCGTCGAAGCGCGGCCGGCCCTCCTTGGTGACCACCGTCAAGCGGAGGATATAAGGGCCGTCCGGCAGGTCGCCGGGGTCCCAGACGGCCAGGACACCGTTGTGGACGGGGGTGCGTCCGACGTCCGAGGTCACGTTATGCCACTCGGTGGGCATTTCTCCCTGCGGCCCTTTCTGTCCCCACTCCACCTTGTAGTGGTCGAACTGGTCCTGGGGGAAGGCGGAGACGATGTCGGCGGAGCCGCGAATCTCGATGGGGCCGGTGATGCCGGCGTAGCGGCGGGGGTAGGTGATGGTGCGCACCAGGCCGGCCCAGCGGTTCTGGCCGGGCGGGGGCTGGCCGGGTTCGCCCGGCTGGTAGGTGCCCAGGTCTGGGGGACAGGGTTCGGTGGGGATGCGGGGGATGCCGGCCGCTTGCAACCACTCTTCCAGGCCAGCGATCTCCTCCGGCTTGGCCACGCTGTAGAGATCCAGGAAGACCTGTTGCTGCACAAGTTCAGGGGGATAGGCCACGCCCTCCACCGGCAGGCAGTACTGAGGGGGGTCGGTGCCGGGGATCTGCACCACGGTGAGCACTTTGTGGACGGGGCAGAGGTCGTCCTCGGCAGGCTGGGTGCCTTCGACAAAGATCTCCTTGACCACCGGGCAGACACCGGGGATGGGCCGGTGGCCGGAGATAGCGCAGACTTCCTGTTCGACGATGCCATCCGGCCGGCGAAAGTC
This sequence comes from Chloroflexia bacterium, assembly GCA_036172265.1. Classification (GTDB taxonomy): domain Bacteria; phylum Chloroflexota; class Chloroflexia; order DTKN01; family DTKN01; genus JASFBA01. The sequence continues at coordinate 49,900 of JASFBA010000099.1, forward strand.
CTCCCGCAGCCGGCCGTCAGCGTCGCGCAGGATGTCGGTCAGGTCGCCATTGCCGAAGAGGGCCAGGCGCTGCTCCTCGTCAGGGAAGTACTTGGAGAGCATCTTCTCCGGGTTGAAAATCGTTTCCATAAAGTAATGCCAGATATGGCCGGAACCTCGGGAGCCCGGGATACCCCGCTGGGCCTTTTCCCGGGGCTGGCAGTTGGGAGTCATCGGTTCGTTGTTGTTATTGCCCATCCAGACGCCCACGGCCAGGTACGGGGTATAGCCGATACACCAGTTATCCCCCCAGTCCTCGGAAGTGCCCGTCTTCACGGCCACCGGTCGGTCGAAGTAGAGGACGCTATGGGCGCCAAAGGACATCTCGCGGGCCGAGTCGTCGGAGAGGATGTGGTTGATCAGGTAGACAAAGCGGGGGTCGGCCACGTGGGGGTATTCCTCCAGCGGCTTGGGCTTGTACTCATAGAGCACGTTGCCCTGGCTGTCGGTGATCTTCAGGATGGCCACCGGCGGGACGTGGCGACCTTCGTTGGCGAAGGTGGAGTAGGCATTGACCATATCCAGCAGGCGCACCTCGCCGCCGCCCAGGGTCAGGGAAAGGCCGTAAAAGTTCATCCCGCGTTTTAGCCCGGTGATGCCGAAGCGGTGGGCGGTGCGGATGGTTCGATCCACCCCGGCGTGCTGGAGCACTTTGACCGCGGGCATGTTGAGCGAACTGCCTAGGGCGTTCCGCAGCCTCACCGGGCCGTGGTATTTGTTGTCATAGTTCTTGGGGACGTAGGGATCATGGCCGGGCACGGGGAATTCGGTCTTGACGTCCAGCACCATGGTGGCCGGTGTGTACATATCGCGGGTCATAGAGAAGGCGGTGATGTAGGTAAAGGGCTTGAAGGAAGAACCGGGCTGGCGTTCGGCCAGGGCAGCGTTGACGTTGCCGTCCACGACGTTGCCCTCGCGCCCACAGAGGCTGGGCTGCACCAGGTTATAATCCACGCTGCCCACCATAGCCAGGATTTCCCCGGTATCGGGGCGCATGGCCACCAGCGCCGCATTGTGGGCATTGAAGGCGACGATGTCCTCGCGCTGCATCTGTTCGCGGACGACGGCCTCGCCCAGGCGTTGGTAGCGCATATCCAGGGTGGTGGTGATGCGCAGGCCGCCTTCGAAGAGTTTCTCCGGGCCGATGTTGGGGTCTTCCTCCAGGAGTTGACGGATGTACATCACAAAGTGCGGAGCCTTGAGCGAGACCAGCGGGGAGGCAAAGTGCAGTTCCTCCTGGTAAGCCGCGTCGGCCTGGCGGCGGGTGATGTAGCCGTTCTCGACCATAAGATTGAGGACATCCCGCTGGCGGGCCTTGGCCCGTTCCAGTTTGACCGGGTCCAGTTCGCCGTAGGTAAAGGGGGCGTACACATCGGGCAACTGGGGCAGGCCGGCCAGGAAGGCGCTTTCGGCCAGGTCCAGTTCCCAGGTATGCTTGCCAAAGTAACTCTGGGCAGCCGCCTCGATGCCATAGGAGAGGTTGCCGTAGTAGACCTCGTTGAAATACATGAGGAGGATTTCGTTTTTCGTTTTTCTCCGGGTCAGTTCCAGGGCCAGGATGGCCTCTTTGATCTTGCGTTCCAGGCTTTGAGAAACTTGTTCCTCCGGGGTGAAGAGGGCCTTACGGATGAACTGCTGGGTCAGGGTGCTGCCGCCGCCTACGATTCGACCGGTGGTGAAAAAGCCCAGGGCGGCGCGGGCGATGCCAACCGGGTCCACGCCGGGGTTCTGGAAAAAGGTCTTGTCCTCGATGGAGAGGGTGGCCCAGATGAGGTGTTGAGGCACCTGGTCGAGGCTTTCCAGGCGAGTGCGGCGACCCTCGGAGAAGAACTCGTAGAGGAGTTCGCCGTGGCGGTCATAGACCTTGGTCGTCTCGAAAAGGCGGCGGTTTTCGAGGCGGTCGAGTTGTCCCTGAAGGGGCTGGGCATAGTAGAAGTAGGTGCCGGCCGCTGCGCCCAGGCTCGAACCGATGCCCAGGATCCCGAGGATGAGGAAAACTATAAGGAGTTTGACCAGAAGCGGCATACGACGGCGCACCGGAGGCAGGCTGGAAAGGATCAGCCGCCGTAGAAGGAAAGGCGGCACCCGCCGCATCGTCCCGTTGCGACGGAGGCCGTTTGTCCGGTTTTTCCATCCTTGATACACGACCGTTTCCTCCGTGGGAAAATCCTTCCGGTCGGTCTTCCCCGGAAAGGACCGGCCGGCTTCGGTTGAGGAAAAGTATATCACATTCCTCCTTCCCGGTCAAAGTCATTTCGGGATGGTCCTGGGGCAACCCGCCGACCGATGTCCCTTGTACCACCACCCGATAGCGGCATAATACGCCACCAGGAACCCTACTCCTAGCGGCGGCAGCGGGAGCGCGGCCCAGGGAAGGCCTCCGCTCCACTCCACCACGCCCAGCATATAGGAGGCCACCAGCCAGGTGAGGCCCTGGAGGATCGTTCCCAGGCCGGGAAGAGTGGCCAAGAGAAGGGTAAGCGTTCCCAGGAGCATAAGCGGGGAGAGAGCCGGGCAGGCCAGGAGGTTGGCCAGGGGCACAACAAGCGAGAACTGGCGGAAGTACAGCGCCATAAGCGGCCAGGTCAGGAGTTGGGAAGCGAGGGTAGCCGCAAGCGATTCGGCCAGGAAGCGCGGCCAGCGGGCCAGGGACTCCATCCATATCGGCACGAATACCAGCATTCCCATCGTCGCGCTGAAGGAGAGTTGAAAACTTGTATCCCAGAGGAGGAGTGGGTCCCAGAGGGTCATCGCCCAGGCGGCGGCCATAAGGGCGGTGGGGCCGTGGCCCGGCCGGCCGACCTCCCGGGCCAGGACGTAGAGGAGGCCCATGAATGCCGCCCGCAGCACCGCCGCCCCCGCCCCGACGAAGAGGGTGTAGAGGAGAATGCCGGAGGCCGCCAGAAAGGGCGAGAGGCGGCGGGGAAGAAAGCGGCCGGCCGCCGCAAGAAAACCCGCCACGATGGTGATGTTCCAGCCGGAGATGGCCAGGATATGGCTGGTGCCGCTCCGCGAGAAAGCCTCTTGCACCTCGGAAGGGATGCCGGCCCGGGTGCCCAACAGGATGCCCACCAGGAGGGAGGCCTGCGGTTCCGGCAGCAAGCCTTCCAGACGCTGCCGGGCCCAGGAACGCACGCCGTAAAGAAGCCGCGCCCCCCAGAAGCCGCCCTGACCGGGCAGCCGCTCCACTACCTGGGCCCTTTGCAACAGGGCACAGATGCCATGTCGGGCTAGATAGTCCCGGTAGGAGAACGTCCCGCCGCTCTGCGGGCGGACCAGTTTCCCCCTTAGGACCAGCCGGTCGCCGTAGCCCACTGCCCAAAAGCGCTCCCCTTGAACCAATACGGTTCCCCCTTCTTCCTTCCCTTCCTCCCCGACCGGGCGCAACGTCTCGACCTGAAAGGGAAAAGACAGGCCGTTCCCCTGCACTTCCCCCTCTCCCACCACCGTCCCGGCCAGTTCGACCGTCTGGCCGGCATAGGCCAGGAGCGCCTGGGGGGCGGGACGGGCCAGACCCCAGCGCAGTGCCCCCAGGGAAGCCACGAGGGCCAAGGAAAGAAGGGTTCGAGGCCACCGTTTGTTCCGCCAAAGGAGAAGGAGCAGGAGCGCCGTCCCGGCCAGCAAAGCACCCACCGTCCAGGGAAGTCCCGTTTCCTTCCCCAGAACGATTCCTCCCGCCCAGGCCGTTGCCAGTCCAATGAGTGTCATCGTCGTCCTCCCTGAAGGATATTATACCATGTTATTGCTAACCTGTCAATAGGGAGGGCAACTCTTGGCCAAAATAACCCTATTTTTATCACCACCTACGCCAAAGAAAGGCCCGGCCCAGATGCGCAGGGGCGGGTTCAGAACCCGCCCTACGGCGCCACAAGGCCTGTCAGGTGGGAGACCCAATCCGGGTCCTTAGCATCCCGATATGTTGGAGCATTGAAAAGCCCTGCTGGTGATCGGCCTTACTTGACGGTTTCCCCCGATCGTGCTACAATGGCTTTGGTTTTGAAATAGCATGTACGGAGGAGAACATCTGATGCGCGAAAAGATCGAGGAGGTATTGCGGCTCATCCGCCCGCAGTTGCAGGCCGACGGTGGAGATATCGAACTGGTGGACGTGGACGAGGAGGGCAACGTCCGGGTCAAGTTGCTGGGCACGTGCCACGGTTGCCCGATGTCGCAACTGACCCTGGCCTGGGGGGTCGAGCGAGTCCTGAAGGAACGCGTCCCCGGCGTCACTCGCGTGGTGCCGGTGTAACTTCTGGCCGCTTTCAAGGGCCTCCCCTTGACGAAAGGGGAGGCCCTTGATATTATGAAGGTGCATAGTACTTGCCTGAGGAGGACCTGATGGAGGAGCCGATCTATCTGGATCATGCGGCGACGACCCCTTTGGACCTCCGTGTTCTGCAAGCGATGTTGCCCTATCTTACCGAGCGTTTCGGCAACCCTTCCAGCATCCATCGCCTTGGCCGGGAAGCCCGTCAGGCCTTGGACGAGGCCCGCGGGAGCGTGGCCGAGGTGCTGAACGCCTCACCCCAGGAGATTGTCTTCACATCCAGCGGGACCGAAGCCGATAACTTGGCCATCAAGGGTGTGGCCCATGCCCTCCTCCTGGAAGGAAAGGGCAACCACATCATCACCAGCGCCATCGAGCACCACGCCGTACTCCATACTTGCGATTACCTGGAGCGTCTTGGCTTCCAGGTCACCCGCCTTCCCGTGGACGGCTACGGCTTGGTGCATCCGGAAGTTCTGGCCGAGGCTATCCGGCCCGAGACCGTTCTGGTGAGCATTATGTACGCCAACAACGAGGTGGGGACGATCGAGCCGATTCCCGAACTGGCCGCGGTAGCCCATCGGCATGGCGTCTACTTTCACACCGATGCCGTCCAGGCCGGGGGTTCCCTTTCGCTCGATGTCGAAGCCCTAGGGGTGGACCTTCTGAGCCTCTCGGCCCACAAGTTCTATGGGCCTCGCGGGGTCGGGATGTTGTATGTACGTCGGGGCGTGCCGCTCATGCCGCAGATCCACGGCGGTGGGCAGGAGCGTAACCGGCGCTCCGGCACAGAAAACGTCGCCGGCATCGTCGGGTTGGCCACGGCCCTCCGGCTGGCCCAGGAAGAGCGAGAGGCCTATAACGCCCACTGTCTTCACCTGCGGGAGCGCCTGATCGCAGGCCTTCTGGAGCGTATCCCCTCAGCCCGCCTGAACGGCCATCCCACCCGGAGGCTGCCAAACAACGCCCACTTTTGCTTCGAGCGTGTGGATGGGGAGAGCCTCCTGGTCAAGTTGGACCAGCAGGGCATCTATGCCTCCGGAGGTTCGGCCTGCACCGCCGGCGCGCTGGAGCCCTCGCATGTTCTTACGGCGATGGGAGTGCCGCCGGAGATGGCCCGGGGGGCTCTCCGGCTGACCGTCGGCCGGCAGAACACGCCGGAACAGATCGAACGTGTCCTGGACCTCCTGCCTCGGTCTATCGAGGAGGTGGCGGACGTGTAGTGCGGGCTTCGGCCCGCAGCCTGCCCGCACAGGCTGAAGCCTGTCCTCCAACAATTGCTAAGGCTGAACGGCGTGTCGGGCCAACCAAGTACTGCAACGGAGCAGGAAGTTCTGGCAGGACAAAAGTTACGACCATCTTATCCGGAATGAAGCGGAGTTGACCCAGCTGGTTGTCTATATTCTGAACAACCCGGTCCGGGCGAGACGAGTGGGAAATTGGCGGGATCGGCCATTTGCCTACCTCTCTCCCGTCTGGAATCCAGAATAACCTGGGCCGGAGAGGTTGCCCGTGTCCGAACAGGAAGCCCTAGAGAAAGCCATCGCCGCGCTGGAGGCGCAGCGGGCCACCTTGGGCGACGCCGTGGTGGACACCGCCATCGCCGCCCTGCGCCGGGAGATACTCGCCTCCCGACCCCTTCCCCAGGAAGAGCGCAAGCAGGTGACCGTCCTCTTTGCCGACCTGGTCGGCTTCACCGCCCTGGCCGAGAAGATGGACCCCGAAGAGGTGCATGAGGTGCTGGGGGCCTATTTCGGCCGCTGGAAAGCAGCCATCGCCCGACACGAAGGGATGGTGGAAAAGTTCATCGGCGATGCGGTAGTGGCCGTTTTCGGCCTTCCCCTGGCCCGAGAGGATACCCCGCAGCAAGCCGTTTGGGCCGCCCTAGAAGTGCGAAAGGAACTGGAGGAACTGAACCGGGAGTTAGAGCGCGAGCGGGGTCTGCATCTGGCCATGCGGGTGGGCATCCATACCGGCCCGGCGTTGGTACGTTACGAGAGGCATGGCGAGGAGGAAACTTTCTCCGTCATCGGCGACACGGTGAACTTGGCCGCCCGGCTAGAGCAGGCCGCTCCGGTGGGGGGGATCTTGATCTCCTACGAAATCTTTCGACAGGTGCGCGGCCTCTTTGAGGTGACGCCGCAGGAGCCGTTTCTGGTCAAGGGGAAGACGAAGCCAGTACGGACCTATCTGGTGCACGGTCCCCGTCGGATGACCTACTGGCCGGCCGGCCGTGGTCTGGAAGGCCTGGAAACCCCTATGGTCGGCCGAGAGCAAGAACTCGCCACCCTGCAGGAGGCCTTTCACGCCGTCGCCTCCGGCCCGGAGGTCCGCTTTCTTGTTGCCGTTGGCGAGGCCGGGGTGGGAAAGACCCGCTTGCTGCAGGAGTTTGAGCGTTGGCTGCTTGCCCTTTCTTCCCCCACCCATATTTGCCATGCCCGGGCTTCACCAGAAACGACCACCATCCCCTATGCCCTCCTCCATACCCTCTTTTCCCTCCGTTTCGATATCCTGGAAAGCGACGATGGGGCCACGGTGCAGGCTAAATTCCTCCAGGGCATGGAGCCCTTCCTGCCGGCTGAGCGTGCTCTGCTCGTCGGCCAACTGGCCGGCTTCGACTTTTCTGCCGTTCCCTCCATACAGGCCCTCTTGGGAAGCCCATCTCTCTCCCAGCAGGCCTTGGCCGACCTCACCCTTTTCTTCCGTTCTCTGAGCGTCTCTTCCCCTACCGTGATCTTCCTGGAGGACCTCCACTGGGCCGATAATCCTTCCCTGGACCTCTTCCTTCGTCTATCCCGCGAACTTTCCGGTCCCCTCCTCATCCTGGCCTCGGCCCGTCCAGACCTCTTCGACCGCCGGCCGGACCTGGCCTCGATGGAAGGCATCGTCCGCCTTCAGCCTCTTCCCTATCTGTCCTGCCATGCCCTAGCGAAGGAGATTCTGCGCCGGGTAAAAGACCTTCCACCATATCTGCCCGAATTCCTGGCCGGGCAAGCCGGGGGCAACCCCTTCTTCCTGGAAGAACTCGTCCTTATGCTCATCGAAAGGGGTATTATCGTCCCTGGGGACGAACATTGGGAAGTGCGACTAGAGCGACTGGAAGGGTGGGCCGTGCCTTCCTCCCTTGTCGCCCTTCTGCAAGCCCGGCTGGATGCCCTTCCCCCGGCTGAAAAGGCCCTCCTCCAGAAAGCCTCGGTGGGAGGACGGAACTTCTGGGACGGCCTTCTCCTGTTCCTGGGCGAGAAGGAGGAAAGTATTGCTGCCCTTCTGGAAAGCCTAGTAGCACGGGAGATGGTTATGCCCCAGGTACGTTCGGCTTTTGCCAGAACCAGAGAGTATGCCTTTCGACATGCTCTTCTGCGCGAGGTCTGCTATGAGACGGTGTTGCTCCAGAAGCGACGACTTTACCACCGGCAGGTGGCAGAGTGGCTGGAGAGGCAGGCGGGGGAGCGGCAGGGAGAATATGCCGGCCTGATTGGGGAACACTATGAGCGAGCGGGGGAGAAAGAACAGGCCGCCCTCTGGTTGCAGCGGGCCGGAGAGCAGGCGCTGCAGACCAGCGCCTTTGCCGAGGCTGTCGCCGCCTTCGAGCGGGTTCTGGCACTTCTTCCGGAAGAGGAGTATGCCAAGCGGTCCAACTTGCTTGTCCGACTGGGCTATGCCTGGGCCCAGACCGGCGCGTATTCGACGGCTACAGAACATCTGCAGGCCGGCTTGACCCTGGCTCGATCGATCGCGGAGGAAAGGATTACCATCGAGGCTCTCAGCGGTCTGAGCATGATCGCCTCGCGGCGGGGCGACTATCAGGAAGCCCGCCGATTGGAGAAAGAAGCCCTGGATATGGCTTGCAGCCTCGGCGATTGTCGGTTGATGGCGCTGGCTCTGCGCCGACTGGGCATCGCGGCCATATCCTTGCGTGAGTATACAGAAGCCTCCCGTTGCTTTCGGGAAAGCCTGACCCTATATGAAAGGATAGGGGAGCAGGAAGGAATCGCAGCCTGTCTGAACAACCTGGGCGTAGCCGCCCTTTACTTGGGCGACTATGGGACTGCCACTTCTTATTTCGAAAGAAGTCTGGAAATCCGCCGCTCGCTAAGAGACCGCTGGGGTATCGCCGGCTGTTACACCAACTTGGGGCTTCTAGCCCATTACCAAGGCAATTATACTACCGCCGTCCGTCGCTACCAAGCCAGCCTGGCCCTGGCCCGGGAATTAGGCGACCGACAGGGCATAGCCCGCAATCTCTCGAATTTGAGCCAAGCCCTGATCGCTCTCAAGCGGAATGAAACAGCCAAACGATGTTGCCAAGAAGCGCTGACCGAGGCTCACGCCATTGGAGCCATACCGCTTGTATTAGGAACACTGGCCGGCCTGGCCGAAATAGCGGCCCACGCCGGCCGGCACCGATGGGCCGCCGAACTCCTGGGCCTAGCCCTCCATCACCCGGCGACCAATGCCGATGTAGCCAAGGCGGCCGAGCCGGCCCTTTCCTTCCTCCGGACCCAGATGCCGGCCGAGGCGCTGGAGACGGCTCTGGAGGAAGGCAAGTTCCTCAACCTGGAGGACACGATTCAGGAATTGCTGGCCGAGTAGGCAGATCGGGTTGTCAGCCCGGCCCTACGGCCCTTTCCACTCGACGAAGCGGCCTTCCCTGACCACAAAGATGGGAATTTTCTGCTCCAGGAGGTCCCCTTTCTCATCGTAGCGCAGCGGGCCGTAGAGGGTCTCGACGGTCATCGTCCGGATGGCTTCGGCCACCTTCTCCACCTCCAGCGTTCCGGCCCGTTTGATGCCTTCCACGATGACCTGCACCGCCGCATAGCCGGCCGGGCTGTTGATTCCCGGTTGGTAGCGGTAGCGCTCCCGAAACTCCCGCACCCAGGCGGCCATCTCCGGCCGGGAAAGGATGTCCGGGAAAAGGGAGGAGATATAGGCCCCCTCGGCGGCCCTGCCCACATCCCGCAGGAAGCCGTACTCAAAGGAGCCGTCGCCGCTCAGAAAGGTGGCCGAGAGGCCCACCTCGCGCATCTGCCGCAGAAGGAGGTCGCCGCCCGGATAGTAGCCGGAGAAAAAGACCAGGTCGGGCAAGTCAGCCTGAAGCCGGGCCACGATATCAGAAAAGTCCACCGGGGGATCCACATAGGGGTAAGCGGCCACGATGGTGGCCCCCAGTTCTTGGGCCCGCCGGGTGAACTCGGCCCGCAGCCCTTCGGAGTAGGTATCGCCGCCGATGTAGACGATGGCGATACGCCGCGCCCCCAGCGTCTGAACGGCAAATTCGGCATCCACCGGCCCCTGAACCGAGTCTACCGGGCAGACGCGGAAGAAGGTGCGAAAGCCCTGCTTGCTGATGTCTGGGTTGGAGGCCATGGTCGTGACTTCCAGGATGCCGGCCTGGGCGTAGATGGCAGAGGCCGGCATGGTCGCTCCACTGGAGTAGTGCCCGACGATGGCGTAGACCTTCCGCTCGACAAACTGGCGGGCCACCTCCACCGCCACTTCCCCATCGGCCTGGTCGTCCAGGGGAACAACCACGATCTTGCGTCCCAGGACGCCGCCCTGGCAGTTGTAGTGGCGGGCGGCCAGTTCGGCCCCTCGCCAGAGGTCAATCCCCACCGCCGCCTGGCTTCCGGTGAGCGGGCCGGCGTAGCCGATGACGATCTCCCCCTCGTAACGGTGGGTATCCGGGTCCACCGTGCAGCGAACGGCTTCCGTCCGATCTCCCGGCCCACAGCCGGCCGGGCCGACTCCCAGAAGGGCTGCCAGAATCAGCATACACCAGAGGATACGTCCGTACTTCACTATGGACCTCCACTTTTCCGGGCCTCTTCCCGGAAATAGCCCCAGGGTGTCCGGCGCAATCCCTGGCGCTCGATATACCGATGGGCCCTTTCTTTCCACTGTCGAAACGCGGCCTCATCCCCTCGAAGTCCGTCCAGCAGTGCTTCAAGGACCAGACCACGGTGCAGTATCTGCTCCAGTTCCGATTCCTTCCGCCGCCCGGAGGTCTTGTTCGGCCTCCTCGAGCCAGCGCAATGCCTCATCTCGCAGATCCATGGCCCGCCCTTCCAGAGAAGACCTCATCCAGCGCTTTGCTGGTTGCCCGCAACTCTTCCACCTGGGCCTTCAAGTTCTGCGAAACCACGTCCGTCGCCTCGGTCAGGTTGCGAATCTCGGCCGAGCGGAGCATGAGCACCTGGGAGTAGAGGTTGTCCAACGTAGTCGCCGCCCGTTGCAACTGGGCCTGCCAACGTTCCAGCCCGTTACGGATACGGGAAACGTTCTCCAGGAGTTCCTCCTTGACCTGGAGCGTCCCCTGATACTGTTGGCGCAGGTAGGGGTCCTGGCTCGTCTCGATCGCCCGGCGCAGCCGGGCGATTTCCTTTTGTTCTTGCTCCACATTCACCGGCTCCAACGACTCCTCCAGCGTTTGCGACTTGTAGGCGATCTCGTAGATGGTATCGGTGATCGCGCCAACCTGCTCCAGCGTCTCGGCCAGCACCCGCTGGAGGGCTTCGGGGGACTGGCGGATGGCGCGCTCGATGCGTTTGCGGTCGTCCAGGGCCTCCTGCATGACCGTCGCATACCGACCGCGCAGTTTGCGCAGGTCGGCACTGCGCTCCGGGTAGAGTTCCTCGACGATGACGCGGCGAATCTGCTCCGTGTCGCGCAAGGTGCCCGAGACGATGAGGGCATAGAAACAAAGGCCGGCCAGGAGGAAGAAAACGCCCACCAGGTCGAAGCCAAAGCCGATGAGCAGGCCGGCTCCAAGGAAAGTAAGGGCCAGCGTGGCCGAGGCCAGCGGTGTGGTCAGGGCGTAGGTGAGGGCGATGCGCATCTTGCGCCGACGCATCTCCCGCAAGGGATCCTGGAAAAGGTCCTTCACCGTCATCTCTTTTCACCCCGCCCTAGAAGTAACTGGAGAGAATGATATAGAGTCGGCGGATATTTTCCGGCGTGCCCTCGACCATGCGTCCTTCCGTAGCCTCGGCGAGGCGCTCCAGGAGGTCACGGTCGGCGTCGCTTCCGTAGGCGATGGTGAAGATACGCACCGGCCGGCCGGATGCCGAAACTCTCTCGATTTCTTCCATCAGGGAATAGGCGCCGTAGCGGGTCGAGGCGGTGTCCAGCCCGTCGGTCATGAGGACGACGGCGTTGATGCGCTGCTCGTCATAGTTTTCCGGAGCAGACATCAGTTGCAGCGCATAAGCGGAGACGTCGTAGAGCACGGTACTGTAATCGGCTACCAAGGTGTCTACTGCCGCCCGAATGCGCTCCTTATCCCCCGGCCGCAGGAGGGAAAGAGGCACCAGCATGTCGATGCGATCGTTAAAGACCACGATGCCCAGGCGGTCGCCCTCGATCACCTGGCCGTCCCGCACTTCCTCCTCGACCAGTTGGTCCAGGAAGAGTTTCAGCCCTTCCTGGGCGGCGGCAAGTTTTCCTTCGTCGGCCATTGAGCCGGAGACGTCCACAACGAGCAGCACGTTGACCCGCTTGCGCACGCCCTGCCAGGTTTGAAGGAGTGCCTCCAGGGTATCGGCGGAGGGCACTTCCAGCACTGTCTGGGGTTGGAAGGGGTCCACCCCGAGGTCCGGCCCGAAAAGCGAGTTCTGAAGGGGGATGGAAGTATCGCTGGGGCGAAACCCGGCCTGGAGGGCTTTTTCCTGGGCCGGGCGGGAAAGGAGGAATTCCCGAAAGGCCAGGGCGGCGGCCTGCTGGTCGGGGTCCACCCATTCCCCGCGCAGGATAACGTAAGGGTGGTCGCTCCAAAAAGTGCCCTCCCGGGGGTAGATAGCCACCAGGCGCTGAGGAAGAGGGCCGTAGGCACCCAGGTTCAGGCGAACGACGGTCTGCTCTTCCAGGACAACGGCGCTGGCGTAGGCCGGCCCGCGCTGGGCCATTTGCCGGGCAAAATACTCGGTGGACTCGCCGTAGTGGATGATGGCGCTTTCCACTTTCTGGACAAAATCGCGGGTATCAGGCCGTTCCAGGTCCTCCGGCAGGAGGTCGCGTACTTTGCCGGCGGCGGCATAGCCCTCGGCGGCCACAGAGAGGAGACCGCTATTGGAAAAGTACGGGTTGGTGTGGCCCAGTTTGAAGCGCCCCCATTCCGGATGGCCGTAGGCACCCCACCCTCGTTCATCCAGGGTAGCCGCAATCACCTCGGCCCAGCCGATTTTCCGCTCGGGATAGCCCATTGCACGGGCCTGGTCCTCCCACATGGCGATGACCAGTGGGCTGACCACCAGCGGTTCGGGGTAGATCGCCAGCGGTTCCGTCGCGCCGGTCTCTTCCTGCCAGCGCCGGTTCAAAAGGGGCACCCAGAGGGTGCTGGCTGGACTCCAGACGGTAGGCCTCTCCCCTTCCAGGATGGCCTGGAGCGCTTCGCCCGAATCGATCGCCCGGGCCAGAACGCGGACCGGCTTCCCTCCCACACGGATGTCGCTTCCGTTGAACTCTTCCACCAGCGGCTCCAGCCAGGCCGCCTTCTCCGGCGAGTAGAGGAGGGTAACCCTAATGCCTTCTTCCTCGGCCTGGGGAGGTTCGCCGGCGGGAAGGAGGCTCTGCACAACGACCCAGACGATCCAGGCGGAGAAACAGCAGAAGAGGAGGAGGGTCAGAACCCCTACGACCCAGGGCGCCGTCTGGCCTCGTTTTTGTCGCCCCATTGCGGCCCTCCTCTAGGGCTGTGCCTGGCGGAACAGAGCCTGTAGTTCGCGGATGACCTCGGCCGAGGGGGGTTCCACTAGGTTAATGCGGGGGATCTGTACCTGCAGGCCCTGTTCCTGGTACAGGTTGAAGGGGTTCTCCGGGTCATCGTTGACGACGGGGACGTCCACGTTGGCCGGCCGGAAGCCGTAGCGCAGAGCCTCTTTCTGGATGTCCTCGCGCAGGAGAAACTTCTGGAATTCGAGCGCCGCGTCCTTCTGGTCCGCTGAGGACCAGTCGGCCATCAGGATGCAAAAAGGGTGGTCGTTCCAGAGGTTTAGGCGGGGATAGAAGACGCGTAGAGAGGTGCCCCAGCGGCCGGGGGCGTTTTTCATCTGGGTGGCCACCAGGTTTTCATAGACCATAATGACATCATACTTGGAAGCCCCGTAGAGGATCATATCGCGCATGAGGTTTGCCGAGGCCCGGTCGTACCCGCCGACGATGCCGCGCCAGAGGGATTGCATCCAGGCCCGGTATAGGCTATCCATTAGTTCGGCCACCGTCAGTCCCCGAATCTTGTCAAAGTATTCGTAGGTCGCCAGGGTGATGGCCACCAGTCCGGAGTTGCTGAGCACCGGGTCGGTCTGGCCGAACTTGACATAGCCCCAGTCGGCCTGCCCCCCGAGCGTCTTCCAGCCCTCGGGTGCAGCGAGCGCCTCCTGGATGGTATCCCAGTCGGGTTCCTCTCCAAAGTGGTTCAAAAAGACCTCGGCCCGGTCCTGCCACATCACCAGGACCATCGGGGTAAGGACGAGTGGAGTGGCCTGGTACTGGCCGACACGCATAATGAGGTCGGTGCCATGCCGGGGATACCACTCGGCGTTCAGGAGGTTGACCCAGAGCATAGAGGAAGGGGACCAAGCGGTAGGGGGATGGAGGAACTTTTCATCGCGGATATTGAGGAGGGCATCGCCGCTGTCCATGGCCTCCAGGTGGACGACGATGCGCTGCCCGCCGATGCGGTGCCCTTCCTGGTTGAAGCGCCGGGCAGCAGCCGAAAGCCACTCGGTTTCCTCGGTGGCGTGCACAATCCAGATTTCGAGGTCGGGCAACTGGCTGGTCTTGGGCAAAAAGCCCACAAGGACACCGACCACGATGCCGATGGCCACCAAAAGGAAGACGACAAAGAGGATCAAGTTACGCCTTCTCATCCCCGCCACTTCCTTTCTACCAGAGTAAGCCAGCAGGACAGGGAGGGCCCGGTCTAGCCCTCCCTGTCCACCTCAGGCGGGTTCAGGCCAGTCCCAGTTTCTTCTTCAGTTCGGCCAGGTCTTCTTCCACCGCTGCCTCGGCCTCGACATCGGCAAGTTGCGCTTCAGCCACGCCGCCCTGGAGTTGGGCCATGGCCCGGGCGCGGGCCAGCCGCTCGTCCACCCGCTCTTCCATCGCCGCCAGGCCCTCGAAAGCGGTGGTGCTATCGCCCAGGGTTCGCACGGTACGGTAGATGGCCTCCTGGGTTTCGGCCTGGTGCTTCTTGGCGATGATGATCTCCCGACGGGTGCGGGCTTCGGCGATGCGAGCCTCGAGTTTGCCCAGGGCCTCCTGGAGTTCCTCCACCTGCTTATCCTGAGCCTCGTACTGTTGCTTGTAGGAATCGGCGATCTGTTGGAAGGCACGCCGGCGGAGGAGGGCCTGTTTGGCCAGGTCTTCTTTGCCGGCCTTCAACGCCGCCTCGGCCTTGGTCTGCCACTCATCGGCCATGGCTTGGTTGGAGGTCCACAGGCGGTGCAGTTTGTCCTCGTCGGCCATAGCCGCGGCCACGGTAGTGCGGGCCTCGTAGAGTTGATCCTGGAGTTGACGCAGGTATTCGTTGACCATTTTCTCCGGGTCCTCGGCCTGGTCAATCATGGCATGAAGGTTGGCGCTGACGAGATCCCGAATGCGCTTGAGCAGCGAAGTCATGGCTTTCCTCCTTTTGCCTCCGCTCCCGGTAGACCGGGAGGCCAACACACTGGCTCATTGTAACACGGATGGTTGCCATCGTGCAACCGTCTGGAATACGAATTCCGGGCCGGCCGGGTTTCAACTCGGTCCTCGCCGCTCAGACGTCTCCCCCGATGGTCGTTGATTGCTGAGCGTTGAACGTTCTACCCCTGGCCCCTGCGCCCTTTGCCCTGGTGGACCGTTGAGTGTTCCCCCTGGTCGTTCCTGGCGGGGCCGGCCCATGTACCCTCAGGGGTATGTGAAACACCGCAAAATCTTCCCCAATTTGACAAACTGCCGGTTGCGTGATAAAATATAATTTTAAATGCTGGAGTTCGGATGGGAATTACTAACGGAGTAGACGGTTGGAGTGTCAGCGCTGAGCAAAGGATGCGCTGGGGTCGGCGGCGATGAAAGATGGAGTGCAACCCTTTAAACTTGGGTACCAATGGCACGTTGGCCACTCGTGCCGGAAGGTGCTCGATCTACTAAAGGTGGGGCTCCGTGGAGGGTAAACAGAATTCGCGCTCCAATCTATTATTTCTTCGTCCTATCCTGTTCAGCCTCGCTATTGTCGCAGGCACGGCAGTGATCTCGGCCGGCCTCTACCTGGGCTTGCCTCCAGGACTCTCTGGAATAGCCCTCAGTTATGTGTTCCTGGACATCACTCTTTGGCTGGTCTATCGTGCTTGGGGAGAGGGCTCGTGCCGAGCTGAAGTGGCAGTGTGGCTAACCGCTTTACTATCGGTCTTGGGAACCATCGTGCTCGAGGCAGGCGCGTGCCACATCCTGCTAAGGGCGGGGTTACCAGGCTTGAGTGGGGCAACTTACGTGCAGTGTTCGGCGAACTACTTGGGCGCAGGTAGATTTGAGCATGCCTTTTTTGGGTTCTTGGTTACCCTTGCGTTCTGGGCTGACATACGTTACACTAGTTGGAAAAGGCGGAGACTGTTGAAGCAAGTAAAAATGATGGTGCCTATTGTTGTATGGCGTGGTAAGGCGTATTTAGTTTGCTATGGGCAGATTGAACCGGGCTTCTTTAGGGAGATGGAGCCGATTTATGTCGTAGACATTGATGGGAAGGAATTGCTATCCGCCATTCAAAAGATCTCGGCGGCGGGGCTTCCACATATACCAAGTCCGACGACAAGAGAAGAAGCGGAGCGCCTCAGCCGTGCAGCGTCAATCCTGAAGGCTACGGGGGCGCGTAGCCGGAAGGAACTGGTCAAGACCGGAGCCTTATATGCTATTTTGGAGACCGACAAGGAGACTAGGGTAGAGATGTCGCGCCTGGACAAAAAAGGTAGGTGGGAGTTCGATCCTGGGAAGAGGCGCATCTTTCCCCCTGATACCCCGTTAGAAGAGATCGTCGCCGTCATCCTGGAAGACATCCGGTCGCGTCCGGAAGTGTGGGTGTGGGAATAGTAGTGGTCAGCGTTTTTATTATCTCCCCTGGGAACGGTTCAGAAATCGGTTTACACTCTGGGTCTACAGCGGCCCTCTTTTCAGAGAAAGATGCCGAAAAAGTGGGAACCAAACTGCGCCGGGAAATGAACCTTCCCGGAAATTACAGGGAAAACAATGAAGTGCCAAAGGATAGTCTTGGTTTCGGTCCTGCTCTTAGCAAACATCTTTCTTGCCATTTACCTTCTTTGCTGCGGTCAAGGAGGACCTCAAAGAGGATTAACTTTGTCCGATTTCGAGTTCTTGAAGCGCGGGATGGGT